>JAFGHA010000077.1 GCA_016930275.1 Chitinispirillaceae bacterium
ACCCCCGCTATAATGAATAGTGTTTGTCCTTGAAACTGAAAAGGTTCTGAATCTAAATTACTACTAACCGCGGGAAACGTACATTGTGCACCATTGCCCGTGCCGCAGAAAGAAAAATAAAGGCCCCCAACCTGAAAAAATTATTGAAAAAGCCGCAACTTAACTTATTATGAATACCATTGACATGAAATCCCTACAATGCACTGTGTTCAAGCCACTCACCATCCTTCTAATGACGACGTCGCTCCTTTCTGGCAGTGTATTGAAGGGAAACACACTCTTTGTTGAGAGATACGGGTATGGAGATACTGCCGGCGTTTTGTATCCCAATGCAGCTATAACCGTTTGCGTCGTAGATACTGCCAATGACTTCATACATTATACCGGAAAAGATCTGGTCGTCACTTTCCATGCGTTTGTTAAAATTGACTCCGTCTTGTTTTTAATACTAAACCCTCTCCATCGGCGCAAAATTTCAGAATTGTGTAAGTATCGAAGACACGACGAACCTTTTTAAGGATTCCGCGTGCACGATACCGGTTGGAAAAATCTGGGGAAAGGAAGCTATTGACTGTAGTGGCTTCAGAGACTATAAGCATGAAGTGCAGGTTCATGCGATAATCGGTTCAGATAATCTGACTGACAGGAAACCATGGCGACGTTATCTCGAAATTGCGGGGATCGGGCAACCGTTTACGTTTTCGAGGGATTCGATCAATATTCTGTTCCACAGTGCCGGTATTTGTTCCGGTGATACCTGGAATGATCAGGGACGTGTGTATGATTTTTATATAATGGGTTGCAATACGGATATATTGTGTGCCGTTTTCTGTTACTCAGATTCATCATTGGTTGCGTTCTGGACGGAAGAGCGTTTGAAAGGGTACAAGCGTGAAAAGTTTTTAGGAAAATATGTTTATTATTCAGATCCGGGAGAAGGAGCACACCTCAAAAAACAACTATGCAGGGTATACAAACATGAGCTGTATTTCGGTCCACAATCAAAATCCTACAGGTTTGAAACAACCGGGGGTAAATAGTGCGGTATCTGCAAATATTAACGGTCTCATAATTGTCTGCACTTAAAAAGTATCTTTTTATTAGGGTTTTCCGGTATTTTCATGTTTTCTGTTATGAGACAGTTAATAACTGTAATTGAAAATCCGGTACAATAACTGAAATTGTAAAGAGCCTATTCGTTGAAAGATGAAAAAAGGGTATAGCCTTTGCAGGAAAATTGTTGATCGCTCCTTATCCTCAAACCGCAGTCGGATCAGTCTTTAAGTACCACCAGCTCCTCGGAAATGTAATGGCCTGATTTCTTAACGCATACCAGATACGTTCCGGCGGTACATTGACTAAGAGGTATGTGGTACCTGCCCGGCCCCCTGCCGGCAGCCGATCCGATGAGCGAGCCTTGCAGCGTATAAACCGAAAGAGTAACATCCCCCTTTTCATGCAGTATCGCAGTAATGGAGGTTCTGTCTATAGTGATTTTCCCGGCTGTTTTTTTACCTGCAATCAGCCCTTGTTCGTTCCTGCCGGTCCCGACAGTATAGGAACCCACAAACGATACAACACTTTTTGCGGGAAGCGACCAGGAGAAACTGCTGCCTGCGGTGATCTGCTCACGGGCCGTCAACTTTACCGCGTCGGAAGTCTCCCAGGGGGTCATGTTCGGCACGGTCGCGCCGTTCAGAACGAATTTCTGCTGAACCGCCGAGGACGACTCATTGATAGCCACCACCACAAGGCGGCCGAGAGAATCATTTTTATAGGCAGTAACCAGAACACCGCTGGTCGGATTAGGGTTTGCCGCGACCCGATAGGATCCCGGCCGGACAAAACGACTGTAATTACCCATGACATAACCGCGTTGAACAACCTTCCCGCGCATGACCAGCCCATTTGATGCTGTGCCGTTGACTCCGTCGGCCGGGATAATCCACCAGGTGTGGTAGGCGCTTACGGGACCGTTGACAATCTGACCATGCATCTGCTTGGCAATGGCTATTCCGGGTACCATCGATTCGTCACCGGCAAACTGGTCGAATCCGTATTCTGTTTCCCAGAGTTCCTTGCCTTTCTCCAGAACCAGTTTGTAGGGGTAATTCGGCGCCCGGGGCTCGTCACCATAAGAGTGGGATGCTATCACATCGCAATATTTGAGTGCATTTGCATTGTTCAGGATCGCATCGCCATATTGTTTCAGTCCTCCCCAATTGATCACTTCCGGAGCGATGATCCGCGTCTTAAGGCCCGCTTTTTCAAGCGACGGGCCCAGATATTCTCCGATAAAGGTCACTATCTGTGCAGGCGTATACCTGCATGACTCATAATCCGCGGTCCAGTTGGGCTCATTCTGTGCCGAAATCCACTTAAGATCGACCCCCTGCGTACTCAGGTTTTTAACATAGGAGACAAGCTGATCAGCCCAGTCCTGGTAGTTTTCAGGCTTGAGGCTTCCACCGTTGTTGACATTATTATTGTCTTTCCAGGCGGCAGGCGGCGACCAGGGTGCCGCCCATATCGAAGCGCCCAATGCCTGGGCTTTTTTAGCGATGGTTATTTCACCCGAGCCGGTGGTTCCGTTGGGAGCTATTCTCATTCGGACAAGTGTCAATCCACAACCGTCCGTCGGCGAGAAAAGACCATTTATTAAATTATCCGCCAATCCACCGGCCCACGCTGTTGAACCCCCAAAACCGGTCATGTGCTGCAGAAGACTATCAAATTGAATGGTACAGTCTCCAGCAGTCGCTCTCGTGATTGCACCGGCAAGAACAAGCAGCAGTACTAGTACACCAGACATCCAATTCCACAACAGCTTATTTAATCGCATAAGTAACTCCGATCCGTTTCAAATAGAAGTCAGGAGTCAGAATAATGTCATCCCCAACTGAAGCATCCAGCAGCCACCTGCAGGGATCCACAAGGATCTGAATCTTTAATATAAGCACACTTTTACCAATATTCTTTATTTTCAGGTGAGTTAAGACCGGACAGTACACAGAATTGCCGGTTTCCGGAGTGAAGATTAGTTCATAAATTTTCCGAATTTCTATTTTCCTTACAGATGACCCGATTTAATTTCTTTAGCAAGGCTGGATTACCATTTCTCTTCTACAAAGGTCGCTCGTGTCTACCGGCAGCAACATTTTTTCATTCTCCGGAAAAAGGATTTCTTATTTTTTCCCGATAATCAGCAGCATAACCACACTTCTCATCCTCTCCACCCCCACCCTCCTTTCCGCCTTCAACTTCGAGGTCTTTACCGACAAATCTATGAAGTTCAAACTGCTGCTGCAGCACAACTGCATCTGGATTGCGACCTGCGGCGGGGTGATACGGTGGGATATGGCCAGTGAAACCGCCACGGAGTACACGACAACCAACGGCCTGTCGGATAACTTCTGTACCTTCATCGGTCTCGATTCCGCCGGAAATATATGGGCCAAGACAAATACCGGTTTTGACCGGTTTGACGATCGATCGTGGCACCCGTTCAGCGATACCTCAGGTCTTTTGAATCGACCGGGCGGTTCCCGTTTTCTCCTGCCCGGTACGGTTGATTCAATACTGTATACGCTTAATCTTGTTGGGGAGTTCCCTTACGACAGTATCGTCGTACTCGCATCCGCCACCGATACGTTTTCCGATACTGTCCGGAACAGGTCGTATTATTTACCACAATATTCCCATGTTGATATTGCCGGTCGTTTATGGCTTCCCTTTAGAGTAGCAATGTCATCACTTCCGGAACCGAACGGTTACAGTATGTTTGACGGTACTTCATGGCATCAGATGCCCGATAGTGTGTACGGTATTACACCCATCGTCCACGATATCAATCAGCGGGCTGTCCCGATTGACAGTGGAGCAGGCCGTTTCACTTTCCGAATCCAGCGCATTGACGGAAATATCGATACGGTCGATTGCGGCAACTGGGAAGCATTCCGTAGTGTGAAAGACAGTCTGTGTCTGCCTTCGTCAATGACCATCGACACTGCCGGAAGGCTCTGGATAGGAGCCGGAAAGGGACTTGTCCGGTCCGACGAAACCGGTGTGGAAGAGTATGATTTCAAAACCGGTCCTCCCGGAACAATTCCATTCTATCTTTCGGAGGACCGCAAAGGAAATATATGGATAGTGGGAAATGGTATCGGTATGTACGATGGTGAATCGTGGATCGATGCTGACGATTTTCTGCCAGGTCTCCCATCGTTCAGTATAGATCAGCTGGTGCCTTCGGCAACCGACTCCGGGGGAATGTGGTTCAAATCCTCCTGGCATACGGACATAGACCTGAATATCATCGGAAATGGTATCGCCTATTACAATGGACGTGACAGGGACGAGATCAAAGTATATACAACAAACGACGGGTTGACTTCCGATGTAATTACCAGTATGGCCATGGATGGCAACAACGTCCTGTGGTGTGTATGCGGCGGTGATGCCCCGTCACTTTGCAGGTTTGAAAACGATGTTTGGACATGCAGTCCGATTCCCGATAGCGTGAAAGTCGACAGGCAAAGCCTGCATATCGACCGCCGGAACACTATCTGGCTTATCCCCTATAAACCGGCACGGTTCGACGGTACGAACTGGCAGGTATTTCCGGATACACTCTTCAATAGTAATGGCGGCTGCCATCCCGTATACGAAGACTCCAGAGGTACCCTCTGGTTCGGATCCTGTTCACGCGGGTTGTTTTACTGCGATAGTGCGGAAGGATCAACCATTGAACACGATACAACGGCACTCACTACGATCGTGACCGGAATAGGAGAAGATTCCTCCGGAGCATTGTGGGTCGGGTACGGAGGCGACTGGACAGGCGGCAGTTACGTCAACTGCAAAGGATTATGGCGTCGGAACCGTGATGACTGGGAACTAATCAACAGTACCGACGGGTATTATATCAGCTCCATGGCGTGTGACCGCACGGGAGCAATGTGGTTCGGCTGCGATCCGGGAGTCGGCAAGGGGGTACCCGGTGTCTCACGTTATGACGGAACACACTGGCAGACGTTTTCCGTAAAGGACGGTTTCTCTGACCCGCGCGTCAGATCGATACATATCACTAGAAACGGAGATCTCTGGTTTTTAACGCACAACGGCATTTCCTACCTGCGATCGGAGGAACTCGGTGCCGGCAGACCGATAGCACGAAAACCGGTACGCAGAAAACATGTTAATCCTGCAAGAGTGCTCGTTACCCCCGGTTTTCGTTCGAAAACAATCGGTTCCGCCGTTTATTACGATATCAGGGGCAGACGGGTCAACCTCCACCGGCACCTACGGAATCGAACCGGTGCGTGTGCGGCATCCGGTATATATATTATCAAATATCTATAGAGTGAACTCAAATATGGCCTTTTTTTTAATTACAGTCCCATGCCGCTATTCTGAATGCTGTAAAAATTTAACAGTTACTGAAAATGATACTCAAAACAACCATACTCCTTCTCACCTTCGCACAAATCCTGTGCTCCAACGATCCAAGTAATAAAGTAAACGCAACAGATACTCTGTTCACGAAATTCATCAACGACATCGAAACTGTCAGAACAGAACATTTTCCGGAGATAAATAAAAACGCATTCCGGCAATGCATTGTCGGTTACTCGAACGGCATACATCGCAACAGTATTAAAAAGAAAAACATCGTAACACTCATCGACTACTCGAAATCTTCAAACGAAAAAAGACTGTACGTGCTCGATGTAACTCAAATGCGAATACTGCATGCCTCATTAGTCGCCCACGGAAGAAACAGCGGGAACGAATTCGCTCATTCATTTTCCAATAAAAATGAATCAAAAATGAGCTGTCCGGGATTTTTTACAACGATGAAACCCTACACCGGAAAACACGGATATTCGTTAAAGCTGAAAGGTCTCGAAAAAAACATCAACGACAATGCATTCAAACGCGCGATAGTCATTCACGGCGCTGATTATGTTTCTCCGGAATTCATCAAAAAGAATGGAAGGCTCGGCAGAAGCTGGGGGTGCCCTGCGCTGCCGTTATCTTTGAACAGAACAATCATCGATACAATTAAAGAAGGTACACTGCTTTATATCCATACCGTAAATGACCATGAAGTTCCGGCATCGGATTTACGAACAGTAGGGAAGAAAACGGTCAGTACCTTTTATTCACTGTTCGGCGATTCTTTGTAACTGTTCGAACCTGAACGGTTATTGAAAACCCATCCTGTTGTTTTTATATCGGGAAAACAGTTCGTTTTTATTATCATGAAGAACAGAGTAATGTTGATTTGAAGAAATGTTGAATTTATTTTGTCAACTATCTCAAAATAAAATGCAACAACCGTCACTCCCCCCCCCCAAAAAAAAGGAACACGGTACTCCTGCAACTTGCTGTTACCAGGGAATAGTGGGTCGGTAAAAAGGTCGCTCTCGGAGTGGCGGCCATTACGGGTTATTCATTCAATCACTTCGAAAAGAGTTTCCACAGATCCGGTTCCTATCCGTCATTCGATGTCGACTTCAGAATGAATGCACTGCAATTCGGATTGAGTTTTCTGGCCACCAGATATTGACAGAGATCGTTTCACCGGGAGTTCTGCCGTACCCTCTGTCCGTTACGGTCAGCACACATGCTTTTCCAAAGAAGAATCAGTACCGCTCCCCTATTACCCCCTGATCGATGACGGACTCAAGGCTATCCAGATGTTCCTGTCGCAATGTGATATCCTGTGACGCCCGGTTTTCCTCCAGACGTTCGATCCTCCTTGTTCCCGGTATCGCGGCGATGTGAACATCACGCGCCAGCACCCACGCCAATGCGACCTGAGCAGCCGTGGCTCCTATCTCTCTGGCTATTTCCGCGACCACATCAGCCAGCCGACTGTTCCTGGCGATCGCATCTTCGGTAAATCGTGGATTCTCCAGTCGCCAGTCTCCGGGTTGCAAGTCGCTTCGTGACCGTATCGCCCCGGTTAGAAATCCCCGGCCGAGAGGACTGTATGCTACGAATCCGATGTTAAGCTGCCTGACCGTCGGCAGGATGTCTGCCTCGACGTCACGCGACCACAGGGAATACTCGGTCTGGAGCGCACTGACGGGATGCACCGCGTGAGCACGGGCGATGGTTTCTGAATCCGCCTCGGAAAGACCGGTATACCGCACCTTCCCCGCCTGCACGAGCTCCGCCATCGCACCGACCGTTTCCTCGATCGGTGTTTCGGGGTCCACACGATGCTGATAGTAGAGATCGATGTAAT
>JAFGHA010000078.1 GCA_016930275.1 Chitinispirillaceae bacterium
CGTTCGGCCGGGAGGCTGCGCATGCCGTGGAGCATTATCGTTATTTTGCACGCGATACGCTGCTTGCGGCACGCGGGAGAGGCCGGTCGGTATCGCAGCGCCAGAAAAAGGAAGTGCAGGCCGGGGCCGATCCTCTCTTTTTAACCGCCCAGGGCTACCGGATGCAGACCGGTACGGTAGGTCACCTCGTTAAATGCTGCACGAAAAAAGCGGCGATCGACAAGCCGATTACCCCGCACTGTTTACGGCACACCTGCGCAACCCACCTGCTGAAAAACGGGGCTGATATACGCCTTATCCAGCGGCTTCTGCGGCATGCGGACATCAGCAGCACGCAGATATACACCCGTATTGCAATCGAGGATCTCAAGGAAGCGCAGCGGCGGTATCATCCGAGGGAGCGTGACAGTGAAGAATCGCTTTGAGCATTATCTGCGGGAAGTGGCGGGGCGCTGCTCGCCGGGAACGCTCAAGCGTGTCCGGGTAATGCTCGGCGACTTCATGCGGTGGCTTGAGCGGCAGGGCGTAAGCGAGTGGTATGAGGTGACAGGTGAGCATCTGCGGGCATGGGCTGCATGGAAGAGTACGACAATAGTGCCGCGAACCATGCACACTTATAAACTGGAAGTCCGCTTGTTTTTACGATGGCTGTACCGCAACGGGTACGTGCTTGTTAACCCGTGGGATGAATCGCTCGTTCGTAAAAGGCCACCCTACCGCATGCGCAAGGTGCCCACGGTTGAGCAGGCGAAGCGCGTTCTTGACGAGGTTGTCGAAAACCCGAGGATCGGAGCGCGCGACCGGGCGATCCTTGAACTTGCGTACGGGTGTGGGTTGCGAAGGGGTGAGCTGCAGCGGCTCAATCTCTCCGACATCCGCGACGACTGGTTACGGGTACGCGGCAAGGGAGATCGCGAACGGGTCGTTCCGATGGGGGAGCGGGCGAAAAAAGAGCTTCTGCGGTATGCGGCAACCGAACGGACGAATGCGGTATCGTTCTCATCGATGCATGAACCGGCATTGTTCGTCACCTGGTACGGCAAGCGGTTCGGTCTTGATGCATTCGGTTATGTGCTGCGACGCGGCGGGCTTAATAAAACCACCACGCTGCACGGGCTGCGACACGCCTGCGCCACCCACATGCTCAAAAACGGCGCAGGTATCGCCGTGCTGCAGAAGATACTCGGCCATGCCAAACTGTCAAGTACGGTAATCTATACGAAAGTTGACAGAACCGATCTTGCGAAACTGCTTAAAGCGTTCCATCCGCGCGGTTAAAAAATCCTTCCTGCGAACTCCGTCGAAGATGTATAATTATGCCGTGAAGAGCGGTCTTCTTTTTTTAGCCGCTTATGCTCTTTGAAAGCCAGGCAGTCGGACACCCCCCTGGCGAAAAAGGCCTTATAGGGAAAAAATCGAGCTGGATCGAACTGTTTGGGGGAATCTTGGGATGCGAATGCGGGATTGTATTACAACAGGGCTCGGTGGATGGACCCAGTGACGGGACGGTTTACCAGTGTCGATCCGTATGATGGTTTTGCTATGATGCCTGCAAGTTTGCATAAATATTTATATGCAAATAATAACCCAATTTATTACCTTGATCCATCCGGTGAATCAATACTGACAATGCAAAATTTATATGTGGCAATGGGGATAACTGCTATATTGTCATCTGTCCATACAATCGCAATGCAAACTTCACCTGTATACCGATATCACCAAAGAGCTTTATTTACTACGTTATTTTATCCAATTGATGTTGCTCTCAGGAATGCCTCTATAGCAGCTTCTCTTGGTGATATTACTTTATTATCTGACCAAGCAAAACAAGCAGAAAAACATATTAAAAAGGCAATTGAACAGGCAGAAGAACACCTTGGGGCTGTAAAATCTACTCCACCAGATCCAAATTGGAATAAGGATAAGTTAAAGCATTTCAAAAAACATTTAAATAACATTCGAAAGTATGCAGAACGATTAGGTACTAAAGCCAAAGAAGAAGCTTTAAAACATGCCGATGACTTGGCTGCCAAAGCTCAAGAATTAGCGAATAAACTAAACATAGACATCACATTTTAAGGATCGAAAAAGAATGGAAGAAAAAAAATATGACTTTAGTATACATAGTAAACTATCAAATTTGTTAAAAGGGATAGTACCGGATATTGATTCAAGTGATATAATGAGTGCCTTACCGGGTCGCTTGAGTGAAATACATAATTATTGTTTTAAGGTGTCTTCTCTGATTGATGATTTATGTAAATATGACAATAGTAGATTGGGTAAAAATGAGTATGACAAACTACTTGGCGACTTAGTTGATTTAAAGGTTCATATTTATGACGAATTGTTTGATTGGATAAAAGAATCCGAGATGCCGTTACAGAAAATGATAGATGAAGTAGAAAAAAAACTAAATGCATTTGATTGAACGCCGCAAGTGCCCTGGACGTGTGACAAAAAATGAAAGAAATATTCACGTGTGTTCTTGATCTCTTCTCGGTCCAGGCTTCATTTAAATCTGATCAACTAAAAGTGAACGCCGGATATTTGCCCCTCGGTCCGCCGGACCTTGGTCCGCATAATAACGTTATGTAAACCCGGCTCCGCCAGCCACGGCGAGCTGTGTGTTGCTCGCAGCTGTTCGCAGTGTCAGTCGGCTCCGGGTCCGGTCGAAGACTCCCTTTACATAACGTTGTATTATGCGTCCCGGCCGGACGTTCCTCGGGGACAGCGTTACGGTCGGCCTGACGTTCGCTCCGTTATACTTCGCGCACTCCCCGGCCTTCCTCCACGCGAAGAAAAAACACAACGCAACCGTTCGCGCCAACCGCTGGCATGATTGAGGATACCCTCGGTTGTCACGCCGGTTGCTGCGGTAGGCCTGTCGGCAATGGATTTCTTTACGTCAGTTTAATTCTGACAACCTCTATGCATTTGGGGATGCAATTAAAATTCAGCTTATTATTTGTGAAAGCATTCTCATATAACCTGATTCCAGAACTATTTATTGTCTGATAAAGAAAACCGACAGCGCTGAAATATGCACTCTTATTTTCAGCGAATGACTGATTACGGCCATGGTATTGGTCAATGAATTCATGTCGATTTTTGTCGATTACATAAGTTAAATCACCATACATTGCAGCAATAAAATCGTCCTGTCCTGTCCCGAACATTTGCAATCCATCCAGATTATTGTATACCAATAAAATTGAAGGACATCCTTGATCGGCTCCGACTTTTATTTGTTTTCTTGCTGTTTTTATTTTTTCTCTGATATGAGATCCTACTGTTCTGCCACTTACTTCACCATCAATATGAAAATACTGATCTTTGTCTATTTGCTTAACTTCTATGAATACGAAATCATCTCCAAACTGTACTTTATAGTCGGGTGTTTTTTGATGGCCTTCCATGATTTTTTCCCATTTGATTTTGTTGGCATCGCAAAAATCTTCAAATACTTTTTCTGCTATGGTTTTCGGCATCATCGGATAAAACCTCCTATTTTTATTCACTGTAAAAATAATACCATTGCCGTGCGGCCTACCGCAGCAACCATCATGACAGCCGAGGGATTATCGATAAATCCAGCGGCTGGCGTGCTGGTTGTGTTAACATCCCGCGCCCTTTGAAGGGCGGGGCTTGGGGTGGGTAGATCGGAGTCGTTGCAGAGGCAAGTTTGCATAATACGAGTTTTGCGGCGTGAGCGGGACCCTTGCACATGACGTGCATGGGCGCAAAACTGGTATTATGTAAAGCGACCGGAATCAGGGATGTGGAGGGTGCGTACTTGTTGGCGGGCTACCCGCATTATTTTCACGGCTGATTGTAAGTATGCCATAACGTCCTCGACCATCGTGGAAGCTTGAAAATTTGTTGTAGTCGCTATGCTTCATCAAGTGAATATCAGAGGTTTTGTTCTTATAACAGCCCAGCCGTTGAAATGTCAATCTGCCACATCCTGTGACCGGTTCGTTACGCTCTGCCGGTTTAAGCTGAAACATGAAATCTTCCGGGAAACGCATCGCCTACCGGATATCCCGCACGGCTAGCACCGAACGTTCTATATCCGGTTTACCCAGATTACAGCGACCATGTGACATCCGTACCACCCACATCCACCGTATCGAAAGAGAATCGCATGCGGGATTGCAGCTCCAGATGTCATCGGCGTTACTGTTCCACCGGTCGGGGAGGTAGTGTCCGAAGCGGTTACGGTCGGGGGTGAGCAGGGTAAGCAATTCTTCTATGGTCGGCATTCTCCAGTTCGCATATCCCTGCCACCTGCCGGTGTTCATTGCGGTAATCACCGATTCGAGTTTGCCGAAGGTGACCGGTCGGGGTGAGGCGAACCGCTGCCACATGATCCCGGTGAGCGTATCGGTGACGACCGAGTCCTCGAAGGAGAGGCCTTCCTTTGTCAGCCGGATTCCCCTGCCTTTCGGGTTGGCCCAGTTTTTTGACCAGGGACTTTTTTTGCAGTAGAGATCGTTGCCGGAGATAATATCCGCCAGACTGCCGGCCGGAATCATTTGTTCACAGGAATAGGTCTTGTGGAAAACCGGTGCTGGAAATTCGTCGTTCCGGATTGTATCCGTCGCGGTGGAATCGGCGGTATTCATGTTTTCGGGATCGGTAAGTCGGTCGGGAATTCTTATGGCTTCATCGGTTCGTTCTGCGGTCGGACGTTTATAGAACCGGTGCAGCAGTCCCGGTTTCCTTCCGTTCCCGTCGGAGGTCCGCAGAATAACGATGATAAGAAGAATACACCCGACGGCACAGAGCGATGCCAGTGTGGCGATAATGATGACGGGTAGATTTTTCATAGTATTTGTCGGCAGTTTCCGGTGAATAGATGGTGTTCCAGCGGTGATGCATATCGCTTCCGGTAACCGTATGCCGCGCTTTTTCCCGCAGCCGGAGCCGACCGGTTGACGATATTGTAAAAATGATAAAATGCGGGTGAAACGGGCAACTGCTTCGGTGCGGTAAGAATAGCACTACATGATTTTAATGGAAAATTATATACTTGAAGGGTGGCTGTGACTGTGGAGATTCCGGTATGATAACTGGACCGCCGAAAATACCATGCGCTGAATGGAGGGGGTATGCATATCGATCGTCGTTGTAGGGAAACGGTTTCGTTTAGCCTGGCGGTTTTTCTGTACTCTACCGCCGGGGTGATGGCACAGGAGATGTCCGACTATACCGGGCCGGTTTTTCCGCCGGACCATGCGCTCAATACACGGATCGATTCTCTTCCGGTGCATCCCAATTCCGACAATTTCATCGCCTCGATCGGAGCGAATACTTCGTTTCATCCTGATTTCGGTACCGCCTGGGACGATGGCGGCACCATGCGACCGATGGGAATTCCCTACAACGTGGTGGGAACCGGTCAGCCGAAGGTGCCGATCACGTGGACCCTTTACGGAGACGAAAGCGATCCGGGTCCGTGGCCGATTCCACGGGAACCGTACATCGAGACGGTATCCGACTGGAGAGTAACCGATGACGGCGACCGTCATATGCTTATTGTCGACAGCAGTGCGAAAATCCTGTACGAGACGGGAAATGTGTTCGGGAATGCCGATGGGACCAAATGGGAAGGGGGGTGCGGAGCGGTGTTCGATCTTACGTCGAATGATCTTCGCCCCGATGAATGGACTTCGGCGGATGCCGCGGGACTGCCCATTTTTCCTTTACTGATACGGTATGATGAGGTGGAACGTGCCCTGGCGGATGGCAGCGAAATTCCTCATGCGATCAGGTTTACGGTGCAGCGGAGTCAGAGAGCGTATCTGTGGCCGGCCCGGCACTTCGCATCCTCGTCGACCGATTCCAACCGGCCTCCCATGGGGTTACGGTTCCGGCTCAAGGCGGATTATGCGACTTCAGCCTTCACGCCCCGTATACAGGTGATTCTGCGAACATTCAAAAAGTACGGAATTATCGTTGCCGATAACGGGAGCAACTGGTATTTCCAGGGGACCCACGATGACCGGTGGGATGACGAGGAGATCAGCTCGCTCAAACAGCTCAGGGGCAGCGATTTTGAAGCGGTTGATATTTCGGAATGGCTTGAGCGGCCCGGTTTCGATACCAATTCAGCGGCGGTTCCGGCGTCGGCGGGTGTCGGGACTCCTGAGCGTGAACCGCGGTTCATTCCCGGTGGGGAGCTGCTGCGGTCGGTCGTGCAATACGCCTCCTCCCGTTCACTTGCGGTTACCTACACACTTCCCGGTTTTAGCATAGTCCGGATTGCCGTTACGGATCTCCGGGGCGGTACATCATTTCAGATTCCCGACAGGGTGAGATCCGCGGGAACCTACACCGAAGAGATACACGAAGCACGATTATCCGCCGGTATATGTATTGTACAACTGATAACCGGTTCATTCGGCAGCGCTAATCGGACCTTTGCGGTAATTCGATAATCATTGTGGCTGCCTCTGTTTTGCCCCCCTGATTCCACAGTGTATTTTGTTTCCTGTCCGGACCCTGCGATGACGGGTCCGTGCACCGGGCAGCATACACTTCACCAGTCGGTTCCAGAGGAGTCAATGAGCACTACTGCAGAAGCGGTTCCCGCAAAGGAGCAGGTAGCCGCGGCACTTGAACGGATTTTCGGTTTCAAAAATTTCAGACCCGGTCAGGAGGAGGTCGTCCGTGCTATCATGACCGGTCAGGACACGCTTGCCGTCATGCCTACCGGCGGCGGCAAATCACTCTGTTACCAGTTGCCGGCTTGTCTGCTTCCCGGTACCTGTATCGTCGTGTCACCACTTATCGCGCTGATGAAAGATCAGGTGGATGCGGCCCGGTCGAACGGTATACGCGCTTCCTTTCTCAACAGTTCACTTTCCGCTGGCGAGCGCAACTCAGTGGAACGGGATCTGGTGGATGGAAAACTCGATCTTCTCTACATATCCCCGGAACGGTTCGCCATTGATGCATTTACGGAAAATTTGCGTCAGTGCAGCATTTCGTTCGCCGCAATCGATGAAGCGCACTGTATCTGCGCGTGGGGACATGACTTCCGGCCCGATTATCTGCTGCTCTCGTCATTGAAAAGAAAACTGCCGCGTATTCCGGTCGCCGCATTCACCGCTTCGGCGAACAGGACGATGCGGCAGGATATTGTCAGGCAGCTCGTTCTGCATGAACCGTTTTTATATTGCGGTTCGTTCAACCGGGAAAATCTGTTCTACGAAGTGGAGCCCAAGGAGGATGCCGAACGGCAGATATTGTCGTTTGTCGAGAAATACAAAGGAGAACCCGGGATCGTTTACCGGATGACACGGGAAGGTGTCGAGAACACTACCGAATTTCTGCAGAGGGAGGGGATCAGCGCCCTGCCTTACCATGCCGGGCTTGATGACGCCGCGCGCAGTGCGAATCAGGAGGCGTTCAGCCGGGACAAGGCCGACGTGGTGGTCGCCACGATAGCTTTCGGTATGGGGATCGATAAATCGAATATCAGGTATGTGGTGCACGGTGATCTGCCCCGCTCACTCGAAAACTACTATCAGGAAACCGGCAGAGCGGGGCGCGACGGAGATCCGGCGCACTGCTTCCTGCTCTTCAACCGTGGCGATCTGCCGCGCCTGCATTATTTCATTGACCGGATGGAAAATGAGGAGATCGCACGCCAGCACCGGATCGCCCTTGCCGATATGGCGGCATTTGCCGCACAGTATATCTGCAGGCGTCGTACGCTTCTCGCTCATTTCGGGGAGATACTCCCGGGTGACAATTGTGGCGGTTGTGACGTCTGCACCGGGAGCAGCGAGACAGTGGATATCACCCGCGAGGCGCAGATACTGCTTTCGGCGGTTTTCCGCACCGGTGAGCGGTTCGGCATGAATCATGTCATCAACGTGGTCAGGGGAGCCGACACCCGGCAGATCCGCAGCTGTGGTCACCATACCATCAAAACGTACGGTGCGGGCAGGGATCTTCCCAAACGGCGCTGGCGGGAAATTTTTGAGGCATTACTGGCGGAGGAACTCTGCACCGTGACGGTTGACGCCTATCCTGTCGTTAAACTGACGAAAAAGGCTCTAACCGTACTCTTCGGCGATCGTACGGTATCGATACTGCAGAGAACGGTGCCGGTACGTGCGGTGACAGCCGCCAGGTACGGGGGAGCATCGAATCAGCTGTTTGAACAGTTACGCACACTGCGTCGGCAGCTGGCCGAAGAACGCGGGGTACCGCCGTACGTTATTTTTTCCGATCGCACGCTGCATGATATGACCGGCCGTCTTCCCTCCACACCGGGCGCGATGCTGGAAGTTGCCGGAGTGGGGGCCGTTAAACTCGAGCAATACGGAAAACGGTTTCTGGAGGTGGTTCTCCGTTATATCGATGAACATCCCGATGTAGTTGCCGAAAGGCGATCCGCACCGGCAGGCGCAGTGTCGCCGGCCGCAGCCCGGAAAAAACGACCGGGAAATTCGGCGCTTGAGACGGGAAAACTCGCGGCACAGGGTCTTTCCCTCGAGAAAATCGCCGGTGAACGGGGGTGTACCCGCGGAACTATCGTTACCCATCTCGAAACGCTCTTTTCACACGGTCATGACTATCCGATAGGACAATTCATTGATGAAAAACTCCGGGATATCATTGCCGGACATTTTTCACGGCTCGGAACGACTGCACTGCGTCCGGTGGTGGAGGCGGCACAGGGAGAGTTTGGTTATGAAGAGGCCCGGCTGGTACGTGCATGGCTGCAACGGCAGCACGGAGAGGGCGCGTAACGCTTGTCGCTTTTCCGTCAAAGTGCTATCTTTGTTCAATGTCATTAAAATTCTACCTCGCTCCGCTTCGTGGTGTTACCGATGTCATCTTCAGATCCGCGTTTGAACGGTATTTCGGAAAAATCGATTATCTGCTGACACCTTTTATCACGACGGTCAAGGGGAAAGAGGTGGCCCTTAGGCATCTCAAGGATATCGTCGGCAGTGAAAATGACCGGAAACGTGTTATTCCGCAGATCATCGGCAACAATCCGGATGATCTGCTGCTGCTTGCGAAACATATTCACCTTTCAGGATATACGACGGTCAACTGGAATCTCGGTTGTCCCCATCCGCTGGTGACGAAAAAAAAACGGGGAAGCGGTCTGCTGCCGTTACCGGATCTGGTGATGTCCATTCTTGATCATGTCGTTCCTGCGTTACCGGGTAAATTATCGGTGAAGGTTCGTCTGGGGTTGAACGATGATGCCGAACTCGAACGGCTGATGCCGCTCCTGAACGACTATCCGCTCGATGAGGTGATCATCCATCCCCGGACCGGGAAACAGGCCTACAGCGGTTTCGTCAATCTCGACCGGTTCGCCGCTGCAGCGGCACTCTGTCGCCATCCGATCGTATACAACGGGGACATCGTTTCTCCGGATGGATTTAGATCTCTGCAACATCGTTTTCCCGAAGTCGAACGATGGATGATCGGACGGGGTGTGGTACATCAGCTAACGCTGCTTGATTCGCTACGTACCGGCACTGAGCGGAAGGGTGATCCGGTAGTACTTCGCCGGTTTCATGATGAACTTTTCAAGGAGAACGGCAGGGTGCTTTCCGGGTCTTCCCATCTGTTGGGAAAGATGAAGGAGTTCTGGGGGTATTTCGCTTCGAATTTCAATTCCGGAAAATCACTGCTTAAAAAGATACAGCGGTGTGCGACGATCGATCAGTACCAACATCGGGTCGATGAGGCCTTCGGGGAAATCTCCTGAGGGGTGAGGCGGGAAAGCGATAATTCATTGAATAAAAAAAGCGGTTCTTTGAAAAGAACCGCTCCATTAATCGATTTTTACTGTTTGCAGTTACCAGCGTAATGCCAGTTTTTTCTTTTCGATCATGGGAGTACCGTCGGGAAACTGGAATTTGAAAACGACCAGATAGGGACCGCTTGCGACCCTTCGACCGGTCCGGTTCGTACCGTTCCAGACGAAATAGTAGTTTCGCGGCCGGCGTGATGACTCGAATACATCCAGATCTGTTTGAATCAGGTTGCCGACAGGATCGTAGATCATCGCTTTTCCGTATACCGAATCACGTCTCGTGGTATTGAAATCCATCGCCTTCAAATCGCGTCGCGCGATCACCCGGACAACCTTTCCGTAGTCTTCGGGAATATTCAGGTTGTTTTTCACATTATCGTCGATTTCCAGGTCTCTTCCGGGTTCGTTGGGAATAGCGGTGATCTCGAGATCCGCCCCTGCACCCCAGACGATTTCACCTTTTTTATCGGTTTGTGCCGCGTTACCCGCAGCATCGGTAATTGTTGTACGGACAATCCGGATACTGTCTTCCTCGGGTGTTATCTGTCCTGTCGGAACCAGTATTTTTATCGATGAGATGAAATCTCCTGAGCAGGGATTGCTTTCCAAATATTCTGATCCGTTGAGTGCCGCATTCTGATCGATGGACTGTTCATTGGATACCGTGAAAACCCGATCGGGGGTCGTGGCCGTGAGTTCATCGCAGGTGATCGGCTCATTGAATTCCAAAAGAAGCGTATCGTATGGCTTGCCGATAGCTGCCGGCGTAAGAGTTCCTTTTTTGACATACGGTCCCTCAAGATCGTCGGCGATTCTGACCGGATTACTGTTTTTCGACCACCCGGAAGCGATACTTCCCGCGCTTTTCTGACGCATGTTCACCAGAATACGTCCCGATACCGGGCTCGAGAACTGCAGATTAAGCTGTGCGTCTACCCAGCTGGTCGGTGGAACGGTAAGCACTTCACCTTTCGATTCGACATCAGCAAGGGTCCACGTGATATTGGAAATCGTCGGAATGGCAAGTGTCCTGGTGCCTGCCTGGGTGCTTACTCTGGAACGGTTGCTGAAGCGGATTTCATCAACCGACCAGCGGTTCGGCACCGATACGGTGATTGCACCGGCGGCGATCGCGGTTGAAAATGATGCCTCATCGGAAACGGCAATCCCGTTGATGAAAAGCTGCACTTTGCCACTGGTACGTACGACGGCGATATGTGACCAAGCGGCATCATCAAGCGGTACCAGGGCCGAAACGATTACGCTGTTATCCGATTTGAAGTACAGTTTCATTTCGTTGTCGACACCGATTTCATATCCGGAACCACTGAACAGGACGGCAGCTTCGTTTCGTCCGGGATTCACCCACTCTTCGATAACGAAGTCACCACCGAGCTGTGCGAGCGAATAGGAAAAATTTCCACTGGTAATGGCACCGGAGCCGAACAGCTGTGCGCTGGTGGTAAAGGTGGGACTTCCGGTCGCACCGGTACCACCCGTGGCATTGGTAAGGTCGCCGTCGAGATGGAAGGTGGCCAGTACACCGTTTTCGTTGTCGGGAAATCTGGTGAATATTCTCAGTTGTGTCGTGTCCAGTTTGAAATTCTGCGCATTGGAAATGGTCGCCTTGACATCGAATTTTTCATTCTGCAATCTGATTTCCGGCGTAACGGTGATGGTTAATCGGGCTGAAACCAGTTCACAGTACTCCTTGAACAGGTCGGTATCAAGCGTTTCCCGGTACAGGGTACTCCTGACAATTATCACATTGGTGGTTTTCACGATAGTATCACCCAGCGAGGGACTGTAAATCCGCTGGCGTACTTCCAGATTATTCGGTCCTTCCACCAGTGTCAGATTGTCCAGCGTCGATTCCCAGACGGCGTCGCTTCCGACACGGGTAATGGTACGGCTGCTGCTGACCTCGCCATTGGTATTATTGGTGACGATCAGTTCAACCAGTTGTTGCGGTACCGTTCGGGTCATGCTGTCGAGGAGCGTCTGAAAATTGCTGACGATATTTTCAGGAGTCGATCCGGGAAAGTACATGCCACCAGTGAGGACCTTACTGGTGTACTCGAGATAGGACAGGTCCACCGGATCGGTCGTGGAACAGCCTTCAGGTGGATAACCATGTTCGACATGCAGCGCGACATTGGAGAGAAACACGCCGTGGACCGCGGGAACCGCACGCCCCGGATTGGTTCTGATGTAGGCACTGACGACGGAATCCGGATGACGGATATCGAGATCATCCCATGCGCCGTCCGTCAGCAGAATGACGTGACGGGTCATGAACGGGTCCATCTGGTCGAAATTGAAATCCGCGATTCGCAGGCCCGTCTGGAGACCGAGACCGAGGTAGGTGGCGAGGCTTTTCGTGGTTTTTCCGATACCGCGGTCCTGGCAGGCCGCACCGTCGATCCAGTCGTGTATCTGTGAGACATTGTTGTCGGAATTCAGAGGCAGCGGATTATGCGTTTCGGCGTTCTGTGCGTAAATGACGATCCCGACCTGCGATTCAGGGCTCTTTGCTCTCAGGCTGTCAACAAAAAGGTGGGCTGCGGCAACGCGCTGATTGGTAGGGTCATTGAGCATACAGTTGTTCGTACCGTCTCCCTCGGTACAGCACTGATTGGAGTTTTCGCACATGCTTCCCGATTCGTCAAGAACCATGATCACCCGGATGGGGGCATACCCTGAATCGATGGTGTCAAGCTGCAGGCAGAACCGGAACGTACCGCCGAGCGCGGCGACGTCTCTTCCCACTGAATCGAGAGCACCTTCGTTCGGTTCAAAACAGGATGTATCGGGTTGGGCAACACAATACTGAAAATAAATAGTCTGGTCCACCTGCCCGGAAACTCCTGCGGTCATCGAAAAAAGCAGCAACGAGGTAAGTAGCAGTATTCCTGATTTGAACGGTGAATTCATACGTACGCTCCTTGATTGAGAACCTTTTCCTGTTCCGAATGCTCCGGTATGTTTTCGTATTTGTAGGTGGTATTACCGGATGTGTTCATTAATAATATAATGCAGTCAATACCATTGTAACGTTCAAATACTTTTTTTTTCATCATTTATGTTCTCAGATTGGTTAAAAATGTATTCAATGAGAATACATCGCGCCTATCACCGTTCGCAATGAGCAGTTCATTTCGTGAAGTACGGTAAAAAGCATGTCCGGTTTTTACGAAAGGCTATCTGTAATCGCTTGAATTTTAACACTGCTTCCATGAGTGGTCATTAATGGTTACGGAAGATCGGGCGCAAACACGAAACACGGTTTTTAAACCGGATTCAACGGATGTGTCCCCGTGGAATCAGCTGATTGTCCGTCGCAACATATCACCCCGCTGTAATGATTCTGAACTATGAACAGCGATTACCCGGTTGGACGAAATACGGTCGAGCACATTTCCGCAGAGGTCGGTACATCGGGAAATGGAAACAGGGAACGGAGTGCGGGATTGGTTGACTGGAAGTACTTCAAGTGTTTCATCGATGGAAAAACTGTTTTTAACATCGATTACCGGCAGATTCTCCTTTAGATGTCCCTTTACCACCCCGACGATGCGTGAGGCGGAGGTCGCTTTTGATGAAAAGACTTCCTGCATCTGCAGTTCACCGGTATAGAATCCGGTGGTGTACGGGCGATGATCAATCGATGCAAGGAGTGTTTTCCATTCATCCGGCACCGTGTATTCCTGCGGGTTGCGGATGAAAAGATCGATGGCGGCTCGGTAGGTTTTCACGACCGCGGCGATATAATGCGCACTTTTATTACGACCTTCGATTTTAAGAGCGGTAACGCCGCTGCGGATCAACCCGGGAAGTATCTCGATGGTACAGAGATCCCGGGCATTGAGCAGATAGGTGCCGTTGTTGTTTTCTTCGGCTTCCAGCCACGGTTCCTGCAGCGGATTTCCGGAATCCGACATGAGTGGAGTGATACGGTAACTCCAGCGGCACGGTTGCGGGCAGTCGCCTCTGTTCGGATGTCGTCCTGAAAAGTACGCCCCCATGAGACAACGGCCTGAAACGGAGACACACATGGCGCCATGGATAAAAATTTCGGTTTCGAGGATTCCTGTCGAGGCCAGATCGCTGATCTGCTTGAGATTGAGTTCTCGCGGAAGTACGACACGTCGTATCCCCTGTTGCTGCCAGAACCGGAGTGATCGTTGATTGAAAGTTCCGGTCTGCGTACTGAGATGAAGAGGTACGTCCGGTATGAGTTCTCTGCAGAGATGAACGACTCCCGGATCGCTCACTATAAAGGCATCCGGAAGAAGAGTGTCGAGCCTGAGCTTTCGGACCAGCGATTCGATTTCCGGTATCTGCTCCGGACCGGGCATGATATTAAGTGCAAAATATATCCGCCGGTTCCCGGCATGGACGCGGTCGAGCAGTTCAGAAAGGTCCTGCAGGGCAAAGTTCGGTGCATGAGCCCGGAGGTTGTAGGGACCGATACCGACATATACGGCATCGGCGCCGTGATCAAGCGCGGCATCAACTGAGGAAAAATCGCCGGCAGGCGCAAGCAGCTGGGGAGAAATCACTGCGATGCTTCCGGTGGATCCGGGGGGGGAAGAGCGAGGGCCTTATCAAGTTCCTCAATGTAGCGTTCTTTGGGCTGAACCCCCCGCATGGCTGCCACAACGTTTTTGTTTTTGATAACAAAAACCGATGGAATCGACTGCACACCGAAATAGGCGCTGAGGGCGCGATGAATATCGACGTTCACCTTGACGAAGAGCACCCGTTTCCGGTACGTTTTCTCCAGATCTTCGATGATCGGATTGAGCATTTTGCACGGACCGCACCAGACCGCCCAGAAATCCACAAGTACCGGCAATTCCGATTGAACGATCCGGTCGGCAATCAGTTGGGATGAATCTTCGGGAGCTTTCATCGGCTGCCCGGAGCTGTTCAGCGTGGTGCACAACATGAATAATGTGAAAACGGGAATCAGGATGTTTTTCATAGGTGCCGCCTCATTCTAAAACTGCGCGAAATATGCGAGCTTGATCTCTCTGTTCCATCCGATGCGTCTGCCGTCGGAGGTCGTCCGTCGCTCCAAAAGGTCACGGACGTCAAGTTCGATATAGAAGTTGGGAGAGAACGCCCATCGCAGACCCGCATTGAGATAGCCGTCCGACGGACGGGCATAGAGCGGGGGCTTACCGGGATGCGCATCAAGGTTGTTGAAAGCGAAGTCATACTCGAAAACAAGAGATAGCTCCTCGTTGAGGCCGAGATCGATTCCGGCGATGAAATCGGGCCATTTAACTGTTCGTATCTGCTCCATCGAATAGCTGCACATGCCGTGCAGGCCGAGCTGCAGCGCGTTGAACAGCAGATAATTTTTACTCAGTGCGAGAAAGAAACCGGGAGATTTGAAGATATAGCCTTTATAGTCGAAACGTGCGGTGTCGGTAAGGCCGCCGTGGCCCTGGTGATCGTAGCCGATCGTGAGACCCGGAAAGTGGACGCGTTCCTCGATCAGGCGGTACTTGACAAGCCATCCGGGAAGCGAATGGGGACGGACCCGGTTCCCTCTCCCGACGAGACCTTCCCCTCCGTAACTCAATCCGAGGGTGAGCCGGTTGGTGACACCGATATCAAATCCGAACGTGATTCCCGCTCCAAGCGTGCTGTCACCCGCTTCATAAAACCGGCATTCGATATCGTACTGACCTTTTGCAAGGATACCCGCAGTATGGGCATCCACCAGTTTTCGCGGCTGAATCATTTCGGCGGTACTACTGCCGGAAAGTCCGCAGAGTAAAAGAAACGCTGTTCCCAGTCGACTCAAACCAGTATGTTTACTTCCCACGTTTTCCCTTTCGTTTCAGACGACGATTGTTTCTTCTTCGGATCTCCAGTTTCTTCCGGTCGTGCTCGGCATTGGTTACCGAGAAATCATGTTCCCCCGAGCCGTCCCATTTGGCGACGAAAAAGAGTTCGTCGGTTGCAAGCGGTTTTGCAGCCGCAGCAAGCGCACCCTTGCCGGGTGAACAGATCGGCCCGGGCGGCAGCCCCGGAAAACGGCGGGTGTTGTACGGAGAGTTGCAGTTGAGCTCCGATACCCGCAGGGGACCACCGAACCTTTTAAGAGCGAACCGGACCGTCGGGTCTGCTCCGAGCGGATCTCCCAGGCGGAGCCGGTTATGGAATACGCCGCTGATACGTGGTTGCTCGGCGATAAGCGTTGCCTCACGTTCAACGATCGATGCGAGCGTCACCAATTGATGGTGGGTGAATTTTTTTGCGATATCTTCATCTATTTCGATCGATTGCCATGTTTTCTGGTGATTTGCGACCATCCGTTTTATAAGATCCCTTTCGGTAAAATCCTTTGGAAGACGGTAGGTGTCCGGAAAAAGGTACCCCTCAAGTGATGGCACACCAAAGGAGAAACCGGCGATAAAAGTGCTGTCGTAACAGATGGCGATAAATCGCGTGGTATCGATGGGGATACTTCGGCGGATATGATACGCGGTTTGTTCGATGGTCAACCCTTCAGGGACCATGATGCTGATTTCAAGCGGAGTCGCATGGAGCAGCTTATCGGCTGCGCGGATGGCACCGTCCCCCTGATGAAGGGTCACCAGACCAGCCTGAATGGAACGCTCCGTTTTTTTGAACCGCATCCAGGCTATCAGGGCACGGGGTGATCGTATCACCCCGCGTTTTTTCAGTATCGTGGCAACTTCGTACAACGACATGTTCTGCTCGATAATCACCTCGACGGGATGTCCACTGGTACGAAACGGCAGAAAAAGCATTTTTCCCGTTACCAGTAATGAACCGACGATAATGAAAACGATCGAGAGAATGGTAAGGGCGAGAAACAACGGTTTACGCTGCATTAATCGAATAATCCTTAACATGCTGTAAAGTAGATACCCTGCAATGAACAGTATAAAAATAATACCATTCAGTCCAAGCTGAAAAAAGTATCGGATAGTCTTCATCATTCCTTTCCGTGGAGCTGTACGGTGAAGCGTGCAATGTCCCGTTCCTTTTCCGGACGGAAATCAGGAAAAGGCAATCAGAATCACCCTGATTATCACGGAAAATACCTGATACCGTAACGGGTGGGAGAATCAGTCGGCTTCGATATCCAGTTGCCGGAGTTTTCTGAACAGGGTCGCCTTGTGAATACCCAGACGCTTTGCTGCCAGATGCTTATTCCATTTACACTCATTGAGAATCGATTTCACGTACAGCCGTTCAAGTTCCTCGAAATTTCTTATTCCGGCGAACGCCATCCCCTCGGCATTGTTGCACCGTTCCCTGAATGCTACGGGAAGGTGCATCGTATCGATCACCGGTTCCTTGCAGAAGATGAAAGCGTGTTCGATGACATTTTCGAGTTCACGGATATTACCGGGAAAATCATGTGCCAGAAGAAGCTGCAATGCGGCTTCGGTAATACCCTTGATTGATTTTTCGTAGCGGCTGTTGAACCGTTCGATGAAATGGTCGCACAGCAGCGGAATGTCACAGCGGCGTTGTTTGAGCGGCGGAAGGTGAATGGTCACCACATTGATTCGGTAGAAAAGGTCCTCACGGAATGTTCCGGTGGCTACCAGTTCCTCGAGGTTTTTATTGGTGGCCACGATAATCCGCGCGTTCGTTGTTTGTGCCTGGGTCGCACCGAGCGGCTCGTAGATTTTTTCCTGCAGTACCCGAAGCAGCTTCACCTGCATTGCTATTGAGATATCACCGATTTCATCGAGAAAAATGGTACCGTTTTCAGCAAGCGCGAATCTGCCGGGTTTGTCTTTTTTGGCGTCGGTAAATGCCCCCGCCTTGTAGCCGAACAGTTCCGATTCAAGGAGCGCGTCGGGCAGGGCGCTGCAGTTGATGGCGATGAACGGTTTCCCTTTGCGGGAACCGAGTTCGTGGAGTGAGCGGGCGATGAGTTCCTTGCCGGTCCCGCTGTCGCCGGTAACCAGTACGGCTGCACTTGCCTGCGACACTTCGGGCAGAATATCAAAAATCTGTTTCATGTCGGGGCTGCGGCTGACGATATTGTTGAATCCGGTATACTCACGCAGTTCTTTGCGCAACCCGGCGACCATGGCCTCGGCGCGTGCGGTGGCTTCACGTTCCTTTTGGAGACGGGCCTCCTGTGCTTCTTTACGGGAAGTGATCTCCTGTACCTGCACGAGGTACATTGACGGTTGCGCCGTTGTGGAACCGATTGAGGAAACATACCATTCAAACCACCGTTTTCCACTTTCCGTCGCGGGATCCTCCGGCAGCTCCGTTTCGGTATTGAAGGGAGCACCCGGATGAAGCTTGCTCTCCAGGTCCGGATCGATTCCGGCCGCCGAAAAAAGACGGTCAGGGAGCCGTGTTTTCTTGAACATACGCTCAAACGAAGTGTTGTTGTCGAGCAGCTTTCCCGCGGTGTCGTACAGCGCGATACCGATGGGGGAACTCGCGTATACCGATCTGAACCGCTCTTCGCTCTCGCGAAGCTGATTCTCGGCCCGGATACGATCTGAAATATCAATAAGGCAGCTGCGGATTCCTATGATGTCACCGTTTCTGGTGATCGGTGCGCTGTTGATGATCAGCTGGAGACGTGACCGGTCTTTCCGGAAGAGTTCATAGAGTTTCGGGTTGCCGAAATCACCGTGCGTGACGTTAAATACATCCTGCCTGAAACGTTCATGGTCGGCTTCGGGTACCAGATCCCAGACCGAAACGCCGTGTTTAAAATCCTCGTGAGTAAAACCGAACGAAGTGAGTCCTATTTCGTTGACGTAGGTCAGTTTCATCGATGTATCGATTTCACAGATGATACCGGGCAGCAGATCCGCTGTTTCCTTGAACCGCTGCCGGCTTTCCCGCAGTTGTTCCTCGTGGTATTTTCGTTCGGTGATGTCGCGGGCGATTCCCTGTATACCGACGGAGCGGTTGGCTTCCCTGATCAGGCGGGTACTCAATTCGACCCAGACCGGTTTTCCGTCGCGGGTGCGGGTGAGCAGTTCATAACGATCCGAAGAGGTGGAATGGGATTGTTTGTCGGCAAGCTTTTCCATGACGAATTGCATCCATGCAGGGTCGATTAGCTGCCGGATATTGGTTTTGAGAATATCGTCAACATTGTAACCGAAGGTGGAGAGCGCGGAGTTGTTCGCCGAGGTGAAGTTGCCTTCGAGATCGGTGGTGAAAACGATATCGGTGGCATTTTCAAACAGCTCACGGTAACGGTGTTCACTCTCTCTGAGTGCGCGTTCAGAGTGCTTCAGCCGGGTTATATCGACGAGTGAAACAAGGCTGTCGCCGGTGCCCGGTATCATCGAGGCGGTGAGCAGCATGTCCCGTACGTTACCATCCTTGTCGATCAGCCTGAATTCGTATTCACTGGGAACCGATGAAGGATCGGATCGGCGCTTCCGGTGATATTCCATCATCCGGTCGATATCTTCGGGAACGACCACTTCCGTCCATTTCCGCCGTTTGAAACTTTCCTCGTGGGCATAACCGGTAATCTCTTCGAGTTTGTGATTGGCCATGGTAATGGTCATCTCTTCATCGATGACGATCATCGCCGTTCCGGTATGATCGAAAACGGTCCGGTAGCGTTCTTCACTTTCGTTCAGATGTTTCTTGACACGATAATGCTCCTCGGCGGCGGATTTGAGTTCAGAGAGTTCAGCTCTGGTCGCTTCGAGTTCACGAAGGAGTTCTTCATAACTGGGTTGCTGCATGAAACCGGCTCCGGAAATGATCGACAGCGGTCTTTTTTACGAATGGGTAGTGATTAGACGGCGCTGGCGCAGATGGAAAGATATCCTGATAAAACAGGTCGATGAAACGGATCGTTTCATCATACCATGGACATTCGTCTGTCAGCCTGTTCACCTATAATCTAATTAATGCCCTGTTTGACTGAACAGGATTCCCACCTCTCTGTTTATGTAAAAAAAAGGATCCATGGTTGACTTGATGAAGAGGAATAGGTATTATAAAAACGGGTGCTAACCGTTTTACTGCCTATGTCATGCGGATGCAGAGGGCTAAGTTGCTGTATTTAAAAAAAATAGCCGGGAACATTCTATGGGTACACAGCAGAAAAAGGTGCTGATCGTCGAAGACGATCAGATGAACGCATCATTGATAGCGGCGGTTCTCGAAGAACGGGGATACAATGTTCTCACGGCCGGTGACGGGGATGTCGGTCTTGAAATTCTGGCGAAAGATCAGGAAATTGCGGGGGTGGTAACCGACATTTTCATGCCGAACCGCGAAGGCATCGGGTTTATTCGTGCCGTTAAAAGTCGACATGCCGCGGTAAGGATTGCAGCGATGACCGGAGCCGTCAATTACGAGTCAATATTTTCGACTGCTCAGGATTTCGGTGCTGACTACACCATAAAAAAGCCGTTTGATATCGATGAATTCGCCGATAAAATCGACGAGATGCTCAGAAATTGAAAAGGGCCAATGCCCCTTTCCAGGTTTGGTGATGAATGACTGCATCGGTGGTATACCGATGCAGTTTTTTTTCGTGGTGTTCTGTCTGATGCTGGAACAGGGGACGGATTTGAAATCCGCCCTTACCGTTATCCGCTTGGTGTGAGGTGACGATTCGCGGGTATTTATCCCTGACGGATTGCTATTTTAAAGGTGTACTCTATTGGACACTGATCCCGCAAGGAACTGCTGCATATGAAAAACTATCTGCTCGATACCACCGTTCTGCTGCATGATGCACAGGCGATGTTCAATTTCGGAAAAAACAATGTGATCATTCCCGTTCCGGTGATTGAAGATGTCGACCATTTTAAAAAAGACGTCAGTGAAATCGGCAGGAGCGCCCGGCAGGTTTCCCGGATTCTCGACGGGATGCGACAGCGGTCTTCTCTGGCGGCGGGGGTGCCGCTTGACGGCGGCGGGAGGCTCTTTGTTAAAATGAGCACCGGAGCCATGCTTCGTCGCATGCCCGAAGAACTGCGGATACGCAACCGGGATAACATGATTCTGGCGATCGCCCTTGAGGTGAAGGAGCGTGATCCGGCGGTGCCGACGATCTTCGTGAGTAAAAACATCAATCTGCGGATAAAGGCCGATGCGCTCGGGCTCCGGGTGGAGGATTACGAGTCGGATGCGGTTGCGATAGACGAACTGTACACCGGTATCAGGGAGTTGCACTGCTCCGATGAGGAGGTGGCGGCGTTTCGTACCGAAGGAAGACTCAAAGCCGCAGGAGAGTTTCTGCCGAATCAGTATGTGGTGATCACGGGAACCTCGGGGGGAGTCGGTTCGGTACCGGGACGATTCGATCCGCAGTCGGGAAAAATCATACGTCTGCAATCGGAGGAGCGGCAGGGTGCCTGGCGAATTGTCCCGCGCAACCGGGAGCAGCTTTTCGCGATGGATGCGCTGCTCAACGACGAGATTCAGCTTGTGACGCTTGTGGGAAAAGCGGGAACCGGAAAAACGCTGCTTGCCGTTGCGGCGAGCCTGTATAAAACAGTCGACGAAAATATCTATTCACGCGTGCTGGTTTCCCGGCCGACGCTGCCGCTCGGAAAAGATATCGGGTTTCTGCCCGGAACGGTTGAAGAGAAACTCAGTCCGTGGATGTACCCGATCGCCGATAACGTCGAACTTATCATGCGCCAGGGGAACCGTTCAAACAGGACGATACGGGGATTCAGAGAGCTTGTTGACATGGGTATTCTGGTGATTGAGCCACTCACGTACATCCGGGGAAGATCGATACATAATCAGTTCCTGATCATCGATGAGGCCCAGAACCTCACTCCCCATGAGATTAAGACAATTATTACCCGTGCCGGTGACGGAACGAAAATCGTAGTAACCGGTGATCCGTACCAGATCGACAATCCGTATATCGATTCGTCAAGTAACGGACTGACCTTCCTGGTGGAACGGCTCAAGGAGCAGGATATCACCGCGCATATCACGTTCTCCAAGGGTGAACGGTCGCGTCTGAGCGAGCTGGCGGCGAATCTGCTGTAGAAAAGTAAGAATCCAAGAGTCAGAATTCAGAATGTTGGAACCGACGAAACGGGCTTGTCTATTCTGGAACCCGCCTCTGACGGGTGACGGTAGGTCGTCTGTTCAGAGACGGTTAACCACGCCTGAATTCTGAAGTTTCAGAATTCACCCGCACAGCGCACCGACCATCCGATCGATGTAGGGTCTCAGTGTCGCATCATTACCCGTTTTCGCTCTTAAAATCATCTCTCCGGGAAAAACCGAAGCATCGGAAAGTGAAAGTTCCGCTTCAATCTCTTTCAGCGCACGCGTTCCGCCGGTCCACGAAAACGGTAATCCTTTCGTGACATAGCAGAGGACCTTTTTACCGCTGAGTTTTCCCAGCCCGCGAACGTATTTGAGGATGACCGGACAGATGGTAAATGCCCAAACCGGACCGGCTACAACCAACGCATCAAATTCATCGACTGATGGTGCATTTTTAATCTCGAAATCGGTCGAACGGGGTTTCAACTTTCCGATCGTACGAAGCAGTGTGATGTCGATGTCGTGTCCTTTGGCGGTGAGTGCGGTCGCGAGAGTTCTGGCAACTTTCGCCGTGATACCCGACTGAGAATAAACAACAATACCGATTTTCATAAAGAGCGCTCCTTTATAAGAGTCAGGGAAGTGTCGGAAGGGCTGCAGGGGTAACCGTTTTCCGGGGGCGGTCTGCAAGAGAGAATCCGTCGGCCTTTTGAGCGATGAGTGCAGTGGAGTCTCCCACCACGGCGATTGTCATACTGTCAATCGTAAGATAGGTATGTGCAACGCGCTGGAGATCCTCGCGGGTGATCGCGCGGATCTTGTCGGCATATACCCGGTAATGATCGGGTGCGCGATGGTAGTACTCATTCCACCCGTAGGTGGAAACGATATCGTCCACACTGCGGAACATCGACGGCAGTTCTCCGACAAGTGATGATTTGGCGTTCGCGAGTTCCTCGTCGGTGACGCCGCTGTCGATCAAGGTCTGCACTTCTTTGAGACTCAGAACGACCGCCTCGGCGAAACTTTCGTTTTTCGTGAAGAAACTAATGTAAAAAGTTGACGGATAGGTATAGTTCGATTCGGCGGTGGAGTAGATCGAATAGGTGAGACCGGCGTCACTGCGGACCGATTTCCCCAGGCGGGAAGTGAATCCGCCGCCACCGATGATCTCATTGAGCACCGACAGCGGGTAGTAGTCGGGATGCGGCCGTTGAAACAGGGGAAGACCAAGTCGCACATACGCCTGAGAAATATCCTTATGGACAAAAAGACAACCCGGTGAACGGTTGACGGTTACCAGAGGGAACGTCGTCGCTGCCTGTACGGTTGTGTCGGCGGGTCGAAGCCCTTCCAGAAAAGCCCGAACCGTATCCGGATCGATGGAACCCGCGATGCAGAAAATAATATTGGAAGGGGTGAACACTTTACGGTGCAGGGCGACCAGATCGTTCCGGGAAATCGATTTCACCGATTTCTCGGTGCTCAATCTGCTTGACGGTTGACCCGGATACATGAGTTTCTCAAATGCCGTTCCGAGCGTGGGGCCGGGATTGTCAAACCGGTGGTGGATCGCTTCAATCATGATTGTCCGTTCCTTCTGCAGTTTTTTCTCTTCAAAAACCGGACGGAACAGGATTTCTCTCATGATGGTAAAAGCGTTGGCACGGTATTCGGAAAGAAACGAGCCGCTGAAGGTGCACTGGGTTTCTCCGGCCGAAATGCCGAAACGCAAGGCAAGGAGGTCGATGAGCTCGTCAAGGGTATCGGCCGGAAATTTTTTTGTTCCGCCGGTACGCATGAGGGTCGTCATGAGCGCAGTGCACCCCTCTTTGCCTTCCGGATCGGCGAGTGTACCGTGACGGATATAGGCCGTGACTTTTACCAGCGGCAGTTGTGAATCAGCGGCGATGTAGGCGATGCAGCCGTTGTCCAGTTCCAGCCGGTACGGATCGCCGAGCGGTATCTGCCAGTCGAGGGAATCAAAAACGATTCTGGAGGGATGGACCGGAATCGCTGAAGAGTGCCGCTGTTTTGCGGTTCCGGCGGTTGCCGAACAGAATACGATAATGCCGATGAACAGCAGCGTTTTCGTTATTGACGGTTGCGTAGAGCCGCTTGAATTCTTTATGCGGTGATGAGGCAGTGCTGGGAAATTGCGGTATTCGTTCTTCACGGAGGCGCTCCTGAGTCTATTTCTTCGCCGAAGATTTTTTGTCGTTATGCTTGGTTGCCGCCGCTTTTTTCGGCAGCAGCAGCCCGATGGTTGCCAGATCCGGATCAAGATACTTTGCAGCCACCGCGGGTATCTCTTCGGGTTTGACCGCCGTGATGTGCGACGGATAACTCATCAGGTCTTTCCAGCTGCGGAGCCGCTCGAACCAGGCTAATCGGTCGGAGAGTCCTTCGAGGCTTTTAAGTCCCGATATGAACGACATCCGGATATCATTGGTAATACGCATGATCTCTTTTTCGGTCGGACGTTTCTGACCGACTTTACGCAGTTCCTCACGGATGATTTTTTCGACCTTCCCGGGATCAGTGCCGGTTTTCAGTTCCGCCCATATATGGAATTCCCCGTTATGGAGACGGATGTTATTTCCCGCGCCGACATCGGTACACAACCCCTCCTTGTCGACAAGCCGACGGAAGAGCCGTCCGCTGCGCCCCGAAAAAATGCCTTCGATGATGTCAAGTTTATACAATGCGTCGTCGGGATAACCCGGGGTGTGAAATATCATATCCAGCCGGGGCTCCGCATCGTCACGCATGGTGAAACGGGTGGTGCCGACAGGTTCGGGTTCCCTGGTGACCACTTCCTGTTTAGGTATCTTCGCACGGGGGATGGAACCGAAATAGCGGTTGATTTCTGCTTTCGTTGCAACAGGATCGACGTTTCCCACCATGACAATAAGTGCGTTATCCGGGGTATAGAATTTTTTAACATGTTTCTCCATCTTTTTCCGGGTATAGGCCTGGATATCCGACATCCATCCGATAGTGGGAAGACGGTAGGGATGTGCAACGTAAAAAAGGGCATTGAGCCGCTCCCAGTACTTGCCGATCGCCCGGTTCTCGTACCTCATGCGTCGCTCTTCGGTAACGACCTCCCTTTCACTGTAAAACTCCCGCAGTATAGGGTCGCGCATCCGGTCCGATTCAATCCAGTAAAATAGTTCCACTTTATTTCGGGGAAGCGTAACGATATAGGCGGTCATGTCGTCGGCGGTCCAGGCATTGAGTTGTGTGCCGCCGTTGTTCTGATAGATTTCCCAGATCTCGTCTTTTTTTATCAGTTTGCGCTGCTGGTTGAGCAATGTCATGACCTGATCATGCAGGATTGTCTTCATGGAATCGGTGAACTCTTCATTCTTCTGTTGGAGCTGAGATATCTTCGCTTCGAGAGTATCAATTTTCTTCATGATAGGCACTTCTTTGCGATAATTGGAAGTGCCGAGGTGTTTTGTTCCTTTGAACATCATATGTTCATACATATGGGACAGACCGGAGGTGCCGGGACCTTCGTACATCGATCCCATGAAGTAATACAGGCGGCAGGAGACCACCGGGACATTGGTATCGGGAACGATGATGTATCGCAGGCCGTTTTTCAAGGTGTCGTAGGTGACCGGAAGCTGGAAATCGCTTGAGTAGGCGAGTGATGCGAGAATAAGTACAAAGACAAGTATGATTTTTTTCATGAAATGACTGCTCCAACCGTGCATGGGTGGAAAATGGTTAACTGTTTAAAAATAATTACGGATAGGGGAGGTTTGTATTTAATAAGAAGTATATCGGTGAAGGGCGGTAATGTTGTAGCGATACAAGGCCATGCGTCTCTGCAATAAGACCCTTTTTTACCAGGATTAAAAGGCGGAAGGTGATATTTCGTTTATCCGCATTCGATACCAATCCGTTTCAACAAAGGAAGTGGTGTGATGAACAAAATCATCCTGTTTTTCATCCTGGTACTCTGTATTGGTTGTCAGAAAAAAGTATGCGTGGTCGAACCGGTGGTGGAACCTTCCGTCTCTGCAACGGAGAACATCTCGACTTCAGAAGCAGCACAGCCTGCTGTTTCCACAAAAGAGAATGCATCGATTCCAGAATCACCGGAGCCGGCTGTGACCATTCCGGGAATCAGCTCTGGAGAAACTGCCCTCCCGTACCGATGCCGCCGTTATTGAACGTCAACGAATGGAGGAGGTCCTCAAAGAACAGGCACTCAGCCTGAGCGGGGTGACTGATGACAACGGTGGTGCAGCGGTCGGAAAGCTGCTGAATGCCGATTATATGATCCTCTCACGCCTGCAGTTTCTCGGGGTACTGCGTTTCTGCAGCATGCGGCTGGTCGATTGCGGCAGCGGTGAAGTGCTGCGGGCCGCGAGGGTGAAACTGTAGTTGCAGATCACAACCCGGCCGCGAACAGTGCCGCGCCGAAGGCGCCGGTAAATTGCGCATCGGGGACGATCATCGCCTTGGTGGAAAACAGTTCGCCGAGAATTGCGGCGAGCACCGGGTTGTGCGCAACCACGCCGCCGGTGAGCACCATGCACCCGTCAATGCGGTCCATTTCGAAAATTCTCCGTGCCACCGACTTGAAAGCACCGTAGACGATATCTTCCACCGGTACTCCCGCACGGATTTTTTCAATCACTTCGGTGGCGGCGAAAACAGTGCAGAAACTGCCCAGCTCCACCGTGCCGGTCGATTTTTCGGCAAGGTCATTGAGATCACTGATGTCAATAGCAAGTTTGTGGGCGACTTCCTCAATGAAGGCGCCGGTGCCTGCTGCGCATTTCCGGTTCATTTTGAAACCGGTTCGTTTACCCGTTTCGTCAATATGGATTACCTTGCTGTCCTGTGCTCCTATATCGATGACGGTCATCCGTCCATGAACGTGAAAGAACGCACCTCTGCCATGACAGGCGATTTCGGTCATGGTGTCGTCGGACCAGTCGACATTGCCGCGTCCATAACCGGTGGAAATGACCTTCATGATATTGTTACGATCAATTCCCGCCTTTTCGCAACAGGTCGTGAGCAGTGCTTCGGCGGTTTCGCCGTAGTTGACTCCCGACCGCTGCAGATTTTTTGCGACAATGTTTCCGGTCGTGTCGGTGACAACCAGCTTGGCGGTTGATGCACCGATGTCAATTCCACCGAAATACGCCATTCAGTTTCCCTTACTGTTGAGCGAGCTGTTCGACGAACGCTTCGATATTGGTACGGGCCTGTTCTTCGGAATAGAGGCGCAGGTCGTTGAGATCACCGTCGATGACAACGTACGGCTTGCCGGTTTTCTCCTGCAGACGACGGGGCATGTCGTACCTGCTGTTTGAATTGTTCGGACAGGTTTTGGCATTGTGGTAAAGAATTCCGTCCACCTTGAACTCATCGACCATACGGGCGATATACGCTTCTTTCGGTCCGTCGCTGCGGCAGATAAAGAGGTTGCTGTAGGCACGCGCCATGCTTTCGAACGGATTGTCGGGATCGAAATCCTCGAAAATCCAGCTGTTGCAGTAGGTCGAAGCCACAACGGCGGTATGCAGTTCCATAAACTGGACTGCGTTGCTTTTCAGTTTGCCCCACACCGGCATGCCTTCCCAGTAGATCCGGTATGATTCTCCGTCAACTGCAGCGATCCCGCCGGTGATCCGTTCTTTGAGTTCCGGCAGCAGGATGTTGTAATAATCGATGGCCTCCTGCGTACCGCGCAGTACTACCGCCGGTCCCATCTGAATCGTTCCGTCGAAAAAAGAAAGCGGTGCCGGTACATTGGCGGCAGTGTGCAGTACTTCTTTCCAGAGCTCACTGCATTTACGTGACAGGGCGATGACCTCTCTCAAACGGTCAATGTCGAATCGTTTACCGATAATCGATTCAAGCGGTCGCACGAGCCCTTCGATCTGCCGGGTTACGGTATCGATAACCGGTTTGTCAACCTCACCGATTCCTCTGGGGGTATGAATGCCGATACAGGGAACGTTCCATTCGCGGGCGTAAAATTCAAACCAGTCCTTGACGTCGCGGCACTGGTTGGTGTTGTAGACGAGCACATCCGCCTGCGGAGGTCCCGTGAATCCCATTTTACGGAAAGGACCGTCTCCCTTGAGATAGGAACCGATATCACTGGTGAGGTAGGAGCAGATATCGGGTGAGTACCCGCGGGCATTCGCGAAAGGGATCGTCTCGCCTGCCATACGGGTGGCACCGAGCATCGCGCCGTAATTTTCTGGAAAATACACGCGAAATCCAAGGGCACGCAAAAGCTCCGCCGGACCAACGCTGGTACACCAGGCGATTTTCGCTTTTTCCGCTTCCGGGCCCATGAGACTGTTGAAATAGGCATCCATGAACCCCTTCATGGCTTTCGTGGCGGCGATTTTCCTGGGCTCTACGGTTTTCGGCATCGGTTATTCCTCAATCATTTGTTTCCGGTAGTGTGCAATCCGGATGGTGATCCGTGGTAGAGACGTTGCGCGCAACGTCGCTGCGGGTATGAACCGGAAGATAACGGTTGCGCGGTTGCAACGGAATCAGAATTCCAGTGTGACCTTGAGCGCATCGGTTGCATTGGCTGCGTACAGGGCGAACGCTTCCGGCGCTTTATCCCACGGAAAGCGGGGGGTGACAATATCCCGGAGCGCGGAGGCGCGGTTGTCAACCACCATATCGGCAGCGGTCTGGAAATAGGCGCCGCACTCGGGGCCCACACAGGTGTTGATCTGAATGTTTGAACGGAACACATGATACCAGGGGAACCGGACAAGTTCCGTATGCGGCATACCGAACACCAGCAGGCGTCCGTAATTACGCAGGCAGAAGACCGCCGTGTTGAGTGAGGATTCCTTCCCCGCGGCATCGACGATGAAATCGCATTTTTCCCCGCCGGTCAGGTCGTTGATTGCAGCGACAGGATCGTCCTTGGAAGCGTTGATGACCGCATCCGCCATGTAACGTTTCGACCACTTCAGTCTCCAGTCCAGAATATCAACGGCAAATACCTTGCGTGCCCCGAACAACCGGAGGATATGGGTGAAAATAAGTCCCATTGATCCCTGACCGATGACCGCACAGGTTTTATTGATTATCGATTCTTCCGTAAGGGCGAGTGCGCGGAGGACGGTTGATAGCGGTTGGGCGATGATGAGGGTGCAGGGATCCGGATCATCCTGGGGAAGACGCGCAATGGAGGGCGGGCGACTGACGATATATTCCGCGAATCCGAAGTGTCCTTCCGGCTGCGCCAGAACCAGGGTTCCCTCTTTCCAGGCGGGGTGACGCGAACGGGTGATGAAACCGATATTTTCGTGCCCGGTACTCCCGGCGGGGGCCGGGTACGACATGATTTTTTCCCAGACTCCCTCGCCGGTATAATGACCCATATTGCTGCCGCACATACCGACCGAAGTACACTTGACCTGTATTTCACCTTCCACCGGTTCCGGGACGGTAACGTCGTCGAGCATGGTTATCTGCCCGGGAGCGGTAAACTGGAGCGCTTTCATCAATGCATTCACCTCAAACTTTGTCTGATCTTGCTGTTGCAATCATATTATACGGGAAGTTCCTGCTTCCGGCGCGGGAGGCGGGGAATTTTCACCGGATGTAGGTACAGAAAACGGATGACTTTCTAACATAAAATACGGTCCTGTTGTAATGCAAGCGTCAAAAAGGATAATGGCATGAAAACAGGCCTGAAAAGGTTGTTTCGGATACCATTCAGCGAAATCCGGACCGGGTAATTGGTATTGCTTTCGGAGGGTTGGCGCTGACCATCCGGCGCTCCAGCTTGAATGAGGCATATACCGGTAATATTCCGATAGTATTTTTCGATTCGTACGATGTTAACAGTTGAACTCAAAATTTACTACACCTAGGGAGAATGCATGCAGGCTGTCCGCCTTACCGCCGGAAGAACACTTGAACTCACCGATGTGCCTGCCCCGAAGCCGGGGCCGGATGAAATTCTTGTTGCGGTAAGATCGGTCGGTATCTGCGCATCGGATGTTCACTATTACAAACACGGGGGTATCGGTAATCAGCGTTGTGTTTATCCGCATTCACTCGGCCATGAATGTTCCGCCAAAGTGGTGAAGGCACCGTCGCACTCCGTTTTCAGGGAAGGCGACCGGGTTGCGGTTGAACCCGGCCGGTATTGTTTCAGGTGTGAACACTGCCGGGAAGGAAAGTACAACCGGTGTCCGAATGTCAGATTTTTAGGCGGGCCGAATGAAGCGGGGGCGTTTCAGGAGTATCTTTCTCTGCATGAGAGTCAGTTGGTGAAGATTCCCGACAGCATGAGTTTTGATGAGGCCGCACTGCTGGAACCGATGGGAGTCGGGTATCACGCGGTGGTACTGAGTGCGCTTAAACCCGGAGAAAGCATCGCGGTGTTCGGTGCGGGGGCGGTCGGATTGTGTACTCTTGCGCTTGCCAGAGCATGCGGTGCGGGGGAGACGTTTCTCTTCGACCGTGTTCAGTATCGTCTTGATTTTTCAGGAAAACAGTACGGGCCGGATCACTGTGTCAACAGTGATGTCGTTGATCCGCTGGAATATATCAGAGAAACGACCGGTGGCAGGATGGTTGATTGTGTATTCGAGGCGGTCGGGGCCGGGCAGACGTTCGGCTGGGCTTTCGAGGCGGCCCGTATCGGCGGCAGGGTTATGCTGATCGGTATTCCTCCCGATGAACAAATTTGGTTCGATCCGCATTCACAACGTCGCCGTGAATTGCTGGTGCAGAATGTGCGGCGCTCCAATAGGGCATTGCATCCCTGTATACGACTCATCGAAAGAAAAACGGTATCTATTGCACCGCTGGCGACGCACCGTTTTCCTCTGGATCGGATTTCCGAAGCAATGTATCTGGCTGAAACGTATGAGGATGGAGCCGTCCGGGTAATGATCCGAATGTAATTTCGGGAGTCATTGACGTTTCGTCTGCTGAGTCATGTCACTCAGAGTGAAATATCAGAACACCACTTCCGTAGTGCCGCTTCTCCGGCCGATTCCGTCGATATAGGTTGTTCCGCTCTGGGCTTCGTAGTCCCTCCACCGCGGGATTTTTCTGAGCATCACCGTGTTGTTGACGTTTCCTTCAACCGAGTAAAGCGTATCGTTCGATACGTACCGCACGATTCCGCTGTGACCGCCGCCCGAGGTTTCGTACCGGATATAATCGCCGGGTGCGGGCTGAAACGTCTCCCAGTTATCGGAGGTACGATCGATGAACTGCGCCTTCTGCCGAAACCAGGACCGGATCTGCGTCGAGCCCTGCAGCATCCAGCCTCCCTGAGTACCACCGGTAAAGGGGTAGCCACCTGCTTCATACGCCCATGCAACGAATTCAGAACACCAGGCTTCGTAATCATGGGCGCCGTCGCCGGTTTTCATGAGATAGTTCACGATACCGTTGGGATAGTCCGTCAGATCCTTTCCGACTTCATCGGGGTAACGTCCATTCTCGGCGATTGCAAGATCGATCACTTCATAGGGAATCAGATCGAGTTTGATCGAGAGGTTATCCTCCAGCGAGGAACGAAAAATTGCAAGCTCGACGGTTTCTTTCCGGGTGATAACGAGTGAATCACCGGCGCTTCCATCTGCCTGTTTCAACAATACGGCTCCTTCATTCCGTATCGTACCATCCAGCCATCTGCAGATGATTCTGTCGTTTACTTTCATTATCGCGAACCGGAACGATTGACGGTCACACGTGAGTATCGCAAGCTGCATTTTCGAGGAAATGATACCATCGGCAATCCGGATCGGCTGTCCGGGCCGGATATGGTCAACTGCACGGAGCTGTGATCCGTTCAGGCCGAAAATCTTCAGGCTGATTGATGAATACCGTCGGGATTCCGGAATCGTCAATTGACCTTCTTTGAAGGTAATCCGTTCGCCTGAAAAGGGTACCGACCGGGTGACCGAGGTTCCGCTTTTTCTGAGGAGAAATTTCCCCTCAGCATCGGTGGTGTCGCGGACCCGGCTCTGCTGTAGTGAAATTATCAGTCCCTCAACCGGCACATTTGCCTGATTAACGATCGTACCGCTTAAATTAACTTCCTGTGCAACGATGATCGAAGCTGAGAGAAGACCGACAATAGCGATGGATTGCCACATATGCACTCCTTGATCGTTTGAACGGCGGCCGGAATAGAAATGTGAAAGTATATCTGTTCAAAGGAACAATAATGACTACTAGTATAAATGAAAATCCAGTAAAAACAAAATTGAAACACTTTCCCTGGAGTATTCACGATCACCGGGGATGTTACGCAGTATATTCGTTAAAAAAGGTGTTTTTTCTGTTCAGTTTTCCATCCACTGCTGTCAAATATAATGAGACCGGTAACAGCAGAAAACCTCAGTAACGGCGCTAGTATATTTTCATCATTCATTTCACCGGTTCTGCCGCTGCACCGGAAGAAGAAATAGGAAGCATACGACCGTTCCGCAAAACGAACAGCTGGAAGTGCTGTACACGCGTATTCATACCGACAGTTGCATCGACATCGTGAACACCGGTGTGCAACCGGATGAATTTCTGCGGAATCCTGAAACGGATGGACGTTTCGGCTTGACCCTGCTTATTGAAATTGACTCTGGAATCACGGGGTCGCTATGTTCGCACCTGTTTTTTATTCCGGTTGATGTGTCCGTGATACCTTTACTGCAGTGCGAAGGCATGAACAGAGGGAGTGTCGCCCGAGTTGATTCGCGCAACATACACCCCCGGTGCGACATTTCCGCCATGTTCATTGGTACGATCCCAGATCATGGCGGTGTGATTGTTTACCGCCGATCGTTCCAGTTTCTTCATCGTTCTGCCGAAGGCATCGAGTATTACGCACGTAACGGTTGTACCTGATGCCGCGGGAATTGAAAACCGGACGGTTGCCCCGACGGATCTCACCGAGACAGTCTGTTTTTTTACGACCGAAACCGCATCACGCCTGACGGCGACCGGATCTGAAATCAGAAAGGTATTCAGTGAATTCGCCGGAATGGTAGGTTTGAATTTCATCGATCCGATTTTAACGGCAACGGTTATATCCGTGGGCGATGAGTTCCGTGCAACCAGTATTTTGTCACCGTTGGGATTACGGAACGCCATCATATCACCATCGGTAACGCCTTCCCCGATATTCTCGCTCAACAGATACATGCCGCCAACGTTATAATTTCCTCCGGTCGCTATTCTATGCGCTCCCGGTTTCACGAAGTGACTGAAGTGCTGAGCCGCGTAGAACTGCGGGTTATACCGTACCTCTTTCGTTGTCTGATCAACGGATATCATGGAATTCTGCGGCCAGGGATTGGTGATGGAATTGCTGATTCCTTTCTCGTCGAGGACGATGTTCCATTGACAGTAGGAATTGATGCCCGCGCGAAACCACTGCAGCATCCGGTGGAAGGTGAATACCCCGTAGGCCCAGTCGTTTGGCGCAGCCTCAGCGTTGTACTCCGGCTGCCAGTAAAAGTTGCCGCACTGGGTTTCCGTTTGCATCATTTTCACCTCAGGATAGTTCGTCACCACTTCTGCGGTGAACTGCAGCGCATTCCATTGCATACCGACTCCCGAGATGTAAGGATTCGCATCGGGGTCGCCGAGTGTCGGCGGAATGTATTCCGGATAAAAACTGGTAAAGCCGGGGTTGGTGCTATGCAGAGTGCCGGCCCAGATCTCGGTGGCGAGTCCGTTGGTTCTCAGCTGCGGGCCGATGTAATCCTTGATGAGTATTCCCATTTCCGCACCGGACATTTCACAGGCGGGGTAACCGTTTCCGGTGATGTTCGGTTCATTCTGGATGTGGACGGCGTAGATATGAATTCCTTCCAGCTCCATATTTTCGATCCATTTCTGGAAGTAAAGTGCATAGGCTTTTCTCGTCGCATCATCGGTTTTCAGACTGCCGTCGATCATGTTGTTGTTCTGCTTCATCCAGGCCGGGGGAGAGTGCGGGGATCCCCAGAAAAGCATGGCCGGGTTGATCGCCTTTGCCGCGAGTGCGAACGGTATGACATTGACCCGGTCCTTTTCGAGTGAAAAGTTGCTCATGGTATAGTCATCGGGGGTGTCGTCACAGGAATACAGCGACAGGGAATAATCGTTCGCACCCATGCTGATCCGGCCGATATTCATGGCGCATGCCGCAGTATCGAAAATCGCTTTCATGACCTCATCTCTTTTGGCGTCTGAAAGCACCTTCATCGCATGCCATCCGTGTTCGTTGATTGCGCCGCCCCACCCGTCGATTACCTGGTATTTTGTTTCTTCGTCTATTTCGATATACCGGGTGGTATCGTCATCCCATTCACTCAGATCAAGCGTTTCCTTATCCACCCACCTGTTCTGCTCGGTGGTACTTATCCACGAGACACTTTCCAGTGTACTTTCAGCATTGATCCCGATGGCAACTGAACAGACCGCGATGCTGAATATGGTATGCCATCCCGATTTCAATAACTTTCTGCGCATCTTTAATTCTCCCATGTAGGTAGATTGAAATATATCCCGATCGACCGATACAACCGCTGCTTCGCAGAATTCTTGAGATGAAAACCTGCACGGCCGGCAACCAACCGATTATACAACTCGGCTGACGACAGTCACTTGTCAGTACCGATAAAGTGTCTGATTTCTGTATCCGGTAATATATAAAAAATATGCGGGATAAACTGCCTATTTGCGGTAATCTCCCCATCACCGCTTCGATTCTGCTCGTTAAAAAATAGGTCTGTTCCGGGATGATGTCAAATTGTCCGTCCGGGTATCGGGGGTGTCGTTGCAGACGGTTACAACGGAAGCGACGGCTTCTATATAAACACCCCCGGAAGGATTCCCGATAATTATTCCGCTTATCGGTAATTCAGTAATAGGGGCAATACGATCCCGTTATCACATGAACCGAAAACCGTCGAACAAAATTGTACCAGCTTCCAAAACTGCAAAACAAAAATGTTGTGGCTGCAATGTACTGCCGTGGTATGACAGGGCATAATCCGGTAATTCCGGTGTGTTTTCGGGAATTTTCCGGGTTGGCATACCGATTGCGAATATACCAAGCGGAAATCATTCCGGCCGATTGATGCGTGTTGAGAATCGAATTATCCGCAGTAATCAAGGAGGTGGAAGGAACACTAAAGAAGGGGTTAGGGTAAACCGGATCGGTACGAAACCGTTTACAACAGGATCGGAAGTATGCCTGAACCGTGTTGAATACGTTCTTTACAAGATACAGGAGGTGTTTTAATGAAAGGTAAATTGCTTTTGACAACGGGTGCCATTGCGGCACTGTGCGCATCGCCGGTATTCGCCGACGAGGTGGAGATGCTCACTCAGGAACGCGGCAACGTGCTCTGGACACTTATCGCCGCAGTACTCGTGTTTTTTATGCAGGCCGGATTCGCCATGGTGGAGACGGGATTCACCCGTGCCAAAAACGCGGTGAACATCATGATGAAAAATCTGATGGATTTTTCGATCGGCTCACTCGGTTTCTGGGCGGTCGGATTCGCACTCATGTTCGGTACCACTGCCGGGCATCTTATCGGTAAAGAAGGATTCTTTCTATCCGATGCGATGGTCGGAAAAGAGGGAGGGGAGTGGACCCTGGTGTTTTTCATGTTCCAGACCGTGTTTGCGGCAACGGCGGCAACCATCGTTTCCGGTGCAATGGCTGAACGGACGAAGTTTACATCGTACCTCATCTACAGCATCGTTATTTCGGCGATTATTTATCCGATTTCCGGTCACTGGGCATGGGGCAGTCTTTATCACGGCGATGGTTGGCTGGAGAAACTGGGATTCATCGATTTCGCCGGTTCCACCGTGGTGCATTCCGTCGGAGGCTGGTGCGCGCTTGCCGGTGCCATAGTGCTCGGTCCGCGGGTCGGAAAATACGGTAACGACGGAAAACCCCGCGCAATTCCCGGGCACAGCATCACCCTTGCTGCGCTTGGCGTATTTATTCTCTGGTTTGGATGGTTCGGTTTCAATCCCGGTTCCACGACGACTGCCGATATGTCAATCGGTCGTATCGCGGTAACCACGAATCTCGCTGCCGCGGCAGGAGCGGTAACGGCGATGTTCGCCGCCTGGATGCTTCTCGGTAAACCGGATGCCTCGATGGCGCTCAACGGTGTACTCGCAGGGCTGGTGGCAATCACTGCTCCATGTGCCGATGTCTCGCCGCTCAGTGCGGTAATTATCGGTGCGATTGCAGGCGTCATAGTGGTAGTCTCGGTACTGTTCATCGACCGGGTTCTGAAAATCGATGATCCGGTTGGCGCCGTGAGTGTGCATGCGGTCAACGGTGTCTGGGGTACGCTTGCGGCAGGTTTGTTCGCGCAGGAAGCGATCAACGGCAATGCCGGTCTGTTTTTCGGCGGCGGCATGAAACCGGTAATGGTACAGCTTGCCGGTATCGGCTCGGTATTCGTGTGGGCGTTCGGTGGAGCAATGCTGCTTTTTACCCTTATCAAGGTAACCGTCGGACTGCGCGTGAAACGTGAAGAGGAAATCGCCGGTCTTGATATCGGTGAGCACGGTATGGAAGCCTACAGCGGATTCCAGATATTCACTACTGAGAACTGAACCGGACCGAAGAAACAAAAAGGAGGATATATTTATGAAAATGATTGTCGCTATAATTCAGCCGACCAGGTTGCCCGATGTCAAACAGGCGCTTTTTGACGCGGAAGTTCGGAAGATGACCGTCACGAATGTCATCGGATGCGGGCAGCAGGGCGGGTATACCGAAAGTTACCGCGGAAGCATTATTGAAGTGAACCTGATCAAGAAAATCCGGCTCGAGATCGCGGTCAATGACGACTTTGTCAAGCCAACCGTCGATGCGATCATCAAAGGAGCCCGCAGCGGAAATATCGGTGACGGGAAAATATTCGTACTCGAACTGCCGCAGTGTATCCGTATCCGAACCGGAGAGGAAGGAAAAGAGGCTATCGGGTAAAAAGGTATCTTTCTGAAATGTGTAAAAGCTGTTGTGTATCATCCGGCGGGGACTCGCCGGATGATTTTTTTTTATCCTTTAGGCCAAGAAGTCGGATGTAATGCGACTTTAAAAACCACCAGCTATGCAGGATGATGGCAAGCTGAAAAATAACTCATCCCGTACATTAAAATACAGAAGATATCATCAAATGTTTTTTCAATCCTTTCCGACATTTGGAGTCACCGATGTTAACAGTTTCAGTGGTTTGTCACTGATTTTATAAGAGACTCCTTCAAGCCGTGCGGTAGTTTAGTGAGTAACACTGTTTTAATGTATCACTTTTTTTGACTGCGCGTATCATCATAATGGAATATCCTCTAATATTTTGTAATAGAGCATCGATGGCTGCGGTATGAACATGAATTGCACAAAAATGTTTTCCGGCAGAAAACTGCGACGATAAAATATGCTCCCGCCAAAAGTCCGGTTTTTAGCCATAAACTCATTTTCGGAAAAATTAGTTGTTATATTACAATCAGCCTATTCAGGAAAAAAGGGGGTAGTATGCGCATTACGTCACATTTCTGTGGCGTTTTCCTTATGATGTTCGGAATTCCCACTCTGGTGTCGGCAGCGCCGGTCTCAAACAAACCATATGCATTCCGGCAGCCGGACGGTTCGCTCGTATCGGTCATTGTTTCCGGCGATGAGTTCTACCAGGACGTTGAGACTCCGGACGGGTATTCGCTCATCCGGGACCCGACGACCGGATGGATCTGTTACTCAACGCTTTCCAATGACGGCAACGAATGGATTTCAACAGGAATGGTGTACGATCCAGATACGGCACCGGGGCGGATGCTCCTGTCAAGGGGCATCGGAAAACATCTGCGGCTGAACAAGGAGGCGGTGGCGGCAATTCAGGATGCAAAGTTCCGGGAACTCAATAACATGACAATGAAAGAGGCTCGGCAGCACTTTCAGAACAGGGTTAAAACGAGGCTTGCCAAGGCAGCTGCATCGGCAGGCAGTGACACTATCCCGGCGCGCACAACACCCGATACCTGCGTCGGGCTTGCCATTCTCATTAACTTCCCGGATAAAACGAGTGATATCCCGAGAGACTCGATCGTCAATTTTTTTAACATGCGCGGGTACTCGGGGTATGGCAACAACGGGTCTCTTTTTGATTATTACTACGACATTTCGGATGGAAAGATGGTTTATACCAATATCGTTACGCAGTTTATTACCGCCGATTACAACAAATCACATTATGATGCCGGCACCGGATTTGGCGGTACGTATGAACTGCTCGATGAAATCGGCACAAAGATACAGCGCTTGAATATCGATCTGAGCCCGCTCACCCTGTCCGGGAGTTACATCAGGGCGACCAATGTCTTTTATGCCGGTACTCCTCAGGCCGGCTGGGCGAACGGTTTGTGGCCCAATTCCGGATACCGCAAGGTGACGCTTGCCACCGGCTTTTCCACAAACCGCTACCAGCTGTCGGATATCGGCTCCTCACTCGCCATGGGCGGAAGCATCCATGAAAACGGCCACATGCTGTGTAACTGGCCCGACCTGTATACCTATGACGACCACGACAACGGCGCCGGTAATTACTGCATAATGTCCAAAGTCAACGACAATAACCCATTACAGCCCAATGGTTTTTTCCGTGTTTTACAGGAATGGATTCCGGCCATTAACATAACCAGCGACGGGACCGGCAATCTCTATTCCCATACGAGCAACGGGCCTTCGATATATCTCTGGTCGGGCGCAACCAATGGTACCAGCACCAATGAAGCCTATTACATAGAGGCGAGGCGCAAGGAGGGCAGAAGCAAGACACTGCCTGATGAGGGCCTGCTTATCTGGCATGTTGATAAAAAGGGGAGTAACACGGAAAGCGGTACTGACTATGTCATGCCCGAGCAGGCAGATGGTCTGTCAGACCTCGAAAGAAAGCGTAATTCAGGCGGTGCAAATGATCTGTTTCATGCGGGATATAAAACCGAATTTGACGATAATACAACGCCTTCGGCGAAATGGCATAACAACACCAACTCAGGAATTCAGATCGCCAATATAAGTGATGTGGGTGAAGTGATGACCTTCTCCCTTGGAATGACTGTCGGCACCAGCCCGGATAGTCCGCAAAGCGACAACCGGACCTGCACGCCCCGCGTGAACGGCAACTGCATCACCTATTCGATCCCGCAATTTGTACCATCCCGTATGAGGGTCAGGATCGATCTGTACGATCTGAATGGGACACGCATTACAACCTTTTTCAATGAAAACCAAACAGCCGGGCGGCGGTATTCCGTAACTCTCGCAGGCAGAAACGCCATCTCGACAGGAATGTATCTCTTCGTCATGAATGCTGCAGGAGTAACTCTACCAAACAAGGTTTTTATCAAATAGTCGTGCCGCCCTGCGACATGGCGGCACGAGATTCTCAAGGGGATTTTTACTTAATCCCGATAAGCCCGGAGCGAGCAGAGTGTACTTACCGTTACTCCGCTCAAACCGTTGTTTTTCATCTCGCCAAGCAGCGATCTGAGGCTGTTGAGAAAAAGATCCGGATTCTTTTCATCAGGAAGGCAGTCGTGAAGGAGAACTATGCTGCCGGGTTTCGCAAGATGCGGCATACGGGTAAACGTGGAAACAAACCGGTTTCCTCCATCGCCGAGGCCGCGGTCCCATCCGATGCAGCGCATACCAAGTTCGGCAAGTGCGGTACGCAGATGCGGATTTGAAAGCCCCACCGGCGGACGGTACAGGAGGGGGGATTTCCCGGTTGCATCGGCGATGATGGTGCAGGCGGTGTTTATTTCCCGGACCATACGGTGATGGCGTCTGAAATTGGCGGTGAAATGATGATCAAGATCATGACACGCCACTTCATGCCCCCGGTTGACGATCTCACGGGCGAGTTCAGCGTGTTGTCGCGCTTTACGGGCGATGAGAAAGAACGTGGCGGTAACGTTGAATTCATCGAGCAGATCGAGTACCGCCGGGGTCAGCCGCGGATCGGGGCCGTCGTCGAAGGTGAGTGCGCAGCGATGTAATTCTCCCGGAATCCGGCAATAGGATCTGCAGAAAAAACCTGCCTGAAGATTGGTTATGCCGAAAATGAGTACCGGAAGGTGTGCAAGCAATACTACGGAAAGAAACGGACGGAACGGTGGCAGGAATATCCAGGCAATAAACGAGACAGCAAGAGAAAATGACCAGATGACGTCAGGTCGTAGGTCCGATTTCGACAAGTGCTACCGCTCCCGAGGTCGGTGAATAGGATCCGATAATCGTATGGTCGGTACCGGTGTGCACGACATCCGCGGCGGTTATCGCCGGCTGTACGAAAGAAGTGGTACTTTCGTTGAACCTGAAGGTACCGGTAAAGAGCGGCAGTTCTTTCTGCAGCACCGAGCGGCAGACGAATTCGGGGTCTCTGCGTTGCGTGCTGAGCGGCCCGAATGCCCGGATCGGACGGCCGGGGGCACCGTTTGCATCGATACTGAATGCGATCGCCGCATCTTCCCAGTCAGGACTCAGGTACGGCCGGCAGCGGCGTGAAAAATACGGGTAGAGTTCATCAAGAATCGGTATACGTTCGTCGATGATGCAGATGAGGACCGGAAAGTCGTGTTCAGTAAGAAGATCGGCGGTAATGACGGATGATGCAAACGAGTTGTGACTGTCGCAGATGGTGAGATTCGGACCGCGTATGCCGAATTCAAGGGCAATTTTGCCCGCGATGCTGTTATGTACCGAGGACATGAAACTACGTGGAGAACCAAGTCCGTCGGTAAATACTCCATCGAGAAACTGCCGTGTTTCCTCAAGTGCGCCTAATGCGGTACCGACAATAACGGAACGGGGTGAGCGTTCGTTTGCGCTGACAAGGGGGGCGACCGCAGCACACGCCATCTGCCAGATGCGTGCATCACGTCGTTTCATTTTCGCCGGAACCGATTCTTTCCAGTCATCATTTCTGCCGGGAAATACCACGTTATGGCCGGTTATGGCAAGGTATCGTTTCATGAGGCATCATCCTCCAGGCGGGAGATGATACAGGTCGCGTTATTACCACCGAATCCGAAGGCATTTTTAAGTATATGCCGCATGGATAATGTGCCGCCGGTAAACGGGATCGCACCGATTTCTTCGTCGGGTTCAGAAAATCCCGCGGTTGCCGGAAGGTATTCTTCGTGCAGCATGGTTACGGCGAAGACCGCTTCGAGTATTCCCGAAGCGGCAAGGGTATGACCAAGTACCCGTTTGAGGGAACAGAATGGAGGCAGTTTCTGAAAAACTGACTTGAGAACGGCAATTTCCGATTTGTCGTTGTCGGGTGTTCCGGTGCCGTGGCTGATGACGGCGCTTATCGCTTCCGGAGGTAGTTGCGCCTCCTTGAGTGCTCCTTCGATGGCACTGCGCGCACCTTCACCATCGGGGTGCGGAGCGGTCATGTGAAAACAGTCTGAAGAGGCTCCCCATCCTGAAATTCCGGCAAGAGCTCCTCCAGGGCACCGGGAAAGAACCTGCGGTCCAACCAGCAGCATCGCACCGGCACCTTCACCGAGACTTATGCCTGCCCTGGTTTTATCGAACGGACGGCACCCGTTAGGGTCGAGTAGAGTAAGACTGCCGAATCCCCGAACCGTGGTGATGCAGAGGGCATCCGCACCGACGACCAGACATGCATCGTAATATTCCCGTTCAATCATCCTTTTCGCCATACCGATCGCATGAAGACTGCTGGAACAGGCGGTGGATACCGTATGGAATCCGTACGCGGAAAATCTTCGACAGAGTTCGGAAGAGAGCACTACCGGTTCATGAACGGCGCATTCAATGGCGAGCGGGGTGATGGCGGCCGGGTCGGTACGAAACTGCTTGTACGCATGTTCGGTTTGAGAGATTCCGCCAACCGTTGTGGCGGCAACGACTCCGAGACGCAGGTTTCCATGTTCGGGAAGGGCGGCCATGGCTTCGTCGGCGGCAACGAGAGCCAGAGCGAGGGTTTTATACATACCCTCACGCCCGGCCAGAATTTCGAGATCACATTCGACCTGGGCACATAACGGCATGGGAGTCGTTGTCAGATCCGGATGCGGAAATGATTTGAGATAATTCTCACTTTTAACCAATGCGCCGAAACCGACCGGTACCCCGTTGCCTGCTGCACAGACTGCTCCGGTTCCTGCTACAAAAACCGCCATTCTTCAGTCCGGTTCCCTAATTCGCCTGTTGTTGCCGGATATGTTCCGCCATCGATCGTACCGATGCGAAAACGCGACGGCCCGCATTGACATCAGGAACGGTTGCACGATAATCGCGCTCGAGCATAACCAGAAGTTCGAGTGTATCAATGGAATCGAGGCCGAGTCCTTCACCGATCAGTGGTGCATCAACGTCGATATCATCCGGTGTTACATCCGAAAGCTTGAGTGAGGTGATGATTTTTTCTTTTAATTCCTGCATCAATGCTTCCATCAAACTCCCTTTCATGTATAGTGCAATGAAATATAACCTTTGAAACCGCAAACCGGAACAGCTATCCGTGATGATTTTTTCCGATGCAGTAGATCAAGCAGTACTGTCGCAAGGGAACGGTCGTCGCTGAACGTGCATTCCGACGGTTCCGTTTTTTTCGTGAGGTGATAACTGAATTCCGGAAACGCTTCCGGGACTGTGCCTCCAGCTTCAAAATACACTGCCGATGCGAACGGAGGGCGATAGCCGTTTCCCGGAGGATTTCCGGCAGTCTCCTCAACGAAAATCACGAGGGCTCCCGTCAATTTACCCCTCTGGAGCAGGTGCTGTGCCCGCTCAATCGCGGAGAGCAGCGGTGAGTCGCCACCGGGAAATACCGCGTCGGGACCTTTGAATTTGTAGTAAATGGCAATGTCTGCAATCGGTGAAGACGGTAAGGTCGCCGAGAAGAGCGCAGGACTGGGACTTCCCTGCTCGACGGATTGCCGGTAGAGAAGGTCGGTTGAGCAGGAACCGAACGGGATTCCCAGAAAAATACCGGTGTTTTCAGGGTCGCGGACCGAACATTCGTTCAACACCAGTGAGGCTGCACTGAACGCCAGTTTATCGGGGAGATTGAGTTTGCCGAATGCCATGTATGGTTGCCCGAGTACCTGTGCACGTTTGATTGCCGCCGGTCCATCCTGATCATCTTCCCATGCCCGCGACGTCCCGATTGTCCGAATCCCCGAGTCATCGATAACCGAACATCCGGAGCAGTATATCGATGGCTGAGTCATGCCGCCTCCGAGAGAACTACTGCAGCATTGAGACCGCCGAATCCGGCACTGAGGCAGAGGATCGATGGTGTGGTGAATTCCTGAATCGCTGAAGATACCGGCAGTGGCGCATCGGGATCTGCTTCGGAAAAATGTATCGTCGGTGGAATACTGCGGCGCCGGAGAAACTCGGCGGCCAGAAGCAGTTCCAGAAGTGACCCGGCTCCGCTGGTATGGCCGATGGCCCCCTTCAACGAAAAGCAGGGAGGAGGGTTGTCGCTGAAGAGACGATTGACCGCTTTCGATTCCATCGCATCGTTATAGACGGTCGCCGTACCGTGACATTTGACCGCACCGATACGGTCGGGCTGGATTGAAGCGTCTTCGAGCGCACCTGCTGCCGCCAGGTACAGCCCCTCACCGGTTCGCGACGGTCCGGTCCGGTGGTTCGCATCATTCGACTGATCGGCTCCGGAAATGATGATGTCTCCCTTTCGTGGTTTCCCCCGTCGCAGCACCGCTACTGCTGCACCGTCACCCAGCGACAATCCGTCACGGGTTCTGTCGAATGGACGTGGCCCGGTGGGGCTGAGAGCTCCCAGGGCATGAAATCCGCTGATGACGAAAAGAGAGATTACATCAAATCCTGCAATCACGACTTCAGAACAGCTGTCATTTTCAAGCAGATTTTTGGCGATGGCTACTGCCACGGCTCCCGAAGCACAGGCATTGGAAACCACCTGGGTACGATATGGTTTAATACCTAAAAGGGTGGCGAAATGGTTGGCCTGATCGGCGAGACAGGGAGAAACTTCAGCGGGCAGACCAGTCTGCCGGTGATACGGTTCGAGGGCGCGAATGTCTCCTTTTGCCGCCGCATATATGAAAAACGGTTGCTGTGGAAGGACCGGCATCGCATTTTTCAGAACCGGAACGATCTGTTCGGGTGCCCGAAATGCGGAGTCGTCAAACGGTGCAAAGGCGACGGGAAGGTCGAAGCAGGGGCCGGGTCTGATTGCCGACATGCCCCTCAGAAGTGCTGTTGTACTTGTCTCCAGTGTTCCCAGTGCGCAATAAAGGGCTCGATGATCAAGAATAACCGCATGTTCCATACACGGAAAATACACTCTGCTGCCTGAAAATGGGAGGCAAAGAACCCGTTCGTTCCGCGATCAGACGGCGGGGAAATTCAACAGGAACCGTTGCGGTGGTACCTTGCCTTGAAAATACGCATTGCAGGAAGGAAAAGTATGCTTACCGTCAGCAGCACCGCGGTGGACGGTTCGGGAACCCGGGCAGTACGGGTGATGGAAACGATCTTCGTATCGATGGACGTAAGAAAGGTAAACCGGGGGACAAGGGTTTCTTCGACGAGACGTTCGCTTATGTACCCTTCCATGACCGTCATTGCCTGCCCTTCAATCAGTGATTCGAGACTGGAATTGATGTACACTGATAAAAAATAATAGTCCCAGAGCGTCTGCTCAGATTCCGCTGAGGAGACTTTTCCGAGAAATTGATCAACTATTATGTTGGTGGAGTTCTGACTGATCGAGGTTAATTCCCGGACGTTCTGTATTTCCATATCTGGTGCCGAACTCAGATAGAGATCCTGTATCGAAGGAAAACCTGAAGAGGTAATTGACAGAAGAAGGTGGGAGGTCGTTATCTGGTTGCTGATTGACGATGCGGATTTCGTCGGACTTTGAGCGACGCCCTTGACCACGGCAAAACCTTGACGGTCGGTATCAATGAGGAAATCGAGTGAATAAGGAGCTTTCTCCTGAGGTATGGCGGAAAATGCATTTTCCTCGGTTTCCAGAGCAGATATGCTGATGGCTTGGGACGGATGACTTTCAAAAACCTCGGAAATGCTTCCTTGCGCGCTGATTTGAATCAGTTCGGCTCTGATACCTGCGCATGCCGTCAGGAGAAACAGGATTGTTTTAATTGACATTGGAACCTCCCCGGTTACTGCATCCACGTCCGAGATAGAATCCCTGTCTGCATATTCTGGGCGTCAGGATGGAAAAAATCAATTCGTTAATGACGCCCTGTGAGGAGCCCTGTCGTGAAGAAAACCACCGGATTCAGGGCGTGACATTAATTCTATAATAAAATAGGTGTTTCCACAATAACGGTGCAAGAGTCAGGTCTGATTCAATGCAGGAAAGCCGCCTTACGGTAGGTCCGGAGCTACACGAGTCCCTGATCGAACATCGCGTCGGCAACTTTTATGAATCCTGCGATATTCGCACCAATTACGTAATTGCCGGGGGCTCCGTACTGCTCAGCAGTGGCAGCGCATTCATCGTGCACGGAATTCATGATTTTCCGCAATTCGTTGTCAACTTTTTCCCGGGGCCAGGTCATCCGGACGGCATTTTGTGACATCTCGAGGCCTGAGGTGGCAACACCGCCGGCATTCGCGGCTTTTCCCGGTCCGTAGAGAATCTTTGCCGTGATGAATCGTTCAACGGCTTCCGGTGTGCAGGGCATATTGGCTCCCTCACACACAAGGGTACAGCCGTTTCCAAGCAGTATACCGGCATCATCGATAGTGATTTCGTTCTGGGTGGCAGAGGGAAATGCACAGTCGCAGGGTATTTTCCATGGGTTTTCCGCCGTTAGATACTCACAGTTGAATTCATCGGCATACTCCCTGATACGGCCGCGACGAATGTTCTTGAGTGTCATAAGCCACTGCAGTTTTTCGGTTGTTATGCCGTTTTTATCAAATACCGTTCCGGAAGAATCAGAAAGGGATACCACTTTTGCACCCAGCTGGTTAAGTTTTTCCGCGGTGAATTGAGCGACATTCCCTGAACCGGAAATCGCGCATGTTTTCCCTTCAAAAGTCTGGCCGCGTGTGGCGAGCATTTTTTCGGCAAAATAGACACAGCCATATCCCGTTGCCTCAGGTCTGATGCGTGAGCCGCCCCAGTTGAGTGCCTTTCCGGTGAGTACGCCGGTAAATTCATTGCTGAGACGCTTATACTGACCGAAAAGATAGCCGATTTCCCGACCGCCGACGCCGATATCACCGGCGGGAATGTCGGTATTGGGACCGATATAGCGATGAAGCTCCGTCATGAACGACTGGCAGAAACGCATGACTTCATTTTCCGATTTGCCTTTGGGATCAAAATCTGAACCACCTTTTGCACCGCCCATGGGAAGTGTGGTCAGGGCGTTTTTGAATATCTGTTCAAAACCAAGGAATTTCAGGATACTCTGATTGACACTGGGGTGAAATCTCAAACCGCCTTTATAAGGACCGAGTGCACTGTTAAATTCGAACCTGAAGCCGCGGTTGACCTGAATGGTGCCCCGGTCAGTCTGCCACGGTACACGGAACATGATCTGCCGTTCCGGCTCAACCAGACGTTCAAGGATGTTTGCTTCATCGTATTCCGGGCGTTGATCCAGTACCGGTTCAAGTGTCAGAAGTACTTCACGGACAGCCTGCAGAAACTCTATTTCACCGGCATTACGCCGTTTGAGGGTATCCAGGACCTGTTGAATCGATCTGGGCATAATGTGGTGTCCCTTTCAGTTTTTATCGATAACCAGTAGCACACTGTTTTTTTTTCAATCGAAACGCGGGAATTTGTTTACAGTCATCCCGGTGGAAACAGGGATACCGTCAGAGTAAGCAGCTTCCGTGTGGACTCCGGGTTGGCTTGCGCCGCTGCTTCGCGATCACCGAAATGATGTACTATTAAACATTTAATATTTCACCGTCAGCACAGGCATCGGAAAAATACAGTCTTTATAAGTACGGTAACAAGAAGGTTCATTTCTATATTATGTATATAATCGGTTTTTAGTGCGTAAGGACGGCAAAGTTGCCGTCCATTTATCCGAAAATCTACCAATAGAGAAATTGAAGATAAATGATAGCGGAAATTATGCGGCACAAACTATTTTGAAAAACCTTTTTTAGCTACTCACAAAATAATACCGAGAAGTTGTGCTTAGATGGCTAATTTAAACGTTTCAAATCCCAACCTTCAAACAGATCACGCAGGTTTTTCCTCCAATGGGGGGCGCACAGCACGGGCACGTATCGCAATTCTTCAGGTACTCGAAGAATTGGGGGAATCCGCAGGGGCACAAAAAATCGCCGATATGCTGAACGCTTCCGGGGTTGAACTTCAGGCACGTTCCATCCGGTTTCATCTCCAGAGAATGGATCAGGAAGGTCTGACAACATCAACCGCCCGGCATGAAGGTCGTCAGATTACCGATACCGGACGGGAACTGTTATCCCGTAACAGCGTCGTCAATAAAGTCGGCTTTATCAGTTCCGTGATGGATGATCTCGGCTATCGTATGACGTTTGAGGTGAAAAGCGGTCGCGGAAATGTTATTGCGAACATTGTCCGGATATCTGAAGCGGATCTTTCCCGTGCAATTCATTATATGAAACCTGTTTTTCGTGCGGGACTGAGTATGGGTGACCGGATTGCGGTACGGATGCCGGGGCATTATTTCGGAAGCCATGAGGTAAAAAGGGGTAAGGTCATACTCTCGACGATCTGCAGTGTCACCATCAACGGAATATTCCAAAAAGCGGGAATTCCGGTGATTTCCCGATTCGGCGGGTTGGTCGAAATGCGCGGTGGTACGCCAAGACGGTTTCTTGAAGTTACGGAGTATCGGGGTACTTCAACGGATCCCCATAAAATGTTTATCATGTCAGGTATGACGGATGTCAACAAATTTGCCGCCACCGGAAACGGCATCATCGGGGTGAGTTTTCGGGAATTTCCCTCTGCCGCCGCGGAAAAAGCGAGAAAACTGGTTACCCGGCTCCGGGAATCCAATTTGAATGGAGTACTTGCAATCGGCCACCCGAATCGGCCGTTGATGGATATTCGTGTCAGTGACGGACGGACCGCAATGGTTACTATCGATGGTCTGAATCCGATTGCCGCGCTGCATGAAGCCGGTATCCCGTTGCACCTCAACCCGCTGTCGGGACTGGAAGAAATTTCCGAGTATGTGCCGTTCGGTGATGTCGCACCGATGGAACGTCGAAGTACCTACGTTGAATAGAAGTGTTTTCGGATATGAATCAGGAAAATAACATGGCGGAATTTGCAGTTTACCTCTGTAAAAACAGTCTTCCGGATATCAGTTCGTTTCCCGTCCAATGGACCGAATCGGGTATGCACGTCCGGGTCAAGCTGGTTCCCTGCAGTGGTAAGATCGATATACAGTACATGCTTCATACGCTTGAGGCGGGGAGAGCGGGTATATGCGTGATCACCTGCCCGCACGGGGAATGTACGTTGTCGCAGGGCAATTACCGTGCGGATATACGGGTGCGTTCACTCAAGAATCTGCTTGGAGAAATTGGTCTGGATCCTGATTGCGTAACGGTTATTCATACGCCGTCGGGTTCGACCGCGGATGACCTTAAAGGGCTGGTCGATTCGATGGTGAAAACGCTTGCCGGTAAAACTGCGGCCAGGGTATAGGTCAGAATCAAATCAGTTAAAGGTACCATTATGCCACAAGAAAAAAAGACGTTACAGCAGCGGATTGAATCGGGAAAGCGGATCATTATTACCGAAATCGCCCCTCCTGAAAACGGGAATGCTGCACTGGTGCGGGAGACTGCCGGAACATTCTCGGGCAAAGTGCACGCGATCGGCGTGAGTGATAACCGGGAGAGGATAGGCATGTCCGCCCTGGTCGTTTCCGCACTTGTCAAAGAGGCGGGAGGCGAGCCGATTCTGCACATGTCGACCCGTGACCGTAACCGCGCGGCACTCTCATCCGACTGCCTGGGCGCGCATGCGCTGGGTATCCGCAACATCCTGTGTACCAGCGGAACCCATCAGACGCTGCTGCCGTTTCCCACGGTGAAAAATGTTTTTGATATCGATGCGACGGTACTGCTGCAGCACTGCCGTGAACTTGAAAGGAAAGCCGGGATGGAGGTGCCCTTCTGCCTTGGTGCGGTTGCCTCTCCCTTCGCAGATCCTGCGGAACTGCAGCTTGTCCGGCTTGCACAGAAGGTGCATGTCGGGGCCGGTTTCTTTGTCACACAGCCGGTATTCGACGTTGAACGGTTCGGCACCTGGTGTAAAGAGATTGTTTCGCGGCAGCTGCATACCAAAGCGGCTTGCATTGCCGGTGTTCAGATAGTGACCGATGCAGCGCAGGCAAGGGAACTGGCAGTCAAACGGCCGGATCCGCTTCTGCCGGAGGCGGTTATAGAACGTCTGGAAAAGGCCGGTGACGCCCGAGCGGAGGGAATCGCGCTCGCACGAGAGACGATCGAAAAGGTGTTGTCTTTTGAAGGGGTCCGCGGGATTTCGGTGATTTGTGACGAGGATCCGACCGCGGTACTGGAAGTTCTTGACTCTATGGAATCTGATCTGGAGTAGACGAACATGCCGGCCAAATATCACATTCATGCTCATGCCGCTCCACCGCGATTTCCCACCGAGGGAAAACTCGGCATCGTCGACTGGCGGGAAGACTGTTCCAGCTGTCATAACTGTGTAAAAAAAGGGTGCGTCTACGGGTTCTACCGGGAAGAGACGGACCTGCTTCGCGATGATATCGGTTATCTCGATTATATATATAAATGTAAAGGGTGTCTGACCTGTATTCAGAACTGCACCAAGAACATACTCACCCGCGTTGTCAACCCTGAGTATGAACGTCTGGGAGACGAATATTTCAGACCGGACATCATTCTGACCACCTGGTATCAAGCGGAAACGGGTGCGGTGCCGGTATCGGGGTGCGGTTACGGCGGTCCGTTCAGCGGCAGCGGTTTCGATTCCATGTGGACCGATATGTCGGAAATCGTCCGGCCGACCCGTGACGGAATCCATGGCCGCGAGTACATCAACACCAGTGTGGATATCGGCCGAAAACTCAAACGCCTCAATTTTTCCGGCGATACCATTACCGATACCGTTCCGCCGCTCCTCAGCAGTCCGCTGCCGCTTATGTTCGATATGGTTGCGGAGCAGTGGCGGCACCCGGTGATACTCTCGGCAATGGTCAAGGTCGCCGCGGAACTCAAACTCTTTGCCATTATCGACAGTGAAGTGCTTGCCGGGATGTCCGTCGAGGAACGTGCTCCGGTCATACCGCTCTTCACCGGAACGGATCCGGTCCGTGAAGCCGCCGGTGCTCAGGCGCCGATGATTATCCTTCCCGATTCGGAAAATATTCTCGAAACGGTGAAGGAATGCAAAAGTCAGAATTCGCAACGGATCGTTGCCGTACGTGTTACCGCCGGTACCGATTCATTCAAAAGGGTTACTGAACTGGCCGGAAACGGCGTGGAGGTAATCAATCTCCGGTTCGACAGCCACGGTCGAGAGGAGGCGGGAAAGCAGCGCCACATGCGCGATGTCATCCGTGAAGTGCACGGTGAACTCATCAGGCAGGGCTTGCGCGACGAAGTGACCCTGTTTACCTCAGGGGGAATCGCACTCCCGGAACACATGGCGAAGGCGATTATCTGCGGGACCGATCTGGTGGCAATCGATATACCGCTGATCGTGGCACTGGAATGCCGGTTGTGCGGGCAGTGTGCACTCGGCGGGCAGTGCTCCATAGGCCTCGCGACGATCGATGAACACTATGCCGTGAGCAGAATGATAAATCTCATGGGGTCGTGGCACAGTCAGCTGCTCGAAATGCTGGGTGCCATGGGAATCCGTGAAGCACGGCGGCTTCGTGGCGAGGTCGGCCGCTGCATGTTTTTTGAAGACCTTGAACGGGCAGCATTCGGAAGACTGTTCGGGAAACGTCTGGACAGAAAGAATTAACAACAGGAAGTGTTGACCGATATGAGTGGAACCACAACCGCCCGGCAATCTCAGACCGCGGAACAGTTCGCGGAGAACCCCGATTTCGCTGCAGTGTCACGCGAGGTATGTATCGCGCCACCGCGCTACCGCAATGAGATCGGGAAGTACTCCATTCACCGGGCGTCAACCTGCATTTCATGCGGCAAATGCGTTGAGGTGTGTACAAAGGGTGTTCATGTCCGGCCGGAAGGGTATCGGCAGGTGCTCCGTCCGTTCGATTACCGCTGCAATGGTGACGAGTGCAGGGAAACCGACCATTTCTGTGTCGATCACTGTCCGCAGCAGGCGCTTTCGCTTGATGAGAGCCCGGTGTTTAAAACACTGGGTGATTACCGCTGGACTCCCGACCTTTTGGCGAGCAACTGGTTCATGGCCGAGACCGGGGAGATGCCGCCTTCTTTTCTTGAGAGTGAAATCGGCGACTCGGGCGGCGGATTTGACCGTCTGCGTTTCATTTTCCCCGAGAAACCGCCTGAAGATCTGCGTCGGGAAGATATCAATACGCAGGTACTCCTGAACAAACGAAAAAATGATTCGCGCCCCAAGATCACCATCGATGTTCCCTGGTACGGCGGCGGTATGTCCTTCGGATCGACCAATATCCGTGCACAGCTCGGCAAGGTCCGTTGCGCAAAGGCGTGGAACACCTTCAGCTGTACCGGTGAAGGCGGGTATCCCGACCGTTTTATTCCCTATCGTGATCATATGATTACGCAGGTCGCCACCGGTCTGTTCGGTGTACGTGAAGAGACGATTCAGCACGCGCGTATCGTCGAGTTCAAGTATGCCCAAGGGGCGAAACCGGGACTGGGCGGACATCTGCTCGGCAGTAAAAATACGCCGGCGGTTGCCGCGATGCGCGAAGCGGTCGTCGGAACGTCGCTGTTTTCACCATTTCCTTTTCACAGCGTCTATTCCATCGAGGATCACAAGAAACATCTCGACTGGATCGGGCATGTCAACCGTAAAACGCTGCTCAGTGCGAAAGTATCGACGCCCAACGACGTGGAAATGGTTGCCGTGGGTTCCTACTGCGCGGGTGCGCATATCGTGCATCTTGACGGGAGCTACGGTGGTACGGGAGCGGCGCCCAATATCGCGAAAAAGAACATTGCCATGCCCATCGAATATGCGATCAGCAACGTGCACCAGTTCCTGGTCGCCGAAGGTGTCCGTGACGAAGTGGCACTGATCGTCAGCGGCGGGATCCGCAATCCGTGGGATATCGCCAAGGCGATCGCAATGGGTGCCGACGGTATCGTGATAGGTACGGCGGAACTGGCCGCTTTCGGCTGCATCAGATGCGGCTGCTGTGAAAGCGGACGGGGATGTCCCCGTGGTATCTGTACGACCGATCCGGAACTTCTTGAACTGTTGACCCTTGAGTGGTGCACCCAGCGTCTTGTCAATCTGTACTGCGCATTCAGGAAGTGTCTTGTTGACATCCTTTACCGGCTGGGAATCGAATCGGTCGCCGCTCTGCGGGGACGTACCGATCTGCTGATGCATCTGGACTACGATAATAAACGGACATAACACATTATGACAATGAACAGCAACCAGTTTGATCATGCCGAAAAAATTCTGCGCAGCCGTGAGGAGCTGCGGCCGCAGGGCGAGTGGTTTCAGACGCCACCCGAAGCTGAAGGCGGGTGCGGTGTCACCGGGTTCGCCTGTACCATACCGGTACGCGGAAAACATATCTACGAACCGAGCATTCAGATGCGCAACCGCGGTAACGGGAAAGGCGGCGGTATCGCGGCATGCGGTCTTCATCCCGATGATTTCGGTGTGTCACGTTCGACGCTCGATAAGGATTATCTCCTGCAGGTCGCTCTGCTCGATCCTTCAGCCAGGGAAGAGGTTGAAAAAGAGTTCGTTGAGCCGTACTTTACCATAGACCATGGTGGCCTCATCGATACGGTGCAGGATTTCCGTGACGTGCCGCTTCTCGAGGTTCGGCCGCCGGATGTCGCCAGGTATTTTGTCCGAGTAAAGCCAGACGCGGCAGACCGGTTTGCGAGCGAGAAGAAACTGACCGGACTTTCGGACCGTGAAATCGAAGATGAGTTCGTCTACCAGAATTCAAACAGGATCAACAGTAAATATTACGCTTCGCTCGGCGAGAAACGCGCATTTGTCCTGTCTCATGCACGGAATCTACTTATTCTGAAAGTGGTCGGTTACGCCGAAGCGGTTGTACAGTACTATTGCATGGAAGATTCACGGGCGCATGTCTGGATCGCCCATCAGCGATATCCCACACGCGGTCGTGTGTGGCATCCCGGCGGGTGCCATCCGTTCATCGGTATGCACGAGGCACTGGTGCACAACGGCGATTTCGCGAATTACCATTCGGTATGCGAGTATCTCGCGCAGCGGAACCTCTTTCCCCAGTTTCTTACCGATACCGAAACATCGGTAATGCTGTTCGACCTCATGAACCGTGTCTACAACTACCCGATCGAATACATCATCGAATCGCTGGCGCCGACGACCGAGCTTGACTTCGACCGGTTGCCGCCCGAAAAGCAGCGCGTCTACCGTGAGCTGCAGGCGGCGCAGATGCATTCGTCGCCCGATGGCCCGTGGTTTTTCATTATTGCACGGAATATGGCGGAGAAGGGTTTCCAGCTGCTGGGTATCACGGATACCGCCATGTTGCGACCGCAGGTTTTCGCGGTTCAGGAGTCCGAAGAAGTTTCCATCGGACTGATCTGTTCCGAAAAACAGGCAATCGATGCGACTCTCGCCAGCCTTGCTGAAGAGGATCCGCGTTTCAATCCGATAGCTGATAAATACTGGAATGCCCGTGGCGGCAGTTCGACCGACGGGGGCGCGTTCCTTTTGAATATTGTTCCTGACGTAACAGACAGGCCCGCCCGCAGGGACGGATTCCCGTCATATACCATGCAGGTGACCAACAAGTTCGGTATTCCGGTTATTGCCGGTACCGGACAGGTTCCGTGTAACCTTTCTCACCCGGTGTCGGAACCAACCGACAGCAAAGCGATTGGCGATGCATTGACAGCCGCAGGCACCGTCCATGATGCGGAGCGCCTGTTCTCTTATTTAAGCGAAGCGACACGGATCATGGATTACAACGGATTCCGCTGGAGTGTCAACACGTTCGCGGACCAATGCGTGGACCATGATCCGCTGCTGGGCATTCAGGTGCTCACGTTATGCATCGACCGCCGGTATCCGACGGGTGACAAGAAACGCAGTTCCGTCATTTCCCTATGCAGGCAGGGGTTGCAGCGGATTTTCGACCGCCAGCCACTCTTTACGGAAGATGCATCGGCGGATATCGTCTGCCGGAGGGTGACCTTCGCGACGAGGGGCTCACTGCGCGGTCCGGCCGGAAACGAAAAAACCCTGCTCATTGACGCACGGGGATTCCAGCCGGAAGGAATCGACTGCGATGCTTATACAGCAGTGGATGCGTATCATCTCGGCTGGCGCCATCTCGTTCATTACAATTCTCGGGGCACACGGTTTCATGCCGCCGGTTTCGGACCGGCGACCGACGGACTGCGGGTCGACTGTTACGACAATCCCGGCGACTACCTCGGTTCAGGTATCGACGGACTTGAAGCATACGTGCATTGCAATGCACAGGATCAGCTCTGCCAGATTTCGAAGCGCGGCAAGGTGGTTATTTACGGCGATGTCGGGCAGACGTTTCTGTACGGTGCCAAAGGCGGTGAAGTATATGTACTCGGCAATGCGGCCGGTCGGCCGATGATCAATGCGGTGGGAAAACCGCGGGTGGTGATCAACGGGACCGCGCTTGATTTTCTTGCGGAGTCGTTCATGGCCGGTGTCCCCCTTAACGGTGGTGGATTTGCCATTGTCAATGGTGTTACGGTCGCCGACGACGGAACAGTGGAGCCTCTTGAACTTCCGTATCCCGGCAGCAACCTCCTGTCACTCGCATCGGGCGGAGCAATCTACATGCGCGATCCGCAGCGGACGCTTGTCAGTGAACAGCTCAATGGCGGCATGTTTCAGCGGTTTACCGGTGAAGACTGGAAGCTGATCCTTCCGTATCTGCAGGAGAACCAGCGGTTGTTCGGTATCGATATAGAACGTGATCTTTTAACCGTCAATGGCGTGCGGAAGGAGCCGGGACAGGTGTATCGGAAGGTCGCTCCGCAGGATCATACGGCGGAAGAGGAAATGGATGACTTTGGGGATTGAGGAACGGACATGATTGTCGAAAGTGATATCGGAACAAAAACGACGACGGCCGCCAAGAAGGATCTGAGCGGTGCCGTTCTGGTGAGCGGCGGAGGAATCGCCGGTATTCAGGCGGCGATTGATCTGAGTGCGGCAGGTTTTCTGGTGTATCTCGTCGAGGAGAGCCCGACCATTGGTGGAAACATGGCGCGTCTTGACAAAACGTTTCCCACCGGAGACTGCGCGACCTGTATCATTTCGCCCAAGATTGTTGCCTGTATGCGTGATCTGAACATAGAAGTAATGACCATGTCGGAAGTCATCGCCCTTGACGGCGAGGCAGGTAACTTCACCGCGAAAGTGCGGACGAAACCGCGCAGTGTCAAAATGGATGCCTGCACCGGATGCGGCGACTGCATTGAACATTGTCCGGTACGCAACCGGGTCCAGGACGTGAAGCCGTTTGCACCGGTGGTACCGGTTGCCGATGACGACAGAAAACTGCTCAATACGATCGTGGCGAAGTATCCGAAGGAACAGGCGTCGCTCATACCCGTTCTGCAGGATATTACCGAAGCACGCGGGTATCTGCCGCGTCCGATGCTCGAGAGTTTGTCCGTCGATATCGATGTTGCGCTTGCCGATATTCTGCGGGTTGCCAGTTTCTACAACGGTTTCAGTCTGAAGCCGGTCGGACGCATTACCATCGAGGTGTGTCTGGGTACCGCCTGTTTCGTCAGGGGTTCGGGCCTGCTTTTTGAACGGCTCGAGGAAGAACTCGGCGTTGGTGACGGAGAGACCGATACCGAGGGGCGCTTTACGCTCAGGTCGGTACGGTGTATCGGCTGTTGTGCACTCGCTCCGGCGATGCGCATTAATGGTGTAACCTTCGGAAAAGTGAAACTTGATAAAGTAATAGATATACTGAAACGGTTCGAATGACTATAACAACTGAAAAAGATCTCGACAGAGTTGCCGTGGCCGGTGAATCGACCCTGTACCCGAAAACGATGAAAATCATGATCGGTTCGGCGAGCTGCGGTATCGGAGCGGGCGCGCGCACGGTTGAAGAGGCGGCGATAAAAACGGTGAAGGAGCTGGGAATCGATGCGGTTGTCACCCGTACCGGGTGCGTGGGATGGTGCCAGCGTGAACCGCTTGTCGACATACTGGTTCCCGGTGCTCCGCGACTGTGCTACGAACTGATGACACCTGCGAAAATGGAAAAAGTACTCACCGAGTACGCCGAAAAGGGAGTGTTGCCGACAGACGGAGTGCTTTACCGCTACGAAAAAGAGGAAAATGTACTGCAGGATACGGCATTTGTTTATCCGCAACCGAACGGGTATGCGCAGCTGCCGGAACGTTCGACACTCGATTTTTTCAGCAGACAGAAACGGGTGATCCTGCGTAACTGCGGCTCCATCGATGCGATGAATATTGCCGAGGCGATTGCCCGCGGGGCGTATCGCGGTGCTTTCCGTGCGCTGACGACCATGAAACCGTCCGAGGTGTTCGAGGTCGTGCTTGCTTCGGGATTGCGCGGCCGCGGCGGAGCGGGATTTCCGACCGCCCGGAAATGGGAAACGGCGATGCGGCAGGAATCCGATGTCAAGTATATCATCTGCAATGCCGACGAGGGTGATCCGGGCGCGTTCATGGACCGCAGCGTTCTCGAAGGCGATCCGCATGCCCTGGTCGAGGGGTTGCTCATCGGGGCTTACGCTATCGGGGCGTCCAGGGCGTTCATTTACGTGCGGAGTGAATATCCGCTTGCGGTTGAAACGCTGCAGCAGGCCCTCAAAGAGGCTGCCGAACACGGTATTACGGGAGATAATATTTTCGGAAGCGGTTTCTCTCTCGCAATAGAGATCCGCAAAGGAGCGGGAGCGTTCGTCTGTGGTGAGGAGACCGCTCTTCTGGCTTCGATTGAGGGACGTGCCGGAGAACCCCGCCCGCGTCCGCCATTCCCGGCGGTCAAGGGGTTGTGGGGGAAACCGACGGTCATCAACAATGTGAAAACGCTTTCGAGTATCGGCCCCATCCTCAGCCGGGGCGCCGAGTGGTATGCCTCCCGGGGGGCCGAGAACAATCGCGGAACGACGGTTTTCGCGATTGTCGGTGCGGTGAAAAATACCGGGCTCGTGGAAGTACCGCTCGGGATATCCCTCAGGGAGATGGTGGAGGTAATCGGCGGAGGTTCACAGAGCAGCCGGCCGATCAAAGCGGTCCAGACGGGCGGTCCTTCGGGCGGTTGCATTCCCGAATCGCTGTTCGATCTGCCGATTGACTACGAGAAACTGGCGGGAGCCGGGGCGATGATGGGATCGGGAGGTATGATCGCCATTGATACGGCTACCTGTATCGTCGATCTCGCCCGGTTTTTTCTTACATTTACCACCGAAGAATCGTGCGGGAAATGCACTCCCTGTCGTGAAGGAACAAAGCAGATGCTGCATCTGCTCGAAAAGATTTGTGAAGGTAAAGGAACCGAAACCGATCTGGCAATCCTCGAGGACCTCGCGGCGACCATTAAATCCGCATCGTTGTGCGGACTGGGGCAGACCGCACCGAATCCGGTGCTCACGGCGCTGCGGCATTTCAGGAGTGAATTTGAGGCGCATGTCGTGGATAAGAAATGTCCCGCGGGGGTGTGCCGCAATCTGATAACGGTAGCAATAGATGCGCAGCGCTGCAGCGGATGCGGGCAGTGCGTAAAAGTCTGTGCGGTCAACGCGATCAGCGGTGAACGTAAAAAGGCGCACATGATTGATGCGGGCGTATGTACCCGCTGCGGTGCATGCAGGAATATCTGTACATTCGAGGCGGTAATAAGTAACTGAATAAAATCTGTTAAGAATAAGTTTTTGATGGAAAATGGTCACTCCCGAGAAGGCGGGAATCCACAGGTTTGGATGTTCAAACGAGGGGGATACCCGATATTGAACTCGGGTATGACAGGAAGTGATTTATATCCAACAGGAACTAATGGGCGGATAAACGAAACGGGTTTGAAGAAACGGATCTGATGAATAACGAATCGACAGCACCGGTTTTTGTGAAGGTAACGATCGACGGCCGTACTGCGGAGGTGGCGGCGGGCACCATGCTGCTTGATGCCGCCCGGGGTATGGGTATCGCTATTCCGACATTGTGCGCCTATCGTGGCCTGTCTCCGTATGGCGCCTGTCGTGTCTGTATCGTTGAGATCGATACACCGCGTGGTCGTAAACAGGTCGCATCCTGTTCCCATCCGGTCGATGACGGTCTGGTGGCGTATACCGATACACCGCAGGTGCTCAAAAGCAGAAAGATAATCCTCGAACTGCTGCTGGCTCAGGCGCCTGATTCGGAACAACTTGCCGCCTTTGCACGGGAACAGGGGGTTGTCACCACAACGTATCGGAAAGCGAGCGATAATTCCTGTATCCTCTGCGGGCTCTGCGTCAGAACCTGCAGTGACGTTATGGGAAGGCATGCCATCAGCATGTTCGGGCGCGGACACGAGCGCAAGGTGCAACCGGCGTTCGGGGAACAGAGTGACCAGTGTCAATTGTGCGGCGGCTGTGATTACGTCTGTCCGACCGGAGCCATTGAACTGACAAAAATAGGGACACGGGAGGCACGGCCTCATCTGACTGCCTATGCCCAGTATCTGCAGAAACGGCCGAATATCGACATGGCTCACCCGCAGGCGGTTCCCCGAGTACCGGTCATCGACCGTGAAAACTGTGTACATTTCAAAACGGGTGAATGCGGCATTTGTGAAAAAGTCTGTCAGGCGAAGGCGATCGATTACGACCAGCAGGAAACAACGGTTGACATCGATGTGGGTGCGGTACTGCTCACGCCGGGTTTCAGTGCCTTTGATCCGATTGAACGTATCGAATACGGCAGCGCCTTCAGCAGGAATGTACTCACGAATCTCCAGTTCGAACGTCTGCTCTCTGCGGCGGGACCGACCGGTGGACACATACGGCGCCCGTCGGACAGCACGACGCCGAAACATATCGCATTCATCCAGTGTGTAGGTTCACGGGACGGCAAATGCGGTAATGAATACTGCTCGTCGGTGTGCTGCATGGCCGCGACCAAGGAGGCGATACTCGCCCGTCAGCATGAACCCGATACGGAAGTGACGATTTATTATATGGATATGCGGGCATACGGCAAGGATTTTGACCGGTATGTCAAGCGGGCACAGGAGGAAGGTGTCAACTACATCCGTTGCCGTCCCTCATCGGTTGACGAAATCATGACAACCGGCAACCTCACCATTTCTTATATGAACGAGGATAACCGCTGTATTTACCGGGAACACGATATGGTCGTTCTGTCACTCGGACTTGAGCCGAGTGCGAGTCTTTCACGGCAGGTGGAACAGTTCAACATCATGCTCAACGAATGGGGGTTCGTGAAGAGCCGCGAACTGCATCCGCTCGAGACATCGCGTCCCGGCGTGTTTGCGGCAGGCGTCCTGCAGGAACCGAAGGATATTCCCGATACCGTCATGCAGGCGAGTGCAGCAGCGGCGATGGCGATGACTCTGCTTGCTCCGGCACGCGGTACGAAAGTGCGGACAAAGACCTATCCGCCGCAGCGTGATATCACCGATGAACCGCCGCGTATCGGCGTATTCGTCTGTCACTGCGGCAGCAACATCGCCTCGGTAGTCGATGTCGCCTCGGTGGTCGAGCGAACAAGAAATCACCCCTATGTGGTATATGCCGATCATAATGTCTATACCTGTGCGGATGACACGCAGGACCAGATCAAGGACCTGATCAAGGAGCACCGGCTCAACCGTGTCATCGTGGCGTCATGCACACCCCGTACTCATGAGGCGATCTTTCGTGATACGTTGCGGGATGCGGGGCTCAATCCTTACCTGCTTGAAATGGCCAATATCCGTGACCAGTGTTCGTGGGTACATTCATCACAGGCGGATGCGGCAACCGACAAGGCCGCGGATCTGGTGCGCATGGCCATCGGCCGCACCGCAGGGCTCCGGCCGCTCAAGGATGAAACCATACCGGTCAAGAACAGCGCGCTGATCATCGGCGGCGGTATCGCCGGTATAACCGCCGCGCTGTCGATAGCCGATCAGGGATTCCGCGTATATCTTGTCGAAAAGGAAAACATGCTCGGCGGAACCGCCCGCGACATCCATCAGACGCTGGACAGGAGTAACGTGCAGGCGCATCTGACGAGAGCCATCGAGCAGGTTGTCAAGCATCCGAAGATAACGACCTGTCTGACTTCCCGGGTTACCAAAGTTGACGGGCATGTCGGTGATTTCACCTCGACGATAACGACTGAGGACGGGACGGTCGAAGTGGAACACGGTATTGTCGTTCTGGCGACGGGAGCGGTCGAACAGAAACCGCGTTCCTATGGTTACGGACAGCATGCCGGCGTCGTGACGCAGCTTGAACTTTCCGGAAAACTGGGGCGTGGTGAGCTGGAACTTTCCGACGGCGCAAGTGTCGTCATGATACAGTGTGTCGAACAGCGCAATGACGAACATCAGTACTGCAGCCGCGTGTGCTGCACCACGGCGGTCAAGAATGCGCTTCTGGTGAAGGAGCGTTTCCCGAAAGCAAGAATCTACGTGCTGTATCGTGAAATGAGAACCTTCGGATTCCGGGAGGCGGCATACGCCGAAGCCCGTGAAAAGGGAATCGTTTTCATCCGTTATAACGAGGACCGGTTGCCGGAAGTAAATGTCGGTGAAACACTGACCGTACGTACCGTGGATCCGGTTCTCGGTCGTGAACTGATCGTTAAGCCGGAACTCCTGGTTCTTGCCGCGCCGATTGTCGGGCGTCCCGACCGTGAAGTCGTTTCCGAACTGCTTCGTGTTCCGATCAATGCCGACGGTTTTTTCCTGGAGGCGCACGTCAAACTGCGTCCGGTCGATTTCGCCAGTGAAGGACTGTTTCTGTGCGGTACGGCGCATGCACCGAAATTCGTCGGTGAGACGATATCGCAGGCGAATGCGGTTGCCGCCCGGGCGGCATCGATTCTTTCGCGTAAAGAAATGCCGGTGAGCGCACAGGTCGCCTGGGTTGATCCCCAGAAGTGCATTGCCTGCATGACCTGTGTGCATGTCTGCCCGTACATGGCACCGCAGATCGGTAAGGACAACAAGGCGGAAGTCCAGTCTGCCGTCTGCATGGGATGCGGAAGCTGTACCGCGGCATGTCCGGCAAAGGCCATATCGCTGCATCACTACCTTGATATGCAGATTTTCGCGGCGATCGACAACCTGCTGGGAAAAGAGAGTGCAGACCGACCGGAGAAACCCTATTTTCTCGAACAGGTGGGTATTGCCAGACCGCCGCTGAAGATCAAAGAAAAAACCGTTCAACCGGGATAAATGCGACATTATGGATAACAAACCTGTAATTCTTGCTTTCTGCTGCCACTACTGCGCGTATGCCGCCGCTGACATGGCCGGTTCGATGCGCCTGCAGTATCCGGCGAACATCCGGGTATTGCGGTTTCCCTGTACCGGGAAAATCGAGGAGAACCATATCCTCGCGGCTTTCGAAAAGGGAGTCGACGGCGTTATGGTTGCCGGTTGCCTCGAAGGGGGTTGCCATTTTCTCGAGGGAAATCTACGGGCGCGCAAACGTGTGGAGCGTGTCAAGCAGTTGCTCGATGAGATCGGTGTTGGTGGTGAACGTCTCGATATGTTCAACCTCTCCTCTGCCGAAGGTCCCCGCTTTGCGGAGATCGCACGGGTGATGTATGAACGGATTGAACCGCTTGGCCCGAGTCCGCTGCGGACCGGTGCCGCGGAATTGAATGCGGGTATTGCTCAGATGGCTCAAGAGGCTGAAATGGCGATTCAAGGAGGTCAGAAATGATTGTTGCCGATCGGAAGAAAATTCCGGAGATCAGGGATATGATTCAGGACTATGACCGCATTTTACTGGTTGGGTGCGGTACCTGCGTGACCGTTTGTCTTGCCGGAGGCGAGCGTGAGGTGGGAATCATCGGCGCTGCGTTGCGTATGGCACTGAAACTTTCCGGACGGCAGGGAGTGACCGTCGATGAATTTACCATAGAACGTCAGTGTGAAGATGCTTTCATTGATATGCTCGCGGAGCGGGCGGAACACTACGATGCGATCATCTCGCTGGGTTGCGGTGCCGGTGTACAGACACTGGCTGAACGGTTTCCGGGGAAACCCGTTTTTCCGGGACTCAATACTCAGTTTATCGGCATTTTAGAATCGCAGGGCGTGTGGACCGAGAAATGTGCGGCATGCGGGAACTGCAGAATAGGCGAATATTTCGGCATCTGTCCGATTACCCGCTGTGCGAAACGCCAGTTGAACGGACCATGCGGCGGTTCACGCGGGGGAAAATGCGAAGTGAGTGATACGGTCGACTGTGCCTGGCAGCTGATTTACGATCGTGCCAAAGCCCTCAATAAAGTTGAGATACTCGAACGGGTTGCTCTTCCTCATGACTGGTCGACCTCCAATGACGGCAGTGTCCGTAAAGTCATTCGTGAAGATCAGTGTATCGCCGGAATGGGCCCCAAGGCCTGATGATCCTGTTGGACAAAGACGAAAGGTAGTTATGAGTGCAGAAAATGTCGAAGTGATTGTTGCGGAAAAGCTGGATCCGGGGTTCTGCGATGAGATCGCGTCAATGCCGGGTGGCGGCAATATCCGGAAGTGTTTCGCCTGCGGTACCTGTGCCGCCGGCTGTCCGGTGACCAGCATCGACGATGAGTACAACTGTCGTACCATCATCCGTCAGATACAGTACGGCATGCGCGAAGAAGTACTCAAGTCGCCGGTAATATGGCTCTGCGTCATGTGTTACCGCTGCTACGCCCGCTGTCCGCAGCAGGTGAATTTCACCGATATCATGCGTGCGCTCCGTCATCTGGCGGTGAAAGAGGGGTACGCTCCGGTTGAAATGCTCAACAAAGAGGATGAGTTTGACAAAAAAGCGCACCAGCTTCGTCGGGAAATGGTTAAAAAAGCTCAATAGTATGAACAGACAGGGAAGAAACGGCCAATATGCATAAACGAGCGATGGTTATCGGTGGCGGTGTCGCGGGAATTCAGGCTGCCCTGGATCTCGCCGAGATGGGTGTCGAGACATTTCTGGTCGAGAAAGGTCCCTCCATCGGCGGACGCATGGCACAGCTTGACAAAACATTTCCGACCAACGACTGCGCGATGTGTATCCTTTCACCGAAACTGGTCAGTGCGGGAAGTCACCCCTATCTGTCCATCATCACCAATGCCGAAGTTGTCGGGATAGAAGGCAACGCTCCCGACTTGAAGGTCAGGATTCTGAAAAAACCTCGGTATGTAAAGGAAGACGCCTGTACGGGATGCGGTATATGTGTTTCGAAATGTCCCACAAAGATCCCCGATCCCTACAACAAGGGCCTGAGTCAGACCAAGGCAATCCGTATTCCGTTTCCTCAGGCGGTTCCGGCGGTCGCGGTCATTGATGCGGAGAACTGCCGTTATCTTAAGGAGGGTAAATGTCGCGTTTGTGAAAAAGTCTGCGGGACCAATGCGATTGATTTTTCCCAGACGGAAGAGCTGATCGATCTTAAGGTGGGATCGGTTATACTTTCCTGCGGTACCACCGAGTTTGACGTGAAACTCAAAGGGGAGTACGGCTACGGTATATTCCCGAATGTCCTCACCAGTATCGAATACGAACGCATTCTCAGCGCTTCGGGGCCTTCGGCGGGGCATATAACACGCCCATCGGATCATAAAGAGCCGAAGAAAATCGCCATTCTCCAGTGTGTCGGGTCCCGGGATGTGCAGGCGGGGAACGAACACTGCTCCGCAATCTGCTGTATGCAGGCGGCAAAGGATGCCATCATTACGCAGGAGCATCTCCCCGGTGCGCAGACAACGATTTTTTACATGGATATACGTGCGTACGGAAAGAATTTCGACCGTTTCATCGATAAAGCGAAAGATCAGCACCGGACCAAATTCATCAATGCACGTATCGCATCCGTCGAGAGCGATCCGGTCGATAACGATCTTCGGATCCACTATATGATGCAGAACGGCGGCATGGCGGTCGACACCTTCGATCTTCTGATACTTTCTTCCGGTATTCAGCCGTCGGAGGCCTCAAAGAGCGCCGCGCGCAATATCAACGTGAACCTCGACGGCACCGGATTCGTTTCGGTTGACACCATGGAACCGGTGAATACGAACCGGAACGGCATTTTCGCCTGCGGAAGCGTGTCCGGTCCCAAAGATATCCCCGAATCGGTGGTCGAGGCGAGCGGTGCGGCGTCGGCTGCCGCAACCGTGCTCAGTTCGCTACCGGTCAAGGAAATTGTCGAAGAAAAAACGGAACAGCGGGATCTCCGGGGCGAACCGCCGCGGATCGGTGTCTATGTCTGCCGCTGCGGTATCAATATCGCGTCGGTGGTTGACGTACCGGAAGTCGTAAAGTATGCCGCGACGCTGCCGGGGGTGAAGTTCGCCGGCGAACTGATGTTCTCCTGCGCGCAGGATTCACAGAAGGTGATACGGAACGCGATCAGAGAATATAATCTCAACCGGCTGGTCGTTGCCGCCTGTACTCCACGGACGCATGAACCGCTGTTTCAGAAAACCCTTGAAGAGGCCGGTATCAACCCGTACCTGTTCGAGTTCGCCAATATACGCGAACACTGCTCCTGGGTACATCAGGGTGAACCGGAGCAGGCGACACGGAAAGCGTGCGATCTGCTGCGCGCGGCATCTGCCAAGGTGCGGCTTGCGCAACCACTGTTCAAAAAGCAGATGGGTGTCACGAAAAGTGCGCTGGTTATCGGCGGTGGTCTTGCGGGGATGACGTGTGCGCTGGATCTAGCGGATCAGGACTATCCGGTGCATCTGGTCGAAAAGAGTGGTGAACTCGGCGGTAATCTGCTGCATGTTCACACGACCCTTGCGGGAAAGGAAACCGGTACAAAACTCGCGTTGTTGATTGAGAAGGTGATGGTACACGACAGGATTACGACCCATCTGAACGCCGCGATCGAATCGGTTGACGGGTACGTCGGCAATTTCAGAACGAAACTTGAGGGAAACGACGCGGTTATAGAGCACGGGGTGGTCATCGTGGCGACCGGCGCCGATGAAAACCATCCGGAGGAGTACGGTTACGGTAAAAGTGACCGGGTAATCACGCAGCGTCAGCTGGAAGAAATGCTGCATGACTCAGACGAAAAGAACGACGGCACCTTTACCGACACGATTACATCGGTCGCGATGATCCAGTGCGTCGGTTCCCGTGATGACCGGCACGGTTACTGCAGTCGCGTCTGCTGCAGCAATGCCGTGAAAAATGCCATCGCGCTCAAGGAACGCAATCCCTTGCTGAAGGTATACGTCATTTTCAGGGATATCAGAACCTATGGCTTGCGTGAGGCCCGCTACCGCAAAGCGCGGGAGGCGGGGGTGCTGTTCATCCGTTACGATCTCGATGCAAAACCGGTAGTCGTTCAGGATGGCGATGCGGTAATCGTATCAGTACAGGATGTCATGCTCGGAAAAACCGTCTCTATCAGTCCTGATCTTCTGGTGCTCAGTACCGGCATCGTCTCGAATCCCGATAACCGGCAGCTGTCTCAATTTCTCAAGGTACCGCTTGACAGCGACGGATTTTTCCTTGAAGCGCATGTGAAGCTTCGTCCGGTCGATTTCGCTACCGATGGTGTATTCGTCTGCGGACTCGCTCATTATCCCAAGGATATCGGTGAGACTATCGCTCAGGCACGTGCCGCTGCCGGACGCGCGGCGACCGTTCTTTCGAAGCAGTCGCTTGAATCGGAAGGAAAGACATCGAAAATACGCGAAGAACTCTGCTGCGGATGTCAGACCTGCATCTCGGTATGCGCCTACAATGCCATCGAATATGATGCGGTAAAGAATGTCGCAGTGGTGAATGAAACCCTGTGTAAAGGGTGCGGCGCCTGCGCCGCATCGTGCCGCAGTGGTGCCATCGATCTGAACGGATTCAGTAACGAACAGATTCTCAGCATGCTCGACGTGCTGGTATAACTCTACCTTGACCGCTATCCTTCGACAAGCTCAGGATAAGCGGTGTATATAAAGTTCAGTATAAGGGAAACGCTCATGCTGAGCTTGTCGAAGCGTGAAACGAAAACATGTTGATAGCAAAATGGTTTCCGACTCGAAGTTATTGTAAACAGGAGTGATGATTTGACGGAATTGCCGACAGACAGCAAAGTGACCATTGTCGCCTTTTTATGCAACTGGTGTTCGTATGCCGGTGCCGATCTCGCGGGAGTCAGCAGATTCCAGTATCCGGCGGATGTAAGAGTGATCCGGGTTCCGTGCAGTGGACGGGTCGATCCCCTCTATATCTTCAAGGCCCTGCAGGACGGTGCGGACGGAGTGCTTGTATCCGGTTGTCATCCGGGAGACTGCCATTACATAAGCGGCAATCTCGTTGCACGGCGTAAATTCGCCATGCTCAAGAAATTTCTGGAGTATGTGGGAATCGAACCGGAACGGGTTCAGTTCTCGTGGGTTTCGGCATCGGAAGGCGGACGGTTCGCATCCCTGATCGAAAAGGTGGTTCAGGATGTGAGGAAACTGTCGTCGCGCGGGAAACTGAACAAAAGGGAATCAGTAAACGTGGGCGCCTGAGGCGCCTGAAAGAGTTGCCAATGCAGAACAGTCA
>JAFGHA010000079.1 GCA_016930275.1 Chitinispirillaceae bacterium
ATTACCTCTTTACCCAACAGAATCGGGTCCGCATCCTCGACTGCAAGTGCCAACAGCAATTTACCTTTTCCCCTGGGCCTATCCATGATAACGAAATCCTGCCTGATTCCGTCACTCGAAGTAGTGTATTCCTCAACGACGTTCAACCGCTTGCAGCTGACCAAGTTCTTGTTTGCGTTCACCCAGTCTACCTCCGGCGGTAGCTCAGTCATCAGCCGCTTCCTGCCGAGTTGCGCTGCCCGAATGCTAAAAACCCCAGCTCCTTCGCTCTTCGAGTTTGATCGGATAATCGTTCCGGTAATGGTTATTTCTACCTGCAAATCCTGCATTTGACAATCAATTCGATAGCCATTCCATAGCTCAATTACAGAATGACCTTTATTGCCGCACATCTTTGCGGTTTCGGCGCCTATTTTATCATGGAAAATTGATTGGCCTGTTTGTGCAAGAGAAAACCCGGTCGCTAAAAGAGTAATAATCACGAAATCGTGGAAGATTCTGCGGAACATAGAAAACTCTTTGAAGAAGACTTATCCTTTAATATATCAGAATTTATTATATCTTGTGGAAATGAATACCACTATATCATGATTACCGTTATTTTGAAGAAATATAATTGTGATCTTCGCTGCATAGGACCACCATAAAGCATTCAATAGTTAATAAATTTTATCCAAAAGAAATTCATTTAGTTACAGATTTTCTGATGTTATCTACATCTTAATATCACTACTGTAGTCCCGTGGGGGAATATGGTAAATATTTTAAATTTAGGCTATGGAATCCAACGGGCTGGCGAGTGTTGACGTGCCCGGAGGGCATGTGCCGAAGGCCGGAGCGATATAGCGGAGCAACACTTGCCTGTTGTAAGCTGTGTTTCTGCCATCAATTTATCTATAAAATAATTTGGGATTAGCCGTTAAAAGCCTAATATATAAGAATCAGTCAAATAGCAGCTTTTTATTCAATAACCGTTTTCCACCTGCAGACATGCTCAACAGGTACATTCCAGGTCGTATTTTGAATTGGTTTAAAGTTAGAAGATGTAGGTTTGAGGAAATATATCCTGAAAATAATTTTCTGATCATACGACCATTCAAATTATAAAGTGTTACATCCACCTCTTTGTGCGAAGCAATGGATGGTAAGTCTATCGTTAATTGCAGTTTGTTTTTATTTTTAACCGCAACCTCAATTGAATTTATTACATTAATATTATTCTTTTGTATACCTACTGGTGCCTTTTTGAATTTCCACCAGTTGAAATTAAACAGCTCTCCACTGCCACCTGTAAAATCAAAATATAGGTCATGTATTCCTTCCGCGCCGATAATATCACAAGATTGTGTTTTCCAGCTTTGATTTCCACCGGTTTTTCCTACATTGCAGATTCCCACGGTTTCACCGTTCGGTTGATCAAGATGCAGTTCGATATTTCCGCTACCGTTTTCTGATGCTATACGCGCATCAAAGGATTTCGCCCCAGAGCCGAAATCAACACCTTCAACTTTTATATTGTCACCGTTATGAATTGAGGTTACATCGATGCCGCCTTCGCTGCATACCTCTGTTTTGACCCCCGATTCCCAGCAGATAGTTTCAGCCTGGACCGTATCATAAGGATTCAGGTTCCCCACTCCCGTCATAACGCCGCCTTTTGTCTCGGGAATCGCCGGAATGGTTCCGTCGGTATTATAGGTAAACTGTTCGACGCATACCGATCGCCGGTAACTTCCACCGTTTGTTAAACCGGCGTTATGGTAAAAGAAATAGGAATTTCCGCCAAAATCACAGGCTCCGGGGTGAATGGTGTTGCTTGCCCCGCCGGGTTGCTTGGCCATGATCTGACTCTTGTAGGTCCAGGGCCCTGTCGGGTTTGAACTTGTGGCATAGCGGATGCATTCCGGAAATTCGGACGCATAAATCAGATAATAAAGAGAATTGCGTTTATATACCCAGGGCGCTTCTTCGAAGTCCGGACCGAACACAGCAGCATCGGTCTGGGCGATGCAGGATATGGATCCGGTATACGAAATCATATCATTGTTGAGCTTTACCCAGTAGCAGACATTGTTGCCCCAGTACAGGTACGCCTGTCCATCATCGTCGATGAATACCGTGGGGTCAAGGCCGCGCCAGCTGTGGGTCGCGTTGCAGCCGGTCATTTGGCTGGCTGTAATGAGCGGCTTGCCCAGGGTGTCCTTAAAAGGCCCGATAGGGTTGTTTGAAACAGCGACTCCGAGAGCGACACCGCCCGAAGCTGTCGTCGAGATGTAGTAATAAAATATTCCGTTGCGGTAAATTGCCTGGGCGGCATCCGCATCTCCCCCTGACCAGCTGAACACGCTCGTTGGAAGAGCCACTCCATGGTCGGTCCAGTTCACCATGTCTTTCGAAGAGTAGCACTTCCAGGCGCGCATCAAATAACTGTCGTTCGGAGCATTCGCCGAGTCGTGCCCGACGTAAACGTATACCGCGTTGTCATGCACGAGCGGAGCGGGATCTGCGGTGAAGCAGGTCTGGACGACCGGATTATCAGCAAAACCAACGTTGACAAAAACCGAAATAATAAAAAACAAATACAGAATTATCGAGCTATTTTTTAGCATTGTATTAGTGTTCCCGCGTATTGTTTTTATTAATATAGTGTAACTAAACAACGGGTGGAACGATTACCGAGAAATAAAAGTATTCAACTTGAATACAAAAATAATGGTCAGTGGTTATAAGATATTTTGTATTTTTGCGGTTAAAATGAATTAGAAGATGACTGTGCACTGTATCTTTTAAAACAGATAAACATAGAAAAGCATCATGTGTTTTTGTGAGGTTGTCATTTAAATGGCAGAAACATTTCTTAGGGAGCGTAGGACTGGCAGTCGCCCACCATCCCCGCCATAGACTTGTACCGAGCGTGTCGAGGTATCCCGGCGTGCAGAATTCATGCCTCACTTCCGGTTCGGCACCCTTTGGGCCCCGATCCTCCCTATGGCCTGAATGATTGACACTCCGCGTCACGCTCCGCGCCCTTCGGGTCCCGCTTTGCGGGATCGTCTCCGCACATCCTGTGCTCCGGCTCGGACGGACAGGCGGACACCTCCTCTTCACACGCAGCCGAGTCTTCGAGACCAGCGTTTCGCTGAACCTCGGTATCCCGCTTGGCGGGACTAACCCTTACCGGATATGGACTTCCCATCAACTTCCATGTTGACAGGTCACTATATAAGAGACGCCAAGCTTTCTTGGCGTACCAACGGGCCGGCACACATACGAAGGTTTACGGAATGGAATGAAGTAAACTTTTGTATTGTGCCTGTTGTAAGCTGTAAACTTTACACCCTACCATATTTCACTTCTCTTCCGCCGCCGCTCTTCGCTTTTCTCTCCTTTTTTGTGCCAGCCTTTTCCGCCGGAACACATGACGTGTGAAGGCGTTCTGCTCCATCGAGTTACTTGATTCTATTTACATCAAAGAATTCATCATCAATCAACAAAATGTATCCATAGAAGTCTTTTCCAGATGGCCCTTCAAACCGCTTGATGAATATGGCTACATCTGGTCGGTAAGAGTACGAGTAGTTATACTCAGAGAATTCGAAAACCATCCCGTTGTCAAGTTGCACAAGCTTATTATAGTCCGCACCTTCGAAATCACCGACTACATTTGTTACCTCGTAGACGGTGTATCCTTCGACCTCATCGAAATCCGATGCATCGAGCGCAAAGGCAACTTCAATGCTCGATCCGGTTTAATTTGACCGACAAATCCGGTTCAAAATGACCGGTAAATCCACGCAATTTGACCGACGAATCCGGTCCAA
>JAFGHA010000080.1 GCA_016930275.1 Chitinispirillaceae bacterium
AGCTTTTCAGCTAACTATTACGGGGTACTCTAATGTCAAGCAGAGCATGCCCATCCTTGTTACGCAAACATTTGACGATATCGGGCAGAAAATCGATGAGAGTATCAGATTCGGTAATTTATCGATCGCAACTCTAAATACGGCAAAGACACATCCATTTTTTACTACTTTTATTGATTGGAGCTATTTCGCTTTTTTTGTATATATAATTTTTGTTCTGGTTATTCTTATAATGGAATTTCCACCGAACAATGTCCGGATACAGTGCTTTTTAGGCGGTCTTATGATTCTTTGGGGCATAGGAGTATACACATACTACCTTTTCCCTATGATTGGCCCGGTTTATCATGTCCCGGAACATTATTTAACTATATCAAATATTCCCCAACACGCTTCAAATCTTCAACAAAAGCTTTTACTATTTCATACAACGCTGCTGAATAACCCAGTTTCCTACCTGCCGGTTCCATTTATGGGTATTGCCGCAATGCCGAGTTTTCACGTTGCAGAAACATTCTATTTTGCACTTGCCTTGATTTGGATCAAATCGTGGTTTGTTCGTTTATTCGGTGTTCTTATGTTTTTAATAACCTTTTTTGGATCATGTTATACAGGTTGGCACTATTTTATTGACGGCATTGCGGGAATTATCTGGGCTACGATTGTATACATCTTTACCGCCTTATGTATAAAATACAAATTTAGTTGTTCAACCAAGTCTCCAGTGATTCAGCTCCATCTACGGACTGATCAATTATGAACAAATCATTTATATCTTCCAACAATCGGTTACTTATCATTGTTTCTGTATCCATTACGATTATACTTCTTTCTTTGTTTTCCGCATGCGCAATCCTCCGACGATTGAATTTCGACGAGAGCCTTTTAGTCCGATCTGGATGGCTGTCCTTTAACAACATAGAATATGCTCCTGCTTTTTTCATGCCAGTCACACTACTCTCTGGCTTCTTCGCTACCCATATCCCTGATCCCGGGATTTTATTTATTAGCTTGCGTTTATTGACACTTTCATCAATTATTTTTTGCTATCAACTTTGCATAAAAAAAAGTTCATCGATACTTATTTCATTCGAAATCTCAACATTATTCCTTTTTACAAACTGTTCATTTATTGTTCACGGTTTTGAATTCCGGTATGATTGGGCTATCCTTCTCGGCTTGCTTCTCTCTCTCTACCTGCTTCAAAATGAAAACACTTTATCTGCCTTCATTTGTGGAGCCATCATAACTTTAACTGCATTTCATCACACCAAAGGGTTGTATTATGCTTTCTGGATTTACTGTGTTGCACTTTATACGTATACTTATTATGATCGTGTATCATTAAAAAAAAGGATCTTATACTTACATACTGGAATTGCATTCAGTTTTGTAATATGGCTATTACTCTGCTTCCTTTTAAGTAAAATCGATGAATCAATCCAACTGTACCGAACGTTTATCTGGGTCGCAAAAGGTGTTCACCGAAATTTATTCAACATTTATTTTTATAAAGCCCTTAAAAGAGATTCGATGTGGTGGCTATCCGTCGTGTGTTTAATTGCAGCATTTCTCAAAAATTTCAAGACCATCATTGACGACCGGTTTTTAGCAACAACAATGCTGTTCTTGGTGGCTACACTTATTTTCCCATTTTTGCATCCACGTCCCTGGCCATATATGTTAGCCTTAGCAGTACCGTTTGCTTCGCTACTGGTTACATATTTTTTTAGTAACATAAAACAGATAACGCCTAAATGGCATTTCGTTATACTTGGAATAATTATACTTGTCTGTCATACCACTATCGGTACTGACTGTACATATAAAACATATAAAACATCTCTTCAACACAATCGAGAGCGTCAAATAACAATGATGCGACGACTGAAGTCAATTTCCCATCCAGATCAAAAAATACTGGACCCTTCCGGATTGGCATATTTTCTAATTCCATGTACTTCTGAATGGTATACCGATCAGCTTTTTCGACCCAAATCTGAACAGAGAACCTGGATGAATGATCTGTTACCCTCACTAGATTCATGTACCTGGATTGTTTCAACCTACCGGCTCTCATACTTAGATAGTACGGTCAATGAACGAATTAGAACATCCTTTATCCCTGTCGGTACTGCATTAATGATCAACCGGATCTTTTTTGAAAAAAACCCTAACAATTATATTATAGAAAGCAACTTTTCACGCCTGACAACATTTTGGTAACATTATACCTTCACCTAAATATTTCCATCAATATCGGGGTTTGATCAATACCAGCACAACAAACAGGCTTGTCTTGTGGTATAAATGCACTACTTTCGCGCTTTATGCCCGTCCAACATACATGCTTTCCGTGCAAATATTGGGCTTTTAAGATAATGTCCTTCTTATATGCACATCCTCTGAGTCAGGCCGGCGATTTGCCTGCGTCTCCTTCAGATTTTATATCACCATGAACACCCTTGCCGTCCGCTGACACTTCCCCCTGTCGGGTGTATTCGGGACTTTGGGACCATCATCCCCCTACCCTAAAGCAGATGCGCCCTGCCGGGTATACAAAAAAAATCGTTACCGATTTGAACGGTAACGATTTGAAAGTAAAAACTGTAGTTATTTCTCTTATGAACCACTTACTGTCAGCGCGAAGTTCCCAAGATACTTGTCGCCGAAAGCTCCAACCGTATGAGTAATAGCGCTTTGTGCAGTAATTGAACTTATTGCACCATTATTTCCGGAGGTATTCGCGTTAGTAAATGAACCTACATTTTTATCTGCGGCTACCGAAGCCGTCATTGTAACCGGCCCAGCAGCACTATATGACCCCGAATAGGTAAACCATTTGCTATTGTTCGGATTTTCAAAAACGATTTCACTCTCGCCAGCTGGACAAGTACCCACTTCAGAAATACGTGCAATCACCCCATGATCCCAACTGCCGACCACCGTAGGTATTTCACTGATTTTCGCTTTGGTGGACGCATCGGTGAATTTCGGAATGGCCAGAGCGGCGAGAACACCGATAATAACGATAACAACCATCAGTTCAACGAGGGTAAAACCCTTATTCGTACGTAGCATAAAGCCTCCCATTGGAATAGAATTACTTGTTTAACTTACTGATACAAATCAAGATAGAAGAAATATAATTTCTTCCCCCTTTCCTGAACACCCGTAACGATGTTCCGCCAGTGGAAAAGTTATACACAAAGTATATCGACCCAGTGCATGAATATCAAGTTTTTTTTCCATTCAATACCCCACCATGTTACTGAACTTCAAACAAGAGGCACTGAGTGATATTGACAATTGAATCGATTATAGTTTTATGTTTATTCTCTCGGCCGTTTTGCCGTAACATAGAGATGCTCCACCGGCAGCGTACCGGTCCGGATAATCGTATGCGATGTTGTTGCCACGACCTCCCACCCCTGCGTACCGATCTTGTCGAGATAATTGTAGAGGGTCATGTCGGTCCAGTTTGAAACTTTTTCACCATTGACATAGTGTACTTTCCACGACACTTCCTTCGGCAGTACGTGTCCGAAAACTCCCTTGCCGTATTTTTCGGCGATAATGAACTGGTATTCCCATTTTAACATGTCGTTGGATCTCCGGAACATAATGCACACCGATTTTTCCAACCGGTTTTACCATTGTACAATCCATATCACCAGCGTGCAACCGTTTTGCCACAGACGGTCATACACCAAGGCCCCGTTTCGATCTCGCTATGGATCTATTTGAACTGGCAGCTACTTATGGCCGATTCCGAATCCGGTGGAATGAATAACCAAATCTAACAACTCTGCCTGTTTTTCCTTCAATGAATCAGGCTCTTTTATATACAGGGAAAAGGTGGTAAAACAAAAAGCAATGCAACAACTGTAAACAATACTTTTTATCAATTGCTTACCTTCCAGCACTTTGAATAGATTCAGAAGAAACAACAGCGCGATTCCTGCCATAAAAGCGCTCCAAATGGCCACGGTAACTACCGGCGGAGTCTTCAATTGTGATGCGGTACTACAACCACTCCGTAGTAGCGGTAAACAAAAATTATAAAGGGGATTAATGAAGATATCGGGAAAATCGCTGAATGTCAGCAATGCAATCCCGGCATGAAAAAAACCAACGAGAGCGAATCCCGCCATACAGCGCAAAAGCAGAGAAGACCTTTGGTTGGTTTGCAGAAAAATCGCCAGACTGCCGACAAGAACAGGAATTACCGGCACCAGATAACGGGTTGCAGCAGACCATCCCCCTTTCCAATCAACGGTGGTCATTGAAAAAACAACTACCGCTCCGGTCGCAACAAGCGACAATAATCCGAACTGCCGAAATTTTTCATTTCTCAACATTTCTCGAAAACCGGCAATTGAAAACAATAGAACCGGCGAAAAGAATAGAAGGCCTCTTTGTGGAAATATGAGCATCCCGGGAATTGATGAAAGCAGGGGAACTTGAATGCCGAAAAACCCGCTCCTATAACAACCGCCATAATAAGGATCGGCGTGCAAATGAAAACCGGTACGGAAAGGAGAGTCAAAACACATTTTATTATAGAGCAAAACACCGGCAAGCGGAATGACGCATCCGAGCAGGAACGGAATCAGGGTCTTCCAATCGTGGATAAGGCGTAGAACAGCGGTGAATCCAATACAACAGACTGCCAAAAGCAGAATATAGTCGAAGGACAGTGCCAGCAACAAAAAAAAACCGCTACTGAAAGCGATTAAAGCAGGCGGCACCTTTCTTAACGGTGGGTAGAGCGATGGAAACATTGAAATCATGCTCATGAAAAGCAATATACCTGCCGGGGCATGCGAAAATAATTTATTCGAGTAAATAAAAAAAACGGTTCCGAATGCACCGATTAGAATTGATGCGAATACTAAATGAGGACGTAACCCGAAACCAGTCAGTATGCTATAACATACCAACCAGAAGAACACCGTTGGTACCGTTACACCAAATAGTCTAAATATTTCAACACGTGTATAAATTGTCGCATTCGACGGTAAAAAAATCTTAATCAACCACGCCACCGGACTCAGCAGAATTGAATACCCCGGAGGTTTATCACTGAACAAATGCCCCTTGTATTCCGCCATGTCCTGAATATCACCGTATTTATTCACGACGTTATCGATGTGAAAACTGCCGTCCTCAGCAATTGCCATCGCAAGATAAACCCTACTCAACATGTTCGGATTAATGAATCCGGGATACGTTATTTTAAGAAAAAAATTACCGAACAGTACGGCAAACAGCAGAATACCGTAGGTATATCCATTTTTTTTAATCCATTTCAGCCCACTTCGACCGGATAAATTTACTGTTTCAGCCATGGTTCCGCCATTTTCAATGCATACGTTTTGCACCGGCGACTATCCTGAAGAGCTCCATTTTCCTCATAGAGATCTCCCAGAAAATGAAGTGTTCTTCCATAATTGAGGTACACATCATATTCAACCCGACTTTCGGCTTCTTTTTCGGAACGGGGAAAAGAGTTAATGGTACATTGTTTGAAGCTATGCAGGAGCTCTTTTTCAAGTGACGGCAAATCTATTTTACCTGTGTCATATTGGGCAATCTTTAAAAGAACCGCCTTGAAAGGCAGTATTTTTTTGAAATAAAGCCGGATTCCTTTATTGTTTTCGAATGACGGTGTAAGGAACAACGGCCATGAAGGATTCAACGCATTGACGAGAGCGATATTCGTCTCATCCGGCTGGATTTTGAATTGTTCTGCATTCAGTTCAAGATCCGGATGTTTTTTCTGAAGCAACCTGCAATACCATGTTTTCCGAAGCAATGGAGGTGAAATGACCGTTACATCGGTCCGTAGTTTTTGAACTTCCTGCATGTACAGAAAACCACCGAATTCCGAATCGGAACTCAGCATAACAATTGAGCGATGAGGGATAACGGCGAAACAATTCTTCACATAATCCTGCAATAGTGTCCAGTGGCTGCTTCTGACCTGACCGATTCCGTTGCTGCAACCGATTGCCGCAAGTGCAAGCAACAGAATTGTCTTAAGCTGTCTGTTGAAAAAATGTTGAGCTGCGAAGTACATCGATGTGCTGATCGCAATCGACGCGATGACAAATGGAGCGAGATAGAACCGTTCAACAATGAAGCGAGTGAAACCGACCGGCTTTACTTTCATCGCTACGGCAAAAAGAGGACCGGCAAAAATGAATGTGGATAGAAGAGAGATCTGAATCTGGAATACCCGTCTTGGCAACGACTTGAAAAATACTACCGATGCTAAAAACGCCAAGACAATCGGAATGGAAAACTGTCTCACAAATACGCTGAAGAACATTCGGACATTTTCTGTGATTCCTGCGGACAATTTTCCTTTACTCAATGAAAATGTTCCGTATTCTTTTCGTAAAAAATGGTCGGCCAGATCATGCAATGAATTAATCGTACCCCAGGTCCAGCTGCCGGATCTTCCGATGAGTATCAGATACGGTACAAAACCGAGCAGGCTGAAGATACAGAATAATGCGGTATTCTGTAAAGTTTTTTTTGAAAGACCGTGTACTCTGAACAAATGCAGGAATGCAAAAAAAATGATCGGAGCGGACAAAATGATAGTATGGTGATGTGCTATTCCCAGGGCAAAAGCGCAACCGAGGAGTATAAACCATGATGGTTTGAGTCGATCATCCACAATGATCCGGATTGATCCCGCAACCACTGCTGAAAACACGAATGTCGCTCCGGTGAATACTTCCGGAATGGTTGAGTACGTCCAGAAGAGCGGTGTGAAGCCTACCAGAGATGCGCATACGATACCGTGAATGATACTCCCGCTTATCACTACCGCAGTTAGAGATATCAAAAACAGTGTACAGGCCCCGGCCAGAGCAGAAACCAGTGAGCCCCTGTATACCGGGTTACCGAAAGGAATGAGTTTTTGTGCAGCCCGGCAAACAAGCGTATAAAGAGGATACCCCGGCGGATGGGCGATCCCTCCCGATACTGCAACAGTCACGTACTCACCGCTGTCGAGCCCCTGGATCGTGCCGGCTGCCGTAAAAGTGTACAAGAGAAAAAATACGAACGCCACCCCCGTCAGGCATAATAACTTGAATGATAATGAGTGCATAAAGAGGTGACTCACTTTTAATCGAACGATGCATTTAATCCGGTACTCGTGACTGTTGCTATCCCCTGAAAAATTGATACAAACCTTTTCGAAGACAGATGAATCCCTCATTCAGTACGATTCTGAACCGATTACTCTTGTTTCGGAACCTTCAGCCCGCCCGAGAATTCTTTTTGCAACGCCGATATTTTTTCGGAAAGGTACGTTCGCACCTCAGGATTATCGGAAGTTTCATATGCAAACATCAGGAAATTCAGACCTTCGACCGGTGTACCTGCCTGCGAAAAAAAAGTGTTCGCCATCGACATGAGTCTCTCCCGGGGAGCACCAGGAGTAAGCGCAGCACGGGCAAAATATTCCGCAGCGATTTTCCGGTCATCGTAATATTTCAGGTAAATAACCCCGAGATTGAAACCGATATTCCATTTTTTCGCGCCGAGATACCACATCCCCCGTTCAAGCAATACCCGGGCGGCATCAGGATTGTCGCACACATCGGGAACGAGAATCCCTGCAAATTCATAGGCGGGATAAAACCACGGGCAGAGCCGGGTAATACCATCGAGCATATCGATAAGCCATCGGTAATCCCGGTCGCTCATCTGATGTCCACCGAAATACAACACCGTCCGTATCCACAAATAATGGGCTACCGTCGTTTCAAAACCGAGAAGAAAAGGTTTTATCCGGTCGCTGCGGGGCAGATAGGTCATACTTTCACGTTTCCATTTTTCACCGGTGATGGAACGGAGATCGTGCTGCAGGGAAACCGTTCCCGCGGCAGCGGCGATCAGAAGTACGACAACAAGTAATACCCGCTGCCGTCTCATACATCTTTCCGCGAAAAAATCAGTACCGACAGCAGCAGCAGCAGCACCGTATACAATATTCCGTAGAGGGTCGCTTCGGCGACAAAACGATCGGGTATGGCGAGCCCGTACACGACGCGGGTGCGGATATTGAAATGTTCCAGATTGGGCAGGATATAATGGAGTGTTTTAAGCAGGAACTGCCATACCGGACTGTTCTGCTGCTCCGCACCGATGTCGAGAAGATCGTTGAGGTGCCCCGCAATGTAAAACCCCACCGTGAATATCGCCGCGAGGGTAGGTGAGGTGAACGTCGAAAAGAAGATTGAGGCTGCCACAATGAGCGCCATTTCGATACCCAGCAACAGAACCGCATACAACACCGTCGACTGAAGCGTTACCCCCAGAAACCTGATGGAAAGAAAAAACACCAGTGCGATCGCGAGAAAGTTTATCAGCAGTGTCACGCATAAACCGGAAAATTTCCCTATTATAAAGGATGCACGGGAAACCGGCCTGCTGATAACGCCATAAACGGTTTTATTCGCCAGTTCCATTCCCAGAAGCCCCACACCGATGAAAATCGCCAGCAGCAGCCCGGTGAGCGACATGGTCGCCAGACCGAAATCAGCCATCACCTGCGCACGTGAGAAAATCGAGAGATCACCGAAGGAAAGCGAGAGCAGGAGCGCGACCGCCGCGACAAGGAGGATATTGTAGAGTACCTTGTTGCGGATGGTTTCCCTGAACGTATTAACCGCTATGGTCAGCGTCGTTTTCATGTTCCGTATTCCGTTTACGTTGATAGAGCAGCTCTTCGAGGGTCATTGATTTTCCGACCACCGACCGTGGAACCATATCGTGCTGAAACAGGAGACGGAGAACCGTATCCGTTCCCGTTGTTTTCGGAACGAAGATACTGCATTCACGGTTGTCGTCACCCGTACCGGTGACGGTGCACCCGGCGGCCTCCAGTGCCTCCCGGCAGGGTTGTTCGAGCGCACCGGTCGTTATATCGGTCCCCGAAAATCCTTCTTCGAGCAGGGTACTGACGGTTCCCGCATACGTGAGTGAACCGCGCTGCAGCACCACCACGTCATCGCAGAGAGATTCGACATCGTCAAGTACATGAGTGCTGAAAAAAATCGTACACCGTTCACCGCCCAACCGTCCCATCACCTCCCGGAAGAGACGCCGTCCCGGCGGATCCATACCGCTCATCGGTTCATCGAGAATCAGCGTATGCGGCCTGCCGAGCAGTGCCTGAGCCATGTTGAGCCGCTGCTGCATTCCTTTCGACATCTCCCGTATTTTCAAGGCATCCCTGTCGGCGAGTTCAACGATTTCGAGTACCCGTGTTATCTCTTTTTCGCCTTCGTCCCCCTGCAGACCGGTTAGATGCGCGGTGAACCGGAGCATTTCCCGTACGGTAAGATGGTGATAGAAATACGGCTGTTCGGAGAGATAGGCGACACCCCGGCGTGCAGCCGGGAACGAGGCATCAACCCCTCCGACGCGAACGGTACCTGCCGAAGGCCGGACCAGACCAGTCATCATCTTTATGGTCGTCGTTTTCCCGGCTCCATTCGGCCCCACGAATCCGGTGACGGCACCTTTACGGACCGAAAAAGAAAGATCGACCACCGCCGGTACGCGCACCGCCCGGAATCCCTTGCGGTAGATCTTTGTAACTTTATCAACTTCAACAGCATGCATGAAATACGTGTCCTTTATCCGGTATTATAATATACTAAGACGGAATGCGTTGCAAGAGATTTCCCCTACAGAATAAAGGAACGCGGAAAGCAGATGTCGGCAAAAAAACGCCGCAGGCATATCCCCGAAAAAAAGACTGATCGCCCAAAAGAACTGAAGTGTTCAAAATGCGGTAAAACGGTAGTGCACGAAGAGGCGCTCATCGTAAAAGGTACCGTTTACTGTAGTAACGTAAACTGTCTGCCGGATCTGGAGATGATCAGGGTAAAAGCGGAAGAGACCTTACCGTCACAGGCTCCGGCGGACCGTTCGATCAGACGCCTGATCGTGCATTCCTCCCTGACGATCGCCCTTTGTGCGGTGGTGCTCACGATGTGGGTATTCCGCGAAGTCGCTGAATTACGTAAGGAGAACCGTATCCTCCGGACCAGCAGATCCGCCCTTATTGAACAGATAAAAACCTACAACCGTGAGTCGCCAACCGACGTCACCCCACCGCTCCCCCCTGCCGACACCACCCCGGTTCCTGCCGCACACGCCGTTTCCCGTTTGACACGACCGTTACGGAAACCGACGGCTTCGGTACTCCCCTGCACGACGGTTCCCTATCACTTTGTAAATGGATCGGGAGACGAGAAGACGGTCGCGTTGACGTTTGACGGCGGATCACTCGCCAATGTGACCCCCGCCATTCTCGACACTCTGGCCGGCCATTCGGTCTCCGCGACCATGTTTCTCACTGGACACTTCATCCGGCGGTACCCCGATATCACCCGCCGCATCGTTGCCGAAGGACATGCGTGCGGCAACCACACGTTCAGCCATCCGCATCTCACCAGCTATGCCATGGATCGCACCAACCGTACCTTGCCTGAAATGACGGCATCACGGCTGCGGGAGGAATTCCGACGGGCGGAGGATCTTTTTTTCACGACCACCGGTCTTCCCTTCGCTCCAATCTGGCGAGCACCATACGGTGAGTACAACCGGGAGATCTGCCGCTGGGCCCGGGAGGCGGGATATCTGCATATCGGATGGCGACAGGGGCGCACCTGGCTACTGGGCCTCGACAGTAACGACTGGATTCCCGACAGCACCACACCCGGATTTCATACCCCTATGGCTTTTTTCGACAAGGTAGTCCACCTTGCCCGGTTGCAGCCGGACGGTATCAACGGCGGTATCATCCTCATGCACCTCGGCACGCAACGCAGAGACCCGGCCATGCAGGTGCATACCGTTCTGGGCATGCTGATCGATACACTTCGTGCCGATGGCTACCGGTTCGTGCAGATTCCCGAAATGGTAAGCGCATCGGGGATCGACCTTAGCGCTATCAGACAGGAGCCATCTCTTCCATAAACTATTTTCTGACCTTAGATCAGGACGCCCCCTAAGACGCGGTATAACAGAAAGGTGCAATGCACCGGATACCTTACGCTTAAGGAACGGCAGTGACAATCCCCCGCAGTGGGACGTGTAAGGACTTAGAATACCGGAGTATTATTCAACAGAAGTCCCCCTTCGGGGGATTCAGGGGGCGTAAATGTCAATGCTGAAAAGTAACCATTAAAAATTATCGTATTCTTACTACAGATAACTATTCCTTCAAGAAAGCAGTGCTTCATCGTGAACATTTCCCTCGAATATTTTATTCTCAGAATACCTGTTGTTCTGTTCGCACTCACCATCCACGAATGCGCGCACGGGTGGGTCGCCTACCGGCTGGGTGACCGGACCGCCTTCGATGCAGGAAGAATCACCATGAACCCGATTACCCATCTTGATCCGTTCGGCACACTGATGCTGCTTTTCGGTCCGTTCGGATGGGCGAAACCGGTACCGGTCGATTCGCGATACTTTAAAAATCAAAGACAGGGGATTCTGCTCGTCAGTGCAGCGGGACCGGTATCAAATATCCTTCTGGCACTGTTGTTCGGCTATACATTCCGGTTTTCAGAAATTTTCTATCCGGGTATGCCGCCACACGGTTATCTTGCAAACTTTTTCAGGCTGGCAATTTATATCAACGCCGGTATCGCCTTTTTCAATCTGCTGCCGATTCCCCCGCTCGACGGATCAAAAATCGTTCTCAGTGTACTCCCCGACAGTGTGATTCCCGATTACCTCAGGATGACCAGGTACATCCCCCCGATATTTTTATCGTTATTGATTCTGGAGTGGGTAGTCCACCGCCCCGTACTTTCTTTAGTAATAAATCCTCTGTTTATGCCTTTTTACCAGTTTATACTTCATCTCATCAACTGGAGATTCTGACCATGGAGCTCAAAGCCCCTTCGCTGCGGCAACTCAAAAGCATCGTAAAGAAGTTCTCCTCATCGAACATGATCGTTGTGGGCGATACCATGATCGATGAATATTTCTGGGGAGACGTGCAGCGGATTTCACCCGAAGCACCGGTCCCGGTGGTGGCGGTTGAATCGGTCACCCGCAGGCTCGGCGGGGCGGCGAATGTCGTTCAGAATCTGGTGCGGCTCGGCGTAAATACATCACTTCTGTCGTTGTGCGGTAACGACGAAAACGGCAGATTGCTTCTTGAAATGTTATCGGAGGCGAAGTGTGACACCTCCGGTGTCCATCAATCACCCAACCGGCCTACCTCGATCAAAACACGCATTATTGCGAGGCAACAGCAGGTGGTCAGGGCCGACCGTGAAAAAATAGGTGATCTCGATGATGATGAAAACGCAGCGCTCATCGCAGCGTTCAACCGGGAAATCGTTCAGGCGGACGGGGTGATCATTTCGGACTATGGAAAAGGGGTCATATCACCGGAATTTATTACCCCTATTATAGAAAAATGCAATGCCGACGGTAAATTCATCGCAATCGATCCGAAAGACCGGCATATGCATCTCTACAAGGGGGCTTCCATCATCACCCCCAACCTCAAGGAAGCGCACGTGTTGCTCGGACGGCCGTACCACCACTGCAGTGATCGCGAAGTGGAACAACTGGGCTGGCAGATCATCGACGATTATAATCTGCAGTACCTTCTCATTACACTGAGTGAACGGGGAATGGCCTTGTTCGAGAAAGAAAATCGCCGGTTCCGGCACCTGCCGACGGTTGCCCAGAAAGTATTTGACGTTACCGGTGCCGGCGATACGGTCATCAGTGTTTTTTCGGCTGCAATCACTGCCGGATCGAGCCCGTTCGAGGCTGCATATCTTGCCAACCACGCGGCAGGCATCACGGTGGCACAACTCGGTACCGCATCGGTAACGCCGGAAGAGCTTCTCGCTGCATGCGGGTGATCGGGAACAGATATCGAGTACTCCGACAAAATTTCGGTTACCATTAAACTACAGAGTTCCACTGCTCTTTGGTAGTCGCTGTTTTTTTCATATCCCATTCTTCTTCTGGTAGCCTATATTTGTTATTTGTATTCCTTGCAGAATGAGGGCGGGTTTGAAACCCGCCCGTACGGGAAAAATCTTCATAGAGTGATTATGCGACTTCCCCCCCTGGTAAAAATTATTCTGAAATCACTCGGATCACTCAGGCTCACGGTCGTCAGCCTGATTTTTCTCTCTATCCTTGTGGTGTGGGGAACACTGTATCAGGTGGATCATGGCATCTATTCTGCACAGGAACGTTTTTTCAACGCGTGGATTATCCTGATCGGCGGGTTTGTTCCTTTTCCTGCGGTTCGCACACTCGTCGCTCTTCTTTCGGTCAACCTGCTTGCGGCGGCATTCAAGAAAAGACCGGTTACGCTTTCAACCGCAGGGATTTTCATCATGCACATCGGGGTGGCGCTGCTCGTGGGAGGGGCAGTCGTTGCCTCCACCTTCGTGCAGGAATCGGCGGTAACTCTTGCCGAAGGGCAACAGGCTACCCAAACCTACGATTTTTCCTTGTGGAAATTTGCTGTTGTAGTAAACGGCGTAAAAAACGGCAGGCCCTGTACAAAAACGTTCCGGTACGATCTGGGTCATCTCCGCGATGGAAAGCAGTTACGGATTCCACCTGCCGGAGTACAACTCTCCATTGATAAAGTCTACACCAATTGCGGCGCGACCTTGAGCCCCTCCGGCAATGGCACGGTTACCGCTCTATCACCCGTTGCGACCTCCACCGAACGGGGCCGCAATGTTCCGGGGATCGTTTTTTCTCTGCGTAAAGGTGATTGCCCGACAGGTACACCACACTATGTTTATGCCGGCTCCGGACACCGGCTTCCGGTAATCTGCGGGAGCGATACCGTAACGGTCTGGCTGCACCCCGTCACGCTTGCCCTGCCGCTGAAAATGGAACTGCAGAAGTTCAGTGTTGAGTGGCATCCCGGTACCAGAAAGCCGAAACGGTTTGAAACCCGCCTGCGTCTGTTCGGTCCCAATATCGACCGCGAGGTGGTTGTCGAGATGAACCGTCCGTACCGATACCGGTCATTTACGTTCTATCAGATGGGCTACAACGAACAGAACGGCAGGTATGTATCCACACTTGCCGTTGTGAAAAACCCGCTACGTTATCTTCCTTACATTGCAAGTATGGTTATCGTTGCCGGTTGTTTCCTGTATTTTCTGGTAAAGATGATCCGTCATCTTTCGCTGCTCCGGGAGACTACACGTGAATAAACCATACCAAAAGAACGGTACGATCCGCAGCCACCCGGGGATTGTCTTCCGATCGGTGCTTCCGTTCTGGTTGGTGCTACTCATCATGGTACCTGCCGGTGGCGCTGCAGGATTTTCCGCTGCTTCGTTCGGATCGGTTACCGTCCTCGAAAACGGCAGAAAAAAACCGTTCGATACCTTTGCGCGCAACAAACTGCTGCAGTATTCCGGAAAGCGCCGCCTTGCGGAGAGTTCCGCGCTGCAGTGGCTCTGCCGTGTACTCTTTACCCCGGAAAAGGCGGATTTCGACAAGGTGTTTCTGATCAACAACCCCGAAGTCGCCCGTACGCTCGGAATTCCTCCGGAACGTAAACGCCGTTATTCCTATGCCGCGCTTTCCGCCGCGGCCGAAGCTCTGCAACGGTATTACGACGCCGCGCGGAAAACGTCCGCCGACCGTCAATCGCCCTTTGATCGTGAGATCCTGCGCATCTACACAAATCTGATCGATTACCGGTCTCTTGCGTCAACATTCAGTTTTCTTCTGCCTGATCCCGTATTTCATATCAGAGCCGCAGATACGACCCCGGACCTTCCCCGTGTCCTGATCGATCCGCACATGCCTCCGTCATTTCTCGACATGCTGCGTCTGCAGCCGTTTCTCGCCCGACGCATGACCGCGATCAGAAATACCGGCACCGACAGCCTCACGGCAATCGACCACTCGATTATCGAAATTACACGAACGATGTATGCCATCAGTTCCGCAGCAGAAAACACACCGCCGCATCTGATTCCCCTACGGGAAAACGGTGATGACGTGTGGTACAGTCCGTGGGGATGTATCGCCGCACACCGCAGCAAAGTCCTCAGCCAACCTGCACTGCAAGCCCTGATAACCATTTACCATGCGTATAAAGCAGGAAACCGGAAACGTTTCGACGATGCGGTTACCACCTTTTCCGCTGCAGTGAGGTCATCCCTGTCCGCCGGTGCCCTCCCCGATACGGCGCTCGAACTTTTTTACAACCGGCTTGGCGCGTTTTTCATCGCGAAAATCATTCTGGGAATCGCCGCGCTTTTCGCGCTTACGGCGCTCTTTTCACGGGGGAAAACAGCCGCACGCTGCAGTACCGCAGGTATCGCCGCCGGGTGGCTGTTCTGCACCGCCGGTATCATTCTCAGAATGATCATCATGCGCCATCCGCCGGTCACCAATCTCTACGAGACGTTTATTTTCGTCGCCTGGGCCACCATCATTATAGGGCTGATACTTGAGTTTCTGCGCATTCGTTCCATCGGCCTGCTTACCGCCTCGCTTTCCGGATTCATTTTCCTGCACATCGCCGGACGGTTTGCCGCCGACGGCGATACGCTGGGTATGCTAGCCGCGATCCTCGACTCGGGGTTCTGGCTCACCACGCATATCATCACCATCGCGCTTGGCTACGCCGGATGTCTCGGGGCCGGATTTATCGCACATGTCTATCTGCTCCACCGCGTACTGCGAGCCGGCGACAAAGATAGACTCGGCCGTATCGCCGGAGCGGTGTATGGCGTGTTCGCCTTCGGAATGCTCTTTACCGTCACCGGTACGGTAACCGGAGGCATGTGGGCGGATCAGGCGTGGGGACGCTTCTGGGGATGGGACCCGAAGGAAAACGGCGCACTGCTGATCATCTTATGGTGCATGATCGTTTTTCACGCAAGGCGGGGGAGGATGATCGCCGATACCGGCATGGCAATCGGTGCGATCATCGCCGCAATGCTGGTAATGTGTACCTGGATCGGCGTCAACCTGCTCGGTACCGGTCTGCATTCGTATGGTTTCACCGCCTCGGGAGCGAAATTGCTTTTCGGATACACGGGAGGTGAAATGATATTTCTGGGGATAATCGGAATCATCGAATTATCTCAACGTAAACGCGTACCGAAGTGATAAAGGATTAGTACGAAACGCTACAGAAGATTTTCCTCCGGCTCCAGCACCCGCAGCAACCGGCGCGTCTGCCGTTCCCACCGGTGACGCCCCGCCGTCTTTATCGCTCCGGCAGAAAGTTCCGCACACGATTGTTGATCATTCATCACATCGAGAATACGTGACGCGTCTTTTCCGTGGTCGCATCCATCAAGTACGATTCCGTTGCGCCCGTGAACCACCACTTCGAGATTCGCGGGTTCCGGTGAAACAAAACAGACCGCTCCGTGCGCCATCGCCTCCAGCAGCGCAAGCGCGTGTCCGCCTTCATAACGGGAGGTGTGGATGAAAAACGGGCATCGACGGTACCAGCTTCCCATCTCGTTCATCGGTACCGAAGGAATGAACGTGATACTTCCATTATGGTCATCTTCCGGTACTTTTCCGGTACCCACACAGTACAGGTGTGCCCTGGCCTGCGCCGCGACAATCCGCTTGAAAACCGCAAACGTGTAGGGGTGATTTTTTCTCCAGGTAAACGTTCCGACACTGAGAAACACGAATGACGTATCGGAGTTTGAACGTCCGTTATCCGGAATGTCAACACCGTTCGGAACATACCGTACTTTCGTACGCTGCAGCGGATACCTCCGGGTGATCCACCGCATGTCGGCGACCGTGCCGCACAGGCAGTAATCAGCCATCCGTAAGGTCGCCCGGAGAAGGGGAAACCGCACCAGATGTGCTTTCCAGCTGACCGGATTACCGATGATCGATGACGACAACCGGCGCTGCACCTCGTACACGTACTCCTCCCATCCGTGGTTCTGCAGAATGATTTTTGTCGAAAGCGGCAGTACCCGGCGCAGCAGCAGCGGGTAAAATGCGTCGGTTGACCGGGCGATAATACAGGCAGGCGGATTGAAGAGCCTCCTGAGCAGCCGTACCGCAAGCATGAGCGAAAAAAGCGGATAACCGCCTTTGCGGTATTCCCGGCAGATAACCACCGGACGATAACCGTGGGTTTCGATTCCCCGGGCAAGTTCACCCATCAACCGGCGCACACCTCCCTGCGAATTGTCGGGAATCGCTGCGGCAAACCAGACTTCCCGTTTCCGTGCTCCGCCACGCGCCCGTGCGATGAAATACGGCAGCAGTTGCCATGCGTGCAGCTGTGCAACACAACAGGAAACGAGAAGCACCGCCGCCTGCAGCGGATGGCGCACGAGCGAAGCCGCCTGGCGTCGCCGCAGTGTGATCCAGGTATATTTGAGCAGGACCGCCATATAGGTACCCTTGAAGGTTTTCGCATGCCGGAAGTGGCTGTACCCTTCGGGATCCTTGTTCCAGAAATAAAAATCGGCACGCAACACCTGTTTTATCCGTTGCGGTGCTAGGGTGACATAGGAGAATAACGGATTTTTTCTCGGCTGATGAAACGCGACAAGTCCGGCGGCGAACATGATACGGCCCCGCCGCTGCATACGGGCCGCCAGTTCCTGATCTTCATGAAACGGCCCTTCAAATTCGAAGTGCCCGTCAAAACCACCGGCATCGAGCAGTACCGACCTTCGGTAACAGATATGACAGGTCAGACACGCCCCTCCGGCGGTTACCTCCACCTCCCGGTCCCAGAGACCGCCACCGAGGCCGGCAACCTTTCCCTCAATGCCGACGACATCCGGAGCAGCCTTCCCGAGCACCGCCACGAGAACCGATCCCCACCCGTTGTCAACCGTCACATCATCATCAAGAAAAACGACCCACTCGCCCTGTGCGACACGTAAACCGGTGTTTCGCGCCACCGCCATACCGTGCCCCCGCTCCAGAAGGACATACCGGGCCTGAAAGTGCTCACAGCAGCGCTGATTACGGCGACGCTCCTCCGAGGTTGATCCGTCATCCACCACAATAACTTCATGTTCGCCGATCCCGTTCTTCTCACGATGGAGTGCCGCAAGACATACTTTGAGGCTGCTTCCGCGATTACGGGTCGGAATGACGATTGAAATCATGTTTGTTTGAACTCTCTGTTCCAGTCAGGTTAACCGGGATGGAATCGTCCCTTATCCCGATGAGAAGAGTGAAAAAAGCAGTCTGAATCTATATGTTGGTTTCCGGAAAACCGGTGGTTGAATATTTATAATTTTTTTGTAACTGCTCAGTTATTCCGGATCAATGTTTTCTGTCCACTCATGGTGAGCTGAGTTTACCCTGAGCCCTCCGAGGGGCTGCACTTCGATGAACTCAGCGTGAGCTATATTGTGCATAGTTAATTGCCGGAACAATAGCATCTCTGCAGAACAGTACCCTGATTGCGACGGGGTTGTCAAGTGCGGTTTATACGGCAGGCGATTCTTCCCGGCCGAAGTGCCCTGAGAGCCCCTGCTCCGCCCATGCGGCGGCGGGATTGCGCAGCCGTTCAAACGCCGCATCGTCGTGGGGAACGGGATCGGACCGGTGAAAAAGATGATACTGCAATGCCTCCCGGGTAATTGTTCTGATCGGCATTTCTGCCAGACGAACCCGTTCTGTCAGATTGATATCCTCGCCGCCCCGCCCGGTAATGGTTTCATCGTACCCGTTGATCGCCGCGAAATTCTCTTTGAACATCGAAAAATTAGCGCCGATGATCCAGTACCGCTTCTTGAATGTGTTCTCTATTGCAAATGAACCGGGGATATAGAACCCGTGTTTGCGCTGACGGCGCAGACAGCCGTTCCACCAGAATCCGGGCCGTTCGATCCTGCGGCTGCGAATATCGTCATTGGTCAGAGCGGCCGTTACCTCCGCGGTGAGCATTACCCTGCGGCCGGCGAGAACGGTCCCCTTACGCCGGTGCCGGTGGTGACGTTCGACAAACCGGTGATGCAGTACGCTGTCTCCGTCGATGAACAGCAGATACTCCCCCGAGGCACGGGCGACCGCCTCATTCGCGATGACCGTTTTTCTGAAGCCGCTGTCCTCGTGCCATACGTGACGTATCGGCATCGGCAGTACGGCACGGTAGTTCAGTATGACATCCGCAATCTGATTGTCCGAGCCGTCGTCCGCAACGACTATTTCAAAGTCCCGGAACGTCTGGTTGGCGCAACTGAGGAACACCTTTTCGAGAAAATCGGGTTTTTTGTATACGGCAATGATAAGAGAAACTGCTGCCGGCATGCATCCGCTTTCATAAAAATGAATCGAACCTTCAATCATATAAAATAAATTCCGCCTGAAAGTATTTTATTAACGGCAAAACTCTCTTTGTTCTGCGACGGACCGAAGAAAGAACAGTGTACCTGCACGGGAGCACCCTACGATGGAAAAACTATCCGTTGTCATCATCACCAAAAATGAGGAACGGAATATAGGACGTTGCCTCGCGTCGGTTGCATGGGCAGATGAGATAGTCATACTTGACACCGGATCAAACGACCGGACACTCGACCTATCCAGGGAACATAACTGCCGCATTGAACACACGGAATGGCACGGATTCGGACCGGCAAAACAGAAAGCAGTTGCCTGCGCATCTCATTCATGGATTCTTTCGGTTGATGCTGACGAGGAGGTTTCCCCGGAACTCCGTAATGAAATTCAGCACATTCTCGGCGGTGATGGTACCATTCGGTTTGATGCCTACCGATTGAAACGTAGAACCTGGTACGTGGACCGCTGGATACGTCATAGCGGCTGGAATAGCGATACGCCGGTTCGCTTGTTCGAGAAACATAAAGCAGGGTTTAATGAAAAGCTGATCCATGAATCGGTCGAAGTTCGCGGTACTATCGGCACTATCGGCGGGCTGCTGTACCACTACAGCTATCCGGACCTCGTTTCACACCTTGATAAAATGCGTTTTTTTACTGCGCTGGCCGCAGAACAACGTATCGGGAACCGGAAGCGAGGTTCAGTTACCGCGGCGTTGCTCCACGGCTGTTCCAAGTTTATCAAGATGTACCTGCTGCAAGCAGGATTTCTTGACGGGAAAACCGGATTCGTTCTTGCGGTGAATTCAGCCTTTGGTATCTATTTCAAACACCTGTTGTATTGGGAACAATCATTGCAGCGTGAGATATCCGCTGCCGATTCCACTGCATGATACTATTTTTACCTCGGCAGGATTAACAGTATCAACTTGCATGGAGTGACTTACTGAATGCTTATCAGCGGATTCACCTTCGCCCGCAATACTCATAAATTATGCTACCCGTACGTGGAATCGATCAGATCGATCTTACCGATATGTGATGAATTCATTATTGCCATCGGCCGTGGTGATAACGATGACTGTACACGGGAACGTGTTGCTGAAATTGGTGACCCGAAGATCAGAATTATTGATACCGAATGGACGGATCTTGATCAACTGCGAAGAAGGATTTTCAGTCAGCAGACCAACCTCGCTCTTGATCATTGCAGCGGGAAATGGTGTTTTTACCTGCAATCAGATGAGGTAGTGCACGAACGGTATCTCGCCACCATTCAGGAAGCCTGCCGGTATTTTAATGATTCAAAAGAAGTCGACGGTTTTCTGTTCAAATACAAACATTTCTGGGGAGACTATCGCCACCACATCGTCAGTCACAAGTGGTATCCGCGTGAAATACGCATAATCCGGAACAACGGTACCATCGTCTCGGTCGGTGACGCGCAGTCGTTCCGGTATGCCGGCGGGGGTAAAGTAAACGCCGTGCAGCTCGACGCCGACATATTCCATTACGGCCACGTCCGGGATCCCCGGATCACCTGCGTACGTAAACTTGCCATGGAAACAATCTACTGGGGAGATAACATCAAAGTTGAGATTCCACCGGTATTCGATTATGGTTCCCTGGAGAAACTCTCCCGGTACAGCGGAACCCATCCCGCCGTCATGCACGATATGATCGCCGCCATGAACTGGAAACACCTGCTGCAGTATCACGGAAAATCAAACGTCCGTCTCCCGCACGAGCGGTTCAAATACCGGTTCCTTACCTTCATCGAACAGAAGGTTCTCAGGGGAAGCGGCTGTGAATTCTGGGGATACAAACCGTACCGGCTGCTCCGGCGGTTGTCACGGGAATTCGCCCGGCATTTGCAACATACGCACTCTAATTCCTCAGCGGACAGCGAGTGAACGTCTGTTTCTTCTTCCGCATCCAACGTTTAATCAGAGCGCTGCAGAATATTTGCTTATGCGAAAAATGGCGACCCGCCCGACCCGCTGCATCATTGAAAGCCGTATAAGAGTTTTCCGTTACAGGTTCCGGGTCATTACGGAACGATAGAGTGCGATATAACGCTCCGTCAGGACCTTCATGCCGTGATTTTCCACGACATATCTTTTCGCGATACTGCAGAGTGCCGCTGCCTGTTTACGGGTGGTAAGCAATGTAGTAATATTTTTCGCAAGCAGTTCAGCATCTCCTTTCGGAGAGAGCAACCCTCTTCCCTGCACCAGCTCCGCCAAACCACCGGCATCACTTGAAGCAACCGGTATCCCGGCGGCAAATGCATCAAGAACACTGCTGCCAAGCCCTTCAGCCAATGAGGCCATGGCAAAGACATCAAACATTTCGAACAGTTCCTCCACTTTTTCCTGAAATCCCGCACACAAGTAGTTACCCTGCAATTGTGCCTGTGCGATACGATCTCGCATTTCGTTCAATAACGCTCCGTCGCCAAAATGCACAAAACAAACCTGCGGCATCTGTCTGCAGACAATTCGAGCCGTATCGACCATACCAAACGGGTTTTTTTCTCGCGTCAATGCAGCCACAACACCAACGATCAGTTTGCCGTCCAGAGAATTATCCCTTTTGAAACGGACAATCCGTTCTTGATTTCCCGTAGAGGGGATAACCATACTGCTGATGATTTCCGGTTGCGGCAACCCCGCACGTTCAATCGCCTGCCCCGCCGCTTTGCTGATGGCAAGCAAAGCCGACGCTCTCCGGAATTTTAATTTTGACAGAAACCCGTGAAGGGCAAACACGGTACGGCGCGTATACACCAGTGGGACTCTCGCCAGAAGCGTGGCAAGCGCCGCAACACCGAACGCCCGGGAACTCTGTGCATGCAGTACCGAATACCGCTTTCCCCGCAGCAGCAGATGCAGCAGCGCACCAAACTGATTTTTCACACCAATGACCTCATAGCCGCCCTCGGCAGCCTTGCAAAACAGCGGCCTTTCTTTCAGACAGAGCAATGTTACCCGTATTCCGGCTTTGCGCAGGCCCTGCATCGAAAGCAGCGTCTGGCGTTCACCACCGCGCCACCCTTTTTCGGTATTGATCTGAAGGATATGCATCAGGCAGGCTGTCGAACCACCGAGCCGGCAAGCTCAAGTACCTGCCCCGGTGAGATCTCAGATAGACAAATCATGTCTTTTCGTGAGCAGGTCCCTTTGTTGCAGCCGACACAGGGAGCCTGCGCCGTTGCACTGCGTGCCGCTTCTCCGAGCGGTCGGTGCCGGACTGCGGAAGTGGGGCCGAAAATACCGACCACCGGTACGCCGATGTATCCGGCGAGATGCATCAACCCGGTGTGATTCGCGATTACCACCGACCCGGCTGAAAGTATGGAAGCGGCAGTTTCAATGGTCGTTTTTCCGGCAAGATTATGTACCCGGTGCGGCAGATGTGATGCGATACTTTTCGCCTCTTCAACATCGCCCTGATCACCGAGAATAACAAAGTCGTAGCTCGGCAGCAGTTTCACCAGTTCACGGTATCCGGGCCACTGACGCGAGGTTCCGTTTCGGGAACCCGGACACAGTACCACTTTTCCGGCATGCTCCTGAGACGGTGGTACCGGTACTCCCGGCCATGCATCCGGCGAGACGTCATCGACTTCGAGAATCGCGGCGTAATCGCTGGTGATATGCTGCCCGCTCCCCGCTCCGGAGACGGAAGCGGTTTCCGTCAGAAAAGGATTCAGCAGTCCGCCGCTCACCCCGCGGCGTACCGGAACTCCCGTCCGCATGCCGAACCAGCCGGTCGAAAGCGAATGATTCAATATGTAAAGCTTGTCAAACCGCTGCCGCTTGACGCCGGCAATTGAATCGAGCAGTTCACTTCGTGTCGCCCGCCGGTAGGGAAAGTAAGGAAGCGTGGTAAGCAGCGTGCAGAGCGGTATGAGATGCTGGGGTACAATCAGGGTTATATGGTCGTCGGTTGCTGCCGTTTTCCGGGAAATCACCGACAACGCACAGACAAATTCCCCGATCCACTGCGGCATAAGTATCGCGATATTACTCATAATCTAAAAATACTCTTTCGCGAAGATACGAGAAACAAGATACAAGAAACAGGGAGACGGAGGGACTTTGTGACGACGAGAACCGTCACCCCGTCACCCCGTCACCCCGTCACCCCGTCTCTTCATAACCACCACGGTTTCGGTATGGTGCGTGTTGGGATAGAGGTCGACGAGAGCACTCGCGACAATGGAATAGCCGCACTTTTTTACCAGGTACCCGACATCACGTGCCTGTGTGGCACAGTTACACGATACATAGACGAGTGTTTCCGCGGCGATCCTGCCGACCGCTTCCCGGGCGTTTCTGGTGAGTCCCGGACGCGGGGGATCGACCAGCAGTACCGAAGGTTTTGAGGGGATATGTCCTTCCACCGCTTCGGCAGGTACGGCGACTGCCGTGAAATGTTTAATACCGTTGTCTTTGAAATTTTCCCGTGCCCGTCGAACCATCTTCCGGTCGCTCTCGATCAGCATACCGCCGCTGAATTTTCCGGCGAGCATCACCGAAAAAAATCCGGTTCCTCCGTACAGGTCCACCAGCGTTTCACCACTGCAGCAGGCGGCAATCCACTCCGCCATCCGCACAAGCAGCGGCGCGTTACTCTGGAAAAAATCATCACCGGTAACCGTGAACCGGCGTTCACCACAGTAGATCTCCGTTACTGCTGCCGTACATCCATCAAGTACCGGTTGTGAAGCAAGTATACGGTCGCCATCGATCACTTTCAGGTTTGCGCAGTCATCAGGGAGCAATGCCGGTTCCCGTGCGCATCGCGCGAGCAGTCCGTTGATCCGTTCCGTGCAGAGCGGACAATTTTCGATCTGCACGACATCATTCGATCCCCGTTTAAAAAAGCCCGTTTTCTTTTCCGTACTGATTTTCACCTGCACCCTGCGCCGGTAGCCGTACTCAGGACCGGCGACTATTTCCGGTATCGCCAGGGAGGTCAATTTACCGATGCGTTCTAACGCCTCGATGAATATCGATCGCTTGAGTTGCGCCTGCAGTTGCGGTTCGATGAACAGCCAGTCGCACCCGCCGCAATTCCCGAAATACCTGCAGGGTGGATCACGCCGTCCGGCCGACGGTTTTAACCGTTCGAGAGGTTGGAAAATACGCATGCCGTTTATTTTCCCGGTTTCCACGGCCCGAACCCTTTCACCGGGAAGTACGCCGTCGACAAGCACCACGCCCTCGCCGGTACGGGCGAGTCCGCGTCCGCCATGAACCACTTTTTCGATGGAAAGATCAACGGGATAATTCATGCGACGAATGTTACCCCCACCGGGGCGCCCGGTTCGATTCCGCTCTGCGGGAACTCCGGAGATTCGGCATCAACACGATTTCGGTAAATTGTCCGTAATTGATGAGTGCGTGATTGCAGTATGTCACAACAAACTACTCTTCGTAAACTACCCGGTACCCGGCCGGTTCCAGGGTGAACCTCGGTGCCTGTTTATTCCTATTGCACGGGTTCTGGGGTGGCAGAGACGTCACCTGCGGCTCATGCACCTGAACGGCAGTGAGTAACCACTGTTCACAGGTACCGCTCGCAGGAATATCAGGTTCAATACCTTTATGGTGGTAATCACCGGTTCGATCGGTGATTCCTTTCAATTGAAGAAAGGTGATCTGAAGAGTAAGACGATCGCGTCTCTGCAACCGGATCTGGCCGATACCCTTGCCGTAGGAGCGTGTTCCCACCAGGGTCGCCCCGGTGGGACCGTCCTTGAGTGCGGCGATGACGATCTCTGATGCACTGGCACTGTTGGCATCCATCAGTATGACTATCTTCTTATCCCGCAATTCAACCCGGGCGATCTCGACCGTACGCCACGGATGCCAGTCAATCGTCGTATCGGTATGCGTATCTTCATGATACTCGCGTTCGCGTGCCTGAATATACGGTGTATTGACCGGCAGGAATGCGTCGATAATGGAAGTCGCTTCATCTATTTCCCCGCCGCCGTTCGACCGCAGATCAATGATGAGATTGGGAAAACGGTTGTACACCTTCGGCAGCAGCGCCATGAACTGATTGAACGTCACGCCGTATTCGAATGATTTGATTTTAATGCATGCCGTCGAATCGGTAAGGGAATCGAAGGTAACGATTTCATTACCTGCTACCGCAAGTGGTGCTATCGATTCCGCGGAAGACGTTGTGGTGACGGCGGGAGGTACATCATAAAGATAACGGGTATAATGATGATTGATATCGCTGCCGTAGAGCGTATCCGCGATGGCCAGCATGATATCCTCAGGCGTTTCAAAAGCGAATGGATCGGCGGGAACACGGTCCTGATAGATACTGTAGACCTTGAGGTGCTGCCGGACGCTTTCGAATTCAGCATAATCGGGAGCGTTTTCATCAACCGGTCCGGCACAACCAAATATGAAGAAGATGCTAGCGACGGTTCCACAGATGATTGATGCGACTGTTGTCGGCGCCGCTGCGTTCACGACCTCTCCCCATCCCTCAATTCCCGTATTCTCACGGCGTAATCGTCGCCGCCGAAAACGTAACTTCCCGCAACCAGAATATCCACTCCGCTGCCGACACTCTCCGCAGCGGTCGTTTTATTGATTCCACCGTCAATTTCAATCGAGAAATCGAGCTGCCGCCGTTCCCTGAGAAGCACCAGCTCCCGGACCTTTTCGAGCGTTTCCGACATGAACGCCTGGCCGCCGAACCCGGCGAAAACCGACATGATCAGGACCAGATCAACCTTGTCGAGATGCTGCTCGAAAAGCGACACCGGTTTGTCGGGATTCACGCAGACTCCCGCCTGCGCCCCGCCAGCGTGAATTCCGTCAAGCGTTCCCGGAAGATCGGCGCACGCATCGGCATGAACGGTTATGTTATCGGCGCCGGCATCACGGAAAGCACCAATGTACTTGTGCGGTTCCACAATCATCAGATGCACATCGAGCGGAATTGCGACACATTTTTTCACCGCTTCCACCACCATCGGCCCGAAGCTCATGTTGGGAACGAACACACCGTCCATTATATCGCAATGTATCCGGTCGGCACCGCCGGCTTCGGCGGCTTTCACTTCCCGTTCCAGTATCCTGAAGTCCGCCGCAAGTATCGACGGTGCTATTTCCAGTTTTCGCATTACCTTCCCTGATCCTTTTCACCATTCAGAAACGTTCACCTGCCGGAAAAAACAAAGCCCCGCACCGTAATTACGGACGGGGCATCGCCGAATTGTTTTTCCGATCCACCATCGGACAAAGCCCGATCATTCTCTTTACGCGGCGGCTGCACCCTTGATCAGCTGTAATGCGATTTCGTTACGCTGAATCTGATTGGTACCTTCATAAATCTGGGTAATCTTCGCATCGCGCATCCGTTTTTCCATCGGATATTCACGCATATACCCGTAGCCGCCCATTACCTGCAGTGCGTCCACGGTCACCCGCATGGCGACATCACTGCATTTGAGCTTCGACATGGCCGACTCCTTGGCGAATTTCTTTTCGCCGGCATCAACGGTCCGGGCGGTCGCATAGAGCAGCGCTCTAGCGGCTTCAACCTCGGTAGCCATATCGGCGAGCATGTGCTGCACCGCCTGAAAGGCGCTGATCGGCTCACCGAACTGCACTCGTTGACGCGAATAGGTGATAGCATCGTCGAGTGCTCCGGCGGCAATGCCGAGTGCCTGGGCACCCACTCCCGGACGGGAAAAATTGAGCGTGTTGATGGCGATCACCGATCCCAACCCCTCTCTGCCGAGCAGGTTGGCCTTCGGAATCCGGCAGTCCTGGAATACGAGTTCCGTCGTGCTCGAAGCGCGGATACCCATTTTATCCTCATGCTTGCCGAACGAGAAACCGGGAGTACCTTTTTCCACGATAAAAGCACTGATCCCGCGCGCACCCTTTGCCGGATTTGTTTTAGCAAAAACAATATACACCTGGGCGTTCTCACCGTTGGTGATCCACTGTTTGGTACCGTTGAGTACATATGAATCGCCGTCGACCACCGCAGTCGTCTTCATACCGAGAGCGTCGGAACCGGCGTTCGCTTCGGTGAGACCGAATGCCGCCAGGATTTTTCCGGCGGCGATTTCGGGCAGATATTTCTGTTTCTGTTCCTCGCTGGCGAACAGCAGAATGGGAAAAGTTCCGAGTGCGGTAGCGGCCATTGCGAGTGAAATACCACCGCACACTTTTGAAAGTTCTTCAACCGCCAGACAGAGTTCGAACACCCCGCCTCCGAAGCCGCCGTAGGTATCGGGAATATACAGACCGCACAAATCCGCCGCAGCCATCGCCTCAACCACATCCCATGGGAAAACCCCCTCATGGTCGTACTGCTCGCGTACCGGAAGAATCTTTTTCTGTGCGATTTCCCGCGCAGTTTCAATGATCATATTCTGTTCTTCAGTCAGAAACCAGTTCATTGCGTATTACTCCTTTATGACTAGATGAAATTGTGTCCTTGTCGTACTTCTCAAGTGCCTGCTGTGCCGCATGCTGCTGAGCGATCTTCTTGTTCGACCCGGTTCCCCTGCCGAGCGCCACCCCCCCGATGTCAATCTGGACGGTGAACGTCTTCGCATGATCGGGTCCCACCGCCTCGACCGTGGTATAATGCGGAATACCGAAACCGTCGCGTTGGGAAAGTTCCAGTATTTTACTTTTGTAATTCATGTGCCGCTCATCCCGGAGAAACTCGGGTATCCTGCCGAAAAGAAACCTGCCGAGCAGTTTTTTGACGTCCTGCAGCCCTGCGTCGAGGTACACGGCTCCCAACACCGCTTCGAAAGCATTCGACATCGTGGAAAGCCTGTTCCTTCCACCGGATTTCTCTTCGGAAGGTCCGAAAATAAGGTAATCGCCCAGATGCATACTCTGTGCAATCTCTCCGAGAATTTTCCTGCTGACCACCAGTGACTTGATTTTTGAAAGCTGTCCCTCACTTTTTCCCGGATGACGCAGATACAGATACTCCGTCACCAGACAGTTCAGTACCGCATCGCCGAGAAATTCAAGACGCTCATTTGAATACAATCCCATGGTATCCTCGGCGGCGACCGCCGATTTATGAGTCAGGGACTGTTTCAGGAGGTCGAGTGAACGGAACCGGTAACCGATGACATTCTGAAGCTCTTCGAAGGGTTCTGCAGGTCGTACCCTTTTTCCCGCCAGACGGCGCAGAAATCGGAGAACGTCAACCGGCAACCTGAGGGGCTTCGTATTTTCCGAGAATGAGACAGGCATTGTGCCCACCGAATCCGAATGAGTTACTCATCGCATATCGAACGGTTTTCTTTATGGATGTATTCGGCGTGTACTCCAGATCGCACTCGGGATCGGGGTCTTCATAATTAATGGTCGGCGGCACCCATCCGTCGGTTATTGCAAGCGCCGATGCGATACATTCAATCGCTCCGGATGCTCCCAGCAGATGTCCGGTCATCGACTTGGTGGAACTGATGGCAACCTCTGCCACTGCTTCACCGAACACATGACGAATCGCACAGGATTCAAATTTATCGTTAAGTGGTGTTGATGTTCCATGCGCATTGATGTAGTCGATATCGGAAGGTTGCAGCCCCGCGCTCGACAATGCCATCTTCATGGCAATCTGGGCACCGGCACCCTCGGGAGCGGGAGCACTCAGATGATGGGCGTCACCGGAAGCACCATAACCAACGATCTCTCCATAGATCGTTGCTCCTCGTGCAATCGCATGGTCAAGCTCCTCGAGAACCAGAATACCCGCACCCTCACCCATAACAAAACCGTCACGTTTTACATCGAAAGGAGAACTGGCCTTTTCAGGGGTGTCGTTACGGGTCGAAAGCGCTTTCATTGAACAGAATCCCGCGAATGCCATCGGGGTAATAACCGCTTCGGTACCACCGGCTACAATCGCATCGGCCATTCCGCATTTGATCATCATGAACGCATCACCGATTGAATGAGCACCGGACGCGCAGGCACTGACCAGCGCATAGTTAGGCCCCTTGAATCCGTATTCCATCGAAACCCTGCCTGCCGGCATATCGGGAATCATCATCGGAATGAGAAACGGTGAAACCCGTGACGGTCCCCGCTCGATAAGTTTGGTATGCTCGGTTTCAAGTGTCGACAATCCACCGATCCCTGAACCTATAATTGTTCCTATTCTTTCCGCGTCGGCCTGTGGTGTATCAAAGCCGGCCCGTTTCACCGCTTCGTGAGCTGCAACCATTCCGAGCAGAATAGCCCGATCGGTCCGTCGAGCCTCCTTGGCTTCAACAAACTGGGTGAAATCGATATCGTGTACCTCTCCGGCAATCTTGCTGGGGAAGTCGGTCGTATCGAAAGAGGTAATAAGGCCGATTCCTGACTTCCCGGCACAAAGCGCCTTCCAGAAAGTATCGACACTGTTCCCAACCGGTGAAACAACTCCTAAACCGGTAATGACAACTCTTCGTGACATGAATACTTAGTCCTTGTGACTGATGAAGGTGGATGGAAACAATTCATCCAAAAAACAATCAAAGCCACTTACCTCCCTGTCTGTACAACAGGGGGGCAGTTGAAACCATTAACCTTTAATCAGACTTTATTCTGAAGGTAGTCGATAGCGTCTTTCACTGTTTTGAGTTTTTCCGCGTCTTCATCGGGAATTTCGACGTCGAAAGCATCTTCGAAGGCCATGATCAGCTCAACCTGATCGAGAGAATCGGCACCGAGATCGTCAACAAACGATGCCTGGGGATTCACTTTATCCTCATTGACACCGAGCTTCTCTGCGATAATCTGTTTTACTTTTCCTTCCATTTCACTCACAATGAACTCCTTTCAAAAAGTCTGACCATGTTAAAGGTATAGTAAAAATGGTAATAGCCTGCCTACATAACAAGTCCGCCGTCGACCGTCAGCACCTGACCGGTGATATAATCGGCGAGCGGAGAAGCCAGAAAAAGAACCGCATTCGCCACATCGGCGGCGCTGCCCAGTTTCTGCATGGGAATATTGGAAGAGAGTTTCTCCTTATCGGTATCGGAAAGTTTATCGGTCATGGCGGTCTTGATGAAACCGGGTGCGACAGCATTGACACAGATTGACCGTCCTGCAAGCTCACGCGCAACCGTTTTGGTGAGCCCGATCAGCCCCGCCTTCGAGGCGGAATAATTTGCCTGCCCGAAATTTCCCATCAGCCCGACAACCGAAGCGATATTGATGATTTTCCCGCTGCGAGCTTTCATCATACTGCGGGCGACTTCCTTGCAGCAGAGGAATGCACTTTTCAGATTCACCTGCAACACCAGATCCCAGTCCTCTTCCTTCATGCGAACAAGAAGTCCATCACGGGTGATACCGGCATTATTGACCAGAATATCCAGGGTGCCGAAAGCACCGAGAACCTCTTTGAACATTCCCTCCACCTCGACCGCATCAGCCACGTTCGCTTTTACCGCGAGCGCTTTCACACCGAGCTGCTCAAGCTCCTGCGCGGTCGTTTGTGCGGTAGCGATATCGATATCACTCACGGCAACGCTGCAACCGGCCTGTGCAAGCCGCAGTGCGATTTCACGGCCGATACCACGACCGCCACCGGTTACCAGAGCCGCTTTTGAGGTAAGATCAATCACGAAAACTCCTTCTCGAATTTTAATTTAGCAGAGAATATATGTTCATTGCACTGTCACAGGGAACAACATTCAATGTATGGATACATTTTTTCGCCAGTCCCTTGATCACCATTCCCGGCCCGGTTTCAAGACAGGTACCATGTTCCAGTCCGACAAGCGTGTTCATGGAATCGACCCATTTCACCGGTGAGATAAGCTGTCTGAGCAGCAGTTCCTTAATACGTGCGGGGTCGGTTTCGGCCGATGCCGAAACATTCGAAATGACCGGACAACGTGGTTCGGAAAAGGAGACTCCCTCGAGAAACTCCGCGAAAGCATCAGCGGCACCCTGCATGAGCGGCGAATGGAACGCCCCGCTGACCGGCAGGACAATCGCCCGTTTTGCGCCGGCGGCCTTGCATTTCTCACACGCTTCCTTCACGGCCGCCACTTCACCGCTGATTACCGTCTGTTCGGGGGTGTTCTCGTTTGCCGCTACCACCACGCCGGAATGCACTTCGGCAAGAGCGGCGGCAAGCCCTTCGCCGGTCAGACCGATTACGGCGGCCATTGTTCCCGCGGAATTTTTTCCCGCTTCGGCCATAAGCGCGCCACGCTTCGCCACGGCGCTGAGCCCGTCTTCGAACGAAAGTATTCCCGCACCGTAGAGTGCACCGTATTCACCGAGTGAATGCCCGGCGGTAACTACCGGAACGATCCCGTTTTCGGCGAGGACATCAACGATTGCCGCTTCCACCGCAAAAAGTGCCGGCTGCGTATTTTCCGTTGCAGTAAGCTGTTCCATCGGGCCGCCAAACATGATTGATACAAGATCCCGCCCGACAATTTCGTTTACCTGATCGATACGACGACGGGCAGGCTCGAATATTTCATACAGCGCTTTACCCATACCGACGCTTTGTGAACCCTGTCCTGGAAACAGGAATGAATACCCCATTGAAAACCCCTTTGATCTACTGTTTATCCTAAACGGGTATCAGAACCGGACCAGTACGCTTCCGACCGTGAGACCGCCGCCGAGAGCGGTGAACAACACGTTCTTTCCCGGAGAAATGAGACCCTTCAACCAGATTTCATCGAGTGCCAGTGGTATGGATGCGGATGAGGTGTTACCGTATCGTTCAAGATTGCATACCACCTTGCTCAGCGGGATCGAGAGATGATCCGCCACCGCACCGATAATGCGACTGTTCGCCTGATGCGGTATAAAATAATCGATCTCATCAAGTGCGCAGCCGGCTGCATCAAGTGCATTCTTCGAGGCTTCAACCATCATCCGGACGGCATGTTTGAATACCTCGTTGCCCCGCATCTGCATCGTTCGTTTCTCTCCCCAGGCCGGAAGAGTGAGAATATCACCGAGAGTACCGTCACTATGCAGATAAGAAGTTCCGATACCCGTATCACTCTTGCTGCCGGCTTCGATCACAACCGCACCGGCTCCGTCACCGAAAAGAATTGATGTTGACCGGTCAGTCCAGTCGAGTGTTTTTGAAATGACCTCCGCACCGACCACCAGAACCTTCGACGCCTGCCCCGAAAGGATGAGACTGCGGGCAAGTGTAAGTGCGTAAACAAAGCCGGCGCAGGCCGCACTCACATCAAATGCGAATGCCCGTGTACAACCGAGCTGTGCCTGCATCCGACAGGCGGTCGATGGGAAAAATGAATCCGGAGTAAATGTGGCACAGAGAACGGCATCGATTTGATCGGGGGAACAGGGGGCACGTTCCAGCGCAATACGGGAGGCCTCGACTCCGAGAACCGATGCGGGAACCGTTGTGTCTCTGCCGACGATGTGACGGCTTTTTATTCCGGTTCGTGAAACAATCCACTCATTTGAAGTATCCAGAAACGCTTCGAAATCATGGTTGGTCATCACCGTTTCGGGAACATAAGCGCCGACCGATACGATATGCGCGCTTGTTATTGCATCACCCACGTTGCCAGTTGCCTTTCGGTCACGTCGATTCCCGGACAGCACGACTGTTGACAGCGGTAACCGCTGCGGCAATCGCGGTGCTGATCGCACGGGAAGAAGAACTTCCATGAGCTTTGAGCACAATACCATCGATACCGAGAAACGGTACGGCACCGTAATTATCCGGGTCCAGAATTCTCATTTTCATTTTATATTCATCGTTTCGTACCGCTTCGTCACCGAGTACCGATCCGGCAAGCCGATGGAAACTCTCACACGCCTTAAGCAGTACATTACCTGAAAAGCCATCACAAACCACAACATCGGCATCTCCGGCCAGCACATCGTTACCTTCGATGAAACCGCGGTATCCGGTGCAGGTTCCCTGTAATTCCACCCCCGCCTCGGAGATTTCCCGGGTCCCTTTTACCGCCTCTTTGCCGATGTTGAGCAATGTCACCACCGGTGACGGCATTCCTCTGAATCTGCTGATATACCGCTCACCGAGTTTGGCAAAGGACACCAGATGTTCGGCACGACAATTGAGATTCGCCCCGACATCAAGCAGCAGCACCGGTTTCTTTTTCACAGTCGGGAGGAATGCTGCCAGTACCGGCCTGAGCGCTCCTTCGGATCGGCCTAAAATAAATAATGCCGCCCCCATAAGAATAGCGGTATCCCCGGCACTGATCGATGCGTTAACCACCCCCTCCTTCTGGAGTGTGATACACCGCACGATCGCCGCACCCGTCTGTTTTTTCCAGACACTGGCACGCCGTTCACCGGGATCGATAATATCATTGCATTCGACGATCTCCACATCACCGAGCCGGTCCCCGGCATCGATTTCCGTCATTACGGTTTCGATACGTTTCCGGTTCCCGCACATATATACTTTGAATTGCTGTCCGATTGCGGCCCGGGCTTCAATAATACCCGACAGGACCACCCGCGGACCGTAATCACCGCTTTCGACATCGACGGCAAGCCGGACGCTGTTCATACGCTGTAAATGAATACCTTCAGCGGGAAATTCGGTGAATACTCATGGCCGATGATGTTGTACCCCTGTAGTTACTCTTCGGGAGTCGTTACTTCCATACCCGCATAATACCCGCAATTTCCGCATACCCGATGCGGACGAGTCGGCTGTTTGCAATGAGCACAAAGTACCGGTTTGGACGGTTTGAGCCCAAGATGACTGCGCCGGCGGTCCCGTCGGGCACTTGAGTGATGTTTTTTCGGCATTGCCATGGTATCTACCTCCTTATATAAAAATCATTTGTTCTTTTTCAACTTGAGCAGTGCCTCCCACCGGGGATCATATTCCTGCTCTACAGTCTGTTTTTCAAATCCATCCGCCGGAATGACGCCTTTACAGGTTTCGCTGCACAGCGGTTTGAGCGGCAGCGAGGTCATTACCTCATCGTAAATAACCGAACTGAGATCCACCGACTGATGCCCTGTATTAAAATAGAAATCGGCTGACTCATCGTCACCAGCCCGTCCGGATCTGCCCTCTTCCTCCTGAAGAACGAGAGTAAGGGTCTCCCCGACCGGGTAGGCGAATTTTTCGAGACAGCGTGCACACACTTGCTCGAAAGCACCGTCGAATCTGAGCTGTACATAGAGCATCGATCCGTTACGATCAATGGTCGCTTCACAATCGATTGTACCGCCGAACGGCGGCAGTTCATTTTTAACTGATGCCAGATCGGCAGCCTGCCGGATAACCGAGTGCCCTTCCCGAATACTTCCTGTATCCAGTATCATCTCATCAGTCCTTGGATACTGCTGAACAGGTAACCGGTAATTACGAGTACGCCATTCCGGTATGACTGCAGAATAGAAACCACTGTTACTTCCCGGCGATAAAATTCAGTACATGCTGTTCAGAGAAAGCACTCAACGATTTCGTCCAGATGCCGGTACCCGGTAATTGCATCACTCCCGAAGGCAACCTTCCGGGCAATGATACGATTCCCGCAGTTAGAAAATAACTCGAAAAACTTTAAAAATAATATGTCCGTTCATCGAACACAATGGATGACGCTCACACATTCAGCTGAAACATGAATTGAGCGATATTTTCTCAGACGCAGGTCCGGAAAAATACTCAGGAACCTGAGGCGGCGATAAGTGCGCTGGCTTTCTGAAAGGTGTCGTAAGCGATACGCGCTTTTTTGCGCAGTACACGTTCACGCAAGTCCTCCTGTTCGGAATCTTCCGAATAATAGAAGGAACGGTAGTAGTAGGCTGCTTCGGCGAGTGATTGAAGTGCGGTTTTCAGGAGCGCGACCGGTTCGTTGAAGAACGGATCGGTGAGGGACAGTTTCTCAAAATCATTTTTCAAGTCGTCGGTTTTCTTTTTTACCGCGGAAGCTTTTCCCATGAGGGACTCGAGATCGGCACCGCGATCCTGCAGATCGATATTGATCATCGCGGAGGCAAGTCCGGTACCGGTCGTGATAATGGTGTTGAGCCGTGCCGCCTGCCCCATTCGTTCCTTATTGGCGCGCAATGCCTCTTCTTGTGACTGAACTCGTGCTTCGGCGAGTTTTCTTTCCGATTCAAGGCGCCGGATTTCCTCTTTCTTCCGGGTATCGAGATCGGTGTTGACATACTGGACGATACCCCACACCGTACCGGCAAGCATGATGGTCGCCATCAGGTAGGAAAGACTTAACCGGGTGGGACCATGAGCATTGATGGCAATCATGTAGGCAAGGATGGTCATACCGCAGGCCAACGCTAACAGCAGGACTTCAACGCTCATAGTGATTCCTTCTTCTGTATCAATACCGACTCGATTTTCCTCGGATTCGCCTTTATAATATAGAAATTAAAACCATCTATTGCAAATTTATCTCCTGTCGCCGGTATGTAACCGAGATGGTTCGTCAATAACCCGTTAAGTGTCCGCGGCTTGACGGTACCGGAACGTGCCGGGGGAGGGAACCACCCTTCAAGTCCTTCAAGAGCGGTATCTCCAGTGACCACCTTTGACTGCAGCCTAACTTCGGAATACGGTTCCCCCGCCGACTGCTGCAGCAGGGGAGAAAGAACCCGAATGAGTGAATGCGACAGTTTGATTACCCCTTCGAAGGAACCGTATTCATCGGTGACACCGGCCAGCGTCTTTTTCTTGTCGAGAAGCACTCCGATGATTTCGGCGATCTCCACCGTTCCGTTCACCCACAGCAGCGGCGCCACCAGCTGTTCGAGCACCTCATCAGGATTACTCCGTAACAGCGTCGCCACCGGAATGATTCCGGTGACCTGCGCGGTATTCTCACGGCGATATACCACCACGAACGATTCCTTGAGTGTCGTGAAAATCGAACGTGCCGCGGCAACCGTCACATCTCCGGCAAGCATCGTAAGCGATGAACGGTGCAGCATGAAATTACGGACCGGCTCGGTACCCCGTTCAAGCAGCCCGACGATCATATCCTGTTCCTCGACGCTGATTGCCCCCCGGTTTCGGGAAGCGATGACACCGCTTTTAAGTTCATCAATCGTGACAAACGGACTCGGTCGCCGCAGCCGCAGCGACAGTCGCGTGAGAAAGAAAACATTGACCGAGCGGATAAGATGCAGTACCGGTAAAAAGCACCAGATTATCCCCGAAAGAACCGGTGCGCATATAAGGGCGATGCGCTCATTATGTTTGAGGGCAATATTCTTGGGCAGCATTTCACCGAAGATAACGATAAGCGCCGTTGCCGCCCCCATGGTGAACGCCACGGAATAACCTTCGATAAGCCGCCGCATGAGAGAATCGATCATTCCGGTGAGGGTGATATTGACGAACAGATTTCCGAGAAGAATCATCAGGAGGGTCCGCTGACCGTTGCCGAGCAACTCGTACACCCAGCGATGAGAGCGCCGATCATGCTGCCTGAAGTAAACAATACGTTCACGCGGAATGGAAAAAAGTGCGGTTTCGGACGCACTGAAAAATGCTGAACATCCGAGAAAAATCACGATACCGCACCACAGCATGAGTAACGGTGAAATCATGACCACCATTGTCTGTTGAGCGTGGAAATACCGGCATCCCCTGCGGCGGCACCACGGAGCAGATTACCACCGCCCCGGGTGCCAGAAAATCATGCTCTTAAAACGGTAGATCGTCTTCCGGCACGTTCATCGGTTCAGGAGAACTTCCCCGCATATCATAGTCGGGGCTACTCTGATCCATACCGTCAGCATTCGGACCGCCTGACGACGGGCCATTCGAACCGAGAAACTGCACCGTGGAAGCAACGATTTCCGTTTTATACCGTTTATTCCCGTCCTTGTCATCCCAGGAGCGGGTGGTGATCCGCCCTTCCACATAGGCACTGCGACCTTTTCTGAGATACTGGTTCACCAGCTCACCAAGCTTTCCCCATGCAACCACCGTATGCCATTCCGTACGGTCCTGACGCTGACCGTTGCGATCGGTCCACCGTTCGGTCGTGGCAAGTGAAAAGGTCGCAACCGGCTGTTGCGAGGGAGTATAACGCAATTCCGGATCTTTTCCGAGATTACCGATCAGAATGACTTTATTGACACCAACCATATAATCCTCCATGGCAAAGTTGTTCGCGCGCCTGCATCCGCCACTCTCGACCGAAAGCCCCGAGCAAAGCGCTATCTACGCTCTGATGTAATGGTCCTATAAAAATGATAGTGGGCTGTCGTAAAAGCAACCCTGTAGGGGGCGTTGTTTTATCAGGGGGCCAACTGACTGAGCAGGATGCCGGTAGTCACGCCTACCACGGCAATGACCAGAATCAGTAACGGCAGAAGCGGCCGCTTTTTTTCCGCTTCGAGTGCCCGGGAAGGATTGAGCGGCATCCACAGCTGAATTCTGAGCACTTTTTCCGCAATAATTCTTGAATCGTAGTGCCAGCCTTCCTTGATTAGCATACTGACCTGAGAACTTTTTCCGTTAAGTGCGAACATCGTCTCATTGTTGACCACCTTAAGATCGGAAATAACTGCGGAGCCTCGAATCTTCGCCTGTGGTGCATTCACATGCACTCCGAAAAATTCAATCACCAGCCTTCCCGTTTCTTTATTATAATGGAGCCAATATTCATCCGGGCAACGATCGAAAACCAGATCTACCTTGAGTCTGAGTGTACGATTCTCGATGACCGGTACATCAATGGGCACAATAGTTCGCAAGGTGATCATATCCTGAGCCACGACGGGCGGCACCACTCCTGTAATCGTGAGCAATACCGTTATTGCAGAAAGAAATATCCCGATCCGGGTAATACTCAGCACCTTAACAATCATGATGTATCATCACCTGTATGTATTCGCCCGCCGAGAAACAGGCACTGTCGATGAGAAATACAAATACTGCACTGCACAAATAATATCCATATCCGGCGGATGCCCCCGGAACACCCTCAAAGCATACAGTAACTGCACATCCAACCGCGGAGTTTCCGTTATCCATACACCTGTTCGTAAAAATAATTCGACACCGCACCGGAAACAGCTCTTTATCATCAGCCACAAAGCGGCAAACACCATCTTGCCTCTTTTCCCCCCTTTCCAGCGCAGTTTTCATTATTTTTCAACCATCAGGACATCCATACCCGCCGGTCAAATCCAGCCGGAAAACCCGCTGAAAAAATCCGGCATTCCTTTATCAGGAAACGTTAATCATGTATAGAGCCGAACTTACCAGAGCGCTTGAGCTTTCAAAACAGGCCGGAGTACTTCAGCTCAAGGCCCGAAGCAGCGGAATATCCTTCGAAACAAAAAGCGATGCCTCTCCGGTGACAACCGTCGACAGAGAGTGCGAACAGCTGCTTCGCCACGACCTTCTCGCCGCATTTCCCGGCGACGGGTTCCTCGGCGAGGAAAGCGGCATGATCGAAGGCACCTCGGGCAGACGGTGGATAATCGATCCGATTGACGGAACCCGGCCCTTTATCCGCGGAATTCCGACCTACAGCACCCTGATCGCCCTTGAACACGATAGCGTCCCGGTAGCGGGAGTCATCCACCTGCCGGAGCTCGGCATCACCTGCTGGGCAACGAAAGGAGGCGGTGCTTTTGTCAATGGATCGCCCATTCATGTATCAGCGACCACCCGATGTGAATCGGCAATGGGAAGCGCGCTGGGATTTGTCGAACATGAAGATGCTGCACTACGGGAAAAGCTGCTCGCGTTCATGCGGCGGTGGGATTACGCCTACGGTTTCATGGATGCCTTTTCATATGTCTGTGTTGCGAGCGGTAAACTCGACTGCTGTATAAATCTGCTCGACAAACCGTGGGACTGTGCCGCCGCCGCATGCATTATCACCGAGGCCGGTGGAACCTGTTCGGACATTACCGGTACCGCCACCGTTTATGGCGGTACCTTCGTCGGTTCCAACGGCATTCTGCACGAGGATATCATCCGCCATTTCAACGGCTGATGCCGTAACCTGTCCGGCATTAAATATTTTATAGTGAAACAGTAGGAATTGTATCCCTATAAACCGGTTTCGCGTTGTTCAATTGAATGCAACCCTTCATACCCGGGTGATTTATTCCGGCATCGGCTATCCCGGAGTATCCTGTCGTATCGGTCGCCGATACGTTTCCGTATGGATAACAGCGGGATTCATCTGAACCGGATACAGTACAGCCGTGGGATCCAGTTATAATAATGCACATACCTGACCGTACTACTTGTTGTCCGGTCAACCTGAAAGATCTTACAAGGAGGATTTTTGTCCCAGACTACACCCCGCCGATCCGAACAGGCCGGCATTCTTCATTTTGTCCGCGAAATGGGTTCCGCCCTGATAATGGCATTCATCGCAATCGTATATGTCATTCAGGCATTTAAAATTCCGACGCCTTCTATGGAAAAAAGCCTCCTGGTCGGTGATTTCCTGCTCGGGTTGAAGTTTGTCTATGGAGCTCCACTTCTGCCGTTTGCCCTTGATATGGGTATCTCCAAGCGGTTTCCCGCCATAACCGATCCCAAACCGGGTGATGTTGTCATCTTTAAATATCCCGGTTCGGAGAAAAAAGATTACATCAAGCGGTGCGTCGCGGGCCCCGGATCCATCGTGGAGATTGACGGCGATAAGGTGACCGTTGACGGCAATGAACTCGTCAGACCGCCCGACGGTCAGTACCTCCGTCACGGACAGCTCGGTCCGATCACGCACTTCGCTCCATTGCATATTCCGAAAAAAGGAGACGTGCTCCGCCCCTCGGAACTGCCCATCCGTGAATTTTTATTCTGCAAAAACCTCATCCACCAGGAACATCCGCGCGCGAAGGTACGGGCGCTCTACCAGCTGTATCTCGACGGCACCTTCGCCAATAACGAAACATTCACCATTACCGATCCGATGAGCGGCAGACAATTCGATGTGGCCTTCAACAATATATCGTTCGAGACCGACGACTGGATCGAACTTGACCGCCGCATAAGCGAAGTAAAACGTCACTTCGAAGGCCGGGAGGTCGAAATACGGAGGCTCATCTATCTCAACGACGAAGCCGTACAGGAATACACCGTCCGTTTCGACAATTATTTCATGATGGGGGACAACCGGGACAACAGCGCCGATTCCCGATTCTGGGGATACCTCAACCGCAACTTCGTGAAAGCGAAAGCCTTCATTCTCTATTTCTCACTCGACAAGAACGTACCCTACTGGCAACTGCCGCTGAAAATCCGCTGGAACCGCATCGGGAAACTTATCCGATCGTGGGACGGAGGAAATTGACGTTTTATTTGTAGGGACGCACGGCCGTGCATCTCTGCAAATAAAACCAGCCGCGGGTCTCTACAAAAAAAAATCGCGTCGCGACGGACACCCGTCAATTTTTCAACAACGCCGGCTGTCCGGTCGCCTGAATAACATCCCGCCAGAGCGGACTTTCAGGATCGATCCGGTTACGTTTTGATACCGCCAGATCCATCGGGACATGAACGAACGTGTTATTGATCAGGCTCATGAGTGTTTTCGTTTTTCCCGCCATCGCCGCGTGGGCAGCGTTGGTACCGAGCCGGTTACAATAGATGGAATCGTTGGGATTCGCGGGGGTGGAACGGATGATATAGCTTGGATCGATATATTTGAGATTGATGGCGACATTCTCATTCTTAAAGAATTCCCGGATCCGTTCTTTCAGATAAGTACCGATATCACCCAGCTTTTTATTCCCCGATGCGTCGTTCATCTCCAGTGCTTGGAGAAGTTCCTGCCCCGCCCCTTCGGCAACGACGATTACCGCATGGTTGCGCCGCTTGAGCCGTTCCGCGAGATGGCGCAGCAATCCCCGCTCCCCGTCGAGATCGAACGGGACCTCGGGAATCAGCACATAGTTGACATCATTGTTGGCAAGGGCGGTATGTGCCGCGATGAATCCCGATTCCCGTCCCATTACTTTCACGATACCGATACCGTTGATGGCGTCATGCGCTTCGACATGCGCCCCCGCAACCGCCTCCACCGCTTTTCCGACCGCGGTTTCGAATCCGAATGATTTCTGAATGAAGCTCAGATCATTGTCGATGGTTTTCGGAATACCGACCACCGAGATCTTCTGTTTCCGTTTGAGAATTTCTTCGGCGATATCGTTTGCCCCTCGCTGCGTGCCATCGCCGCCGATCGTAAAAAAAAGCGACAGGTTCATCCGTTCGATACTGTCGACCAGTTCACCGGTCTGATTTCCTCCTCCCCGGGCGCTTCCCAGAATGGTTCCTCCCATGCGGTGTATTTCGCCCACTACCTTCGGATTGAGTTCAACGGTATCATATCCGTTCACGGGGAGAAGCCCCTGATACCCGAACCGGATACCGGTAATCGAGCGTACACCATACTGGTACCATAATGTCATGACGATCGCGCGGATGACATCATTGAGCCCCGGGCACAACCCCCCGCAGGTAACGATTCCGGCCCGCACTTTTGACGGATCGAAATAGATGAACTCGCGCGGACCGGCTTTCTCGATGAGTGATTTACGATTGTAAGTCACCTGTTTTCCGGGAACCGCACTCACATCATAAATAATGAATTCATCATCACAAACGTAATTCGCCATAAGATCATCATTTCTTTTGGAAAGTGCGATCGGCGAGTGTACGGTGGTTTTTCCGAGTGTCGGTACGGTAAAGTCGTATGATGACATAGTCTGCTCCTTTTCGGGTTCTACGGGAATATACTAGGCGTCGATGTACGGGTTACAGGCAGGTGCAAAGATTTTTTACCCCTACTTGTACGCCCCCGGCATTCGTTGTATTTTGGGTGGATGAATACCTTTCAGAGAATAACACCGCAAATACTGCTCGTTGTCTTCCTTTTTGTGGTTTCCTGCGCCCATCGCCAGTCACCATCCGGTGGCCCGGACGATAAAACGGGACCATCGTCGGTTATTCAGAATCCACCGTCGGGATCGGTCAATGTATCCCGGGATGTGAGAATCAGCATCACCTTTTCCGAATGGTTACTTCCCGCATCGGAGAAAGGAGTAACGCTCTTCCCGTCGACCCCCCTCAAAGCGAAAGTGAAAGGCAGACGGCTTGAAATCCGGCCGCTGCAGCGACTCAACGACTCCACCACCTATCACCTGGTAATCACCTCGGGCCTGAAAGACCTGCGCAACAACCAGATGAGCAAACCGCTCAGCATCGTCTTCTCCACCGGTCCGACGCTTGACAGCGGATCGCTGAGCGGCTGTGTCGCCGATCCCCAGCGCAGGTTGCTGCAGCCGGCAGTCGCGCTCTTCCGCCGTCCGTCGCCACCCGGCGACAGCGGTTTCTGCGGCCCGCCCTCCTTCCTCGCACTGACCGACAGCAGCGGGAGGTTCACCTTTGAAAACATCCGTACCGGTTTCTACGCGCTGCTCGCCTGGCTCGATAAAAACAGTGATTCCCGCCTCCAGACGGGAGAGGAACTCTATCTGCCGGTCGATTCGATTATTTCCGTGGGTACTACTCCGGTCAACACGCTGCTCTATCCGGCCCGGTTCGACACCTCACGGCAGTCAATCGCATCGGTAACCGCAATCGACAACCGGACAATCGTCGGCCAGTGGAAAAAACCATGGGATTCTCTCGTCTGTCCGCAGCTGCCGCAGTTTATACTTCAACCTGCGGATACCGGTTCACCGGCAACTGCACTGCATTCACTCATCACCAACGGTACTCCCCGCATTGTCCTGCTTCCCGATTCAGCGCTCGATTCGACAAACTATCTGCTCATTTACTCTTTCAAGTCAATATTCGATACAGCAATGTTCAAAGATACGCTCCGTCTTGCCGGTACCCCGCAACCCGATACCGCGGCGCCATTCCTGACCGGCTCATCACCAAAGACCGGCGCCGACCTCCACCCCGAAATCCGGCTTTTCTGGTCGGAACCGGTGAGTGCCTCATTTCCGCTTGTCATGGCGGATACCCTCGGCGACACGATCGCTCTTTCCGGTGATTCAACGGCGGCGGATACCACACTGCTCACCCCCGGACGTGCGCTCCTTCCCGGCCACACCTACCGCACCATCTTTCTCTCCGGACAGGGAAAAGATCTCAGCGGCAATCCGCTGCGCAGCCGGGATTCGACCGACACGGCAAGCGTCATCACGATTTCCGCGGTCATTCCCGACAGCATCGCCGTTTCACTACAGGGCGGCGCCCCCTGTCTCGAAACCACCCCGATGCGCAAGTGGCAATTCACCCCTCTTGCCGGGCACCGGTCATTTACCGTTCCCGGCACGGCAGCCACGTTCCGTTTTGATTCCCTGCCCGCTGCAAAAGGCAGAATCTCGACCTTCATCGATCTCAACGGGAACGACCGTCGCGATGACGGCCGCCTTCTCCCGTTCGTGGCACCGGAACCGTTCGTCATGTTCGAGGATACCGTCGAGGCGCGCGCCCGGTGGGATGTGGAGGGAGTGGAACTGGGACCGTGCGATCCGTGTTACCGCAGACCGGTGGAAGATTCGACAGCAATGGAAGAGTGAGGCACTGAAGGTGCCCACTCCTATTTCTGGGGACTTTGAGAATGAACAACTCAAGAAGTTTCACGGACAGGAAATCAGTCGTCATTGCACTGCTGTTTTGCTTTTTTTTAACATGTTCCGATTATAATTCACTTGAACTCAAGTTCGGCCTGGTGGTCCATTTCGTCTCGAAGATTGCCGAACTTAACTCGGAGAATATTGAGGGGAGTTTATGCGGGAGGCTTTACAATGCTCCATGGTGTGTAAATCTTGATTCAGCGTCTTTCCATTCTTGTCCATTAGATAACATAGATTGTGATGAACGGATTTATTACGAAGAAGTTACAGACTACACCACAACAACATCAATGGCAGGGCTTTACGATTGGGATAACAATGAGTCAGTAGACATTAAAATCATACTTAAAAACTCGGATGATAAAAGAGAGACTATTGTTCCCGGATTACGTCCAAGTGGAATGGGCAATGTATTTGACTTTTTACTTTTATTCGCCAATCAATATTGTGATACTATTTCGGAAATCGACAGATTCTTCCAGGTTTGTCGAATACCCGGTAGCAAAGAACATCTCGTATACGAGTCACATCCTTTACAATATTGGCCTGGTGACTCTCTTTATATTATTTGGCTTGAATAATTATGAAGAAAGAACTACTCACGTGCAACCTCCATTTTAATGCAGAAACCATTACATTTTCTTCCTCTACTCATCCAGCGCCACCAGCTCCTCCACCGCCTCCCGCAGAAAATCCCGCTCATAATAATCATCATCCACCACCGCGCCGTTCCAGACGACGATATCCAAATCGATGGTGCGCGGACCGAATTTATTTGAAGTCTTCACCCTGCCGAGCTGCCGTTCAATTTCCTTGAGTGCAGCGGTGAAGGCATCGGCATCGAGTGCGGTTTCCACCAGCGCCGCTCCGTTGACGAAATCGGGCTGATCGGTAAAGCCGACCGGTCTGGTGACACGAAGTGAGGATACTTTTTTCAACCGGTGGTCCCGTCCCAGCCCGGCAATTGCCGCTTCGATATGACGGTCGGGATCGATGTTCGATCCGATACCGACGACAACGCTGTTCATCCGGAGCGCTCCGCGGAGAGGGTCACCGATACCGAATCGGCGAAACGGAGTGCTTTGGGTTTGTCAACAGTTACCGTCGCGTTGACCACCCGGTCATTATCCATCACCAGACCCAGCACATGCGCGGTAAGCGATTCGAGCAGATTGAAGGACGATTCCTTTATAGAAGCTATTATCTTTTTCTTCATTGCCCGGTAATCAAGGGTGGCATCGAGCGTATCACCGGCAACCGCTTCCGTCGCATCAAATTGCATTGCAATGTTGATTACCACTTCCTGCGTCCGGTGACGTTCCCAGTCGTTGCAGCCGATGATGACATCGAGACGCAGATTTGTAATCCGGACAGTCGCCGGAAAAATACGATATTCCATGTTGTCTATCCTTGCTTATGACGGATTCCCCGGAAGTATCCAGCCGCCGTAAACAAGCAAAAGCAGCTCCGAACTTCACCTCCCGGCTTCACACATCCACCTGGTCACCTAACCAAAAATTATTTCCCTGAACCCCGGGGCGCAACTGCCGGTTATTAACTGCCTCATTACAGCAGGCAAACCGTCACTCCGGCGGAGGCCGGGATCCAGAACAGATAAGTGCGTTTTGCCATTTCTCTGCCGGATCCCGGCCTTCGCCGGGAAGACGATTACTCAATTTGTTACTACAGTAGCTATACTAGTTATTTTGAAACTGCTAATTATTATCCGACCCCTCCGGCAACCTGCTCCCCCCTTTCGCCTGTGGATCTTCCCGGTAATCCTTCCCACTGCCGAATGTATATCAATACACCATCGTCTCGGGCGATAGTACATCAACCATGTTACTTTTTTCCCGACTGGATCGTACTACTGGTAAATGTAACCATTAACCTACCGGTTCGGCAGTTTTTCAACGCCGGTTACTGGCATACGCTTTGCACTGATATATTTTGTTGGCAACTACCGGTGATGCGGATGACCAGCCTCAGCCAACACGAAAAGAAATACCAACGCCGGAATATTTTATCAATTTTTGCAGAAAGGAAGTACCGATGCTGAAAAAGAAGAGCGTTTACAAGTGTGACGTCTGCGGTAACCTTGTCGAGGGTCTGTGGGATGGAAAACCAGCCGTTGTCTGCTGCGGCCAGCCGATGCGTGAACTGGTTCCCAACACCACCGATGCGGCGAAGGAAAAGCATGTCCCCGTTATCGTTCGCGACGGCAACAAGGTAACCGTGAAAGTCGGTGAAGTTGCCCATCCGATGACCCCTGAACACTACATTCTTTTTATTGAACTTATCGCAGGTGATAAAGTGCTTCGTCACGATTTTAAAGTCGGCGATACGGTTGCCGAGGCGGTTTTTTATGTTGAAGATGCCAATGCCCCGCTTCAGGCACGGGAGCTCTGCAATCTTCATGGATTCTGGGGTACCGTGTAACCGTTTCCCTATCTGACCATTATACGCCGGTTTTTCTCTCTTCCCGAAGAAAACCGGCTTTTTTTATTTCCATTACATTCCATTTGGCATGCTATTTGATTTATAAAAAAATAAAAAAGCATCGGCGAGCGCCGGATGGACGGGAGGACCGGATGAATGTGATGGAAAAATTAAAAAACACCTTCACGGGAGCATTGACGGGAAGTTGTCTGGTACTGTTCAATCCGACAACACCTGTCGGAACTACCGGACCCACCTACACACTTGAGGAATTGTCGTATCAGGATACAGAAAAGGAAATCGTTCACCCGGCGTACGGATGGTCATTTCAATGGGTAAACAACCGGGGTTACATTCTGCAGCCGAACCGGCAGAGCAGCCCGGCATTGCAACCGGTACCGATACGAAGGGCGGTATACCGTTGGATAGTCGATGAATGACCGGTATGCGGTATCAGTCGCTCACGGCGGACCGGTGCTCGGGATAGGCTTCTGTCGGTATGACGGGAGTTTTTTTAGCGCGGACTGCGGTCAGAATACTTTCGACAGCCCTCCCCCCAGCACCTGCTCACCCAGTGGCGACCCGTTGACAAATATCATAATTTCACCTGGCAGAATCACGGTCATACCCATTCCCGCCTGAAAGAAATACCGGTCACTGCCGCGTACCCTGTTACTGTCGGTAACGCGGATCACCGGTCCGCCGAATACCTTAGGTGAAAGATAAACCTGCAGCCGGTTCCAGAACGTATATCCGCTGGTAACACTCAAGCGCACATCCGAGGCAAAAAATGAATTCCGGCCGGCATGCGTCTCCTCGGCCGCAGTCCAGGAAAACGATCCCGATACTCCGGCAACAATAAAGGGAATCGGAAAGTATTCAGTCATCAGAATCCGCGAATACCTGAACGAAACGACCGGTCCGTATTTCAGGAACAGCGATATGTCATGATCGGAAAATGTTCCCCCGAGAACCGTACCGGCCCCGATGCCGAAACTCCGGCGACTGATGAAATGCCAGGCGAGTTCCGCACTCACTGTTTTCTGGGTGAGCACCGGCAAGGCGCCATCGGTAAACTTGAGATACGACCGGAACCAGTTACCCATAACCGACGTCTGAACAGCAGGTTTGATATTCCCGAGCGAATCCCTGGTGAAATTGGTACGGCAACCGATCGTACCGACCGGTACTCCGCATCCTCACCCGAATACCGGCGAAGGAGAAAAAAAACAGCAGATGAAGACCGCTATGATAACAAATGATAAAACCTTAATCATGGAACGCTCCTTGTGGCGGTTTGTCACAATAGACCGCAGGTGTTCACCCGGAAAACCGGGCTCTCCCTCGGAGCAGGGAATCACACCGGTCCCCGTATATGCCCTTCGATCTTTTCCCGATAGAACTCCTGCAATGAGGTGTGCAGCGACGGCGAAAACGGCTCAAGCTCCGACACCGCCGTATTGCTTTCCACCTGCGCCACTTTCGAGGCACCGGGAATCACCACGCTCACTTCGGGGAAATCGAGTATCCACCTGAGGGCGAACGCCGCCATGGATATGCCGGCCGGAACCTGCGGGCGCAACGATTCGACACACTCGAGTCCGTACCTGAACTCAAGTCCCGAAAACGTCTCTCCCGCACTGAACGCTTCGCCGTTACGGTTGTAATTGCGGTGATCCGCAGATGGAAATTCGGTGGCGACATTGAACTTTCCCGAAAGTAATCCACTCGCCAGCGGCACACGGATGATCAGCGCGGTACCGTTATTTTCAGCATCCTTAAAAAACGCCTCCGCGGGTTGTTGCCTGAAAATATTGAAAATCACCTGCAGTGAGGCAAGATCATCCTGTTGCAGACAGATTCGCGCCTCTTCGGCCGTTTCGACACTCGCACCGAAAGCACGTATTTTTCCTTCCTGTCGCAGTTCCCGCAGCCAGTGGAATACCTCACCGCGTTCCATTAACGGGAGGGGAATACAATGCAGTTGCATGAGATCAATCGTATTACGCCGGAGTCGCCGCAGAGAATTCTCGGTGCAGCGCCTGAAGAGTTCGCGGGAGTATCCGTCGGGATATCCCTCAAGTCTGCCCAGTTTGGTTGCCACATACACTGTTTCACTGCATCCGGAAAGAAAGCCGCCGATGATTGATTCACTTCGTCCGCTGCCGTACACGTCGGCGGTATCGAAAAAATTGACACCGCGGTCGACCGCCGCCGATAAAATGGAATACGCCGTGGTCTCGTCGATAGTTCCCCAGTCACCGCCGAACTGCCAGGTCCCGAGTCCCACCTCCGATACATTCCAGGGGAGCTTGCCGAATTGCCGATATTTCATCGCTGGTTACTCACTTTCTATCCGATGTAACGTCGTCGGGTACAGTCCCGGCCGATGCCAGAGAACTGCTCATACGGAACAGATAGGTGATTCCGTAAACAATGCACGCGACCATGATAATAACGGCACCCGCCGTCAGATTGAAAACATACGACAGCATGATTCCCGAAAGCGTAATGCCCGTACCCGCAATCACTGCGAATACCATCATGGTCCGTAGCCGTTTTGTAAAGAGTTCAGCGAGCGAAGCGGGAATCGTGAACAGAGCGATCACGAGGATGAGTCCGACCGCGGCAATCAGCATCACCACGGTACAGGCGATACAACCCAGCAGCAGATACCGCATGACGACTACCGGCAGTCCGTTTATGGCGGCGAACTCCTCATCGTACGAAACGGCAAGCAATTCCTTGTACAGAAAAACCACCATTCCGACCACCGCCAGATCGAGCAGTGCCATCATCAGTAAACCGTTTCCCGATACCGCCATGATGCTGCCGAACAGATAGCTCATGAGATCGGCGTGGTAACCGGGAGTCAGATCGATCAGGATGATGCCGAGCGCCATCCCGGCCGCCCACATTGCCCCGACCAGCGCATCCGAGCGCTCACGGTTGCGCCCCGCGGCGTACCCCATCACCAGGGAACTGGCGATAGAAAACGGCAGCGTTCCCGCAGCCGGCGGCAATCCCAGAAACACCGCCAATCCCAGCCCGCCGTAAGCCGCATGGGCCACGCCCCCGGCAATAAACGACATCCGGTTGACCACCACCAGCGCCCCCACGATTCCGCAGGAAATGCTCACCAACACTCCCGCCGCCAGAGCATTGCGCAGAAACACGAACTGTACCGGATCAATCATGACGGCAGTCTCCTTCGTGTGCATGAAATACCCGGTGCGGCACTCCGTGCGCAATGAGATCGACCTCACACCCGAATGTTTTGTTGACCGATTCCTGATCGATCTTGCCGTCGGGATGAAAAAAGAGTGTTTTATTGACACAGGCAACCGATTTTACATACCGCGAGAGGATCCCGACATTGTGGGTGACCAGCACGACCGTCACGCCGGTACCGTTGAGCAGCCGCAGATGTTCGTAGAGTTCGTCGGAGCCTGCGGCATCGATACTCGCGGTCGGCTCGTCGAGAAACAGCATTTCCGGATCGGCGACCATCGCCCGTGCCAGCAGCGCCTTCTGCCGCTGCCCTCCGGAGAGCTGACCGATGGGGCGGTTTTTTACTGACGACAACCCGAGCCGCTCCAGCATGATATCCGCTTTGAGATAATCGGCGCGCAGGAACCGCTTTCCCAGCCCCCGCTTCCCGGCAAGTCCCATCAGTGTGACATCCCGCACCGCCACCGGGAACGACTTGTTGAGCCCCGTCTCCTGCGGCACGTACCCCACCCGGTGCCGTGTCGCGTGAGGTGTGCCACCGAGCAGTGTAACCGAACCGGAATGTGGTTTTATAAGCCCGAGCATGAGCCGCAGCAGCGTCGTTTTTCCACCGCCGTTCGGCCCGATCACTCCCACGAAATCACCATGCCCTACGGTCAATGTTACCGACTCAACCGCAGGCTCCCTGCCATAGGAAAAGGAGACATCCTTCATGAGGATTGCCGGCTCAGCCGTCATTGTCCGCACAACAGTCCCGTTACATGTTCCAGGTTTTCCGCCCAGTTTTCAGCCAGCGGATCCGCGACCAACGTTATTCCTCCGATTTCCCGGGCAATCACTGCGGCGGTTTTCACCGAAAACTGGGGCTGCACCAATACCGTTCGTATTCCTTCATGTTTCGCCAACACCGCGATTTCCCCCAACCGGCGCAGTCCCGGCTCCTTCCCCTCCACCTCGATGGCAATCTGATGCAGACCGAACGCATGTGCGAAATATCCCCAGGACGGGTGGAAAACCAGAAAATTATCCGGTGCACCGCAACGTTCAAGCCGATCGGCAACCCGTTGTTTGAGCGTGTCAATCTCCATCAGAAAATGCTCGTACCGTTTATGATATTCCACGGCATGCGCGGTGTCTGCATCAGCAAGCGCCCGGACGATTTTCGCCGCCTGCAGTTTGACCAGATCGGGTGAGAGCCATATATGCGGATCCGCGCCCTCATGATGGTGGCCGGAAGACGACTCTTTCTCCCCGGCGTGCACAGGCTCTTCATCATCCTCCATGCGCAGTTTCACAATACCGCTGTCGGTGGGGATAACTTTCAATCCCGGAACACTGCTGCGCAGTTTCGGCAACCACGCCTGCTCCATTTCAACACCGACCGAGAAATAGAGATCCGCCTTTGCCAGAGCAGCCATCTGTCGCGGCTTCGGTTCAAAGGTATGTGGTGATGTCCCGGCCGGAATAAGCGTCTGCACGGTGCAGTACTCACCACCGATTTTCTCAACGAAATACTTTTGAGGAGGAACTGAAACGAATACGGAGATAGGGAAAGACTGTTTCTCGACCGGTCTCGTGCACCAGCACAATACCGGCAGGATACCTGCCGCTATACCGGATCGGAGTACTTTACTGTATATTCCTGAAATGTTCATCTGCTAAAAATAGTTTCTCCCGGCATTTTCCGCTTATTAACCGTCTCATAGTATAATGAACTACGTCACTCCGGTTCCCGCTGAGCGAAACGGAGTCCGGAGGTGGAACCGCACCAGCAGCTCACCTTTGTTGAATCCCGGCTTCAGTCGGGATGACGAAAGGCACCTTTTTCGTCTGCAAACTGATCTAAAACTTTTGTAACTATTCAGATACTTTGGATCAATGTTTACGAGACCGCGCGTGTTGATCCCGTCCCGCTTGGCGGGATCTGGATGAGCGGAAACGATTTATAGCAACCCCGCAGGCATTTTTGATCGGTTCGTGCCAAAGTACGGATTTGAAGGATCAACGTACCGACGGCTTGCGCTTACGCCATTGCCGCTTCCGATTCGTCCGACACATTTCCCCTCTTCTGACCCAGTTATATTTCGCCAGGCCGACCACACTTCTCACGAACGGTATTTCGTACAGGATTCTTCTTCCGACCGGTGAATGACACCGCATGAACAGGTCGAACCGTGCCAGGAATGATGCATATACCGAGGGTGCGGCAGGCAGATAATACTTTGTATGAAGCAGGAGATTGCATTTGTGAATAACCAGCCATATAAACGCCGGTATTTCCGTTTTTCCGGCCCGATCCCAGAATACCTCCCAGCAGAAATCCTCCTGCTGAACATACAACGGGATCTCCCGGTAAAACTGCAATTCGAAACCATCGATCACATGCAGCAGTTTATGACAGATATGTATCAACAGTGCATCAACGGGATCGGGAAACCGGCAGCTTTCACTCACGACGTTTCCATGAGTGAACAGCTGTCGATTGGGAAGCAGAAACCGATTGGGGGTGTTGACAAGCCGATGCAGTTCCACATATATCGAATGACGATTCCAGTCGAATGCGACAGGACGCTCAAAATCCCAGTACTGCGGGCAGCGACGCACATCCGGCAGGGATTCAAACCAGTCACAGATTTCACTGTACCGGTCTTCAGGCAGCAGCAGATCGATATCGCGCATACAACGGCTCGCAATCGTCGTTGCCAGTCCGGACCTGATAAGATAAGCGCCCTTGATCGGCATGAAACAGTACCCGCGGGAAGCAAAAAGGCGCTCGATTTCCGCAAGCGCCTCCCCGTAAACGATCTGCAGTGCCACCCATTTCGGATCATGCGACACAGGATACCACCATACCGTTCAAAATTCATAGCCATCGGGAATCTGCGTGGATTTCGGTACCACGATGATACCGTCGCGAACAACGATTCCATCGCGTTCGCCTTCAATCACCTTCTCCTTGTTGACAAGACGTACATTGTCGCCGATTCTCACATCCTTGTCCAGTATCGCGTTTTCGATCACACAGTTTCTGCCGATGCCGAGATGCATCATACCGTCGCGTTCATCTTCATAAAAATCCGCACCCATGAAAATTACGCGTGAAAGCCTGCTGCCGCTGCGGATCACCGATCGCACGCCGAGAACCGAACTGACAACCGAAGCGTTTTCAATCATTGATCCTTCACAGATGATTGATGAGTCTATGGTTGAGCCGGTGAATTTCGCCGCAGGGAGAAACCGCGCGCGGGTGAAAATCGGCTGCTGCTGATCATAGAAATTGAACGGCGGATTCGACTTTGTCATATCAATATGCGCATTGAAGAATGATCCGATGGTCCCGATATCCTCCCAGTATCCGTTGAACGGATAGGCGAACAAACGGTATTTGTCGATGGCGGCGGGAATTATCTGTTTGCCGAAATCATCGTACTGAAACTCATCGAGCAGGTTGAACAGTACTTTTTTGTTGAAGATATACACTCCCATCGATCCGACATGGGTTCGCGAAGGATCACTCGACTTGAAAGGTTCCTTGAGACGCAATCCCCGGGGGATGGCGAATTCATCGATCACCGAGTCGACTTTCGGTTTCTCCACAAAGTCCACCACCTGGGAATCGGCATCCATTTTAAGCACACCGAGTTCATGTACCCGTGAACGCTCAACCGGTACTACCCCCAGTGTCACGTCAGCCTCATGTGCAAAGTGAAAATTCAGAAATTTCTTGAAATCCATCCGGTAAAGATGATCTCCGGAAAGCAGGAGAATGGCATCACCGGCCCGTCTGAAATTCGCCATATTTTTCCGTACCGCATCGGCCGTTCCCTGATACCAGCCTTTGTTATCTACCGTTTGTGCTGCAGCCAGGACCGAAACGAACCCGCCGGAAAACGAATCCATACGATAGGTCTGGAAAATGTGACGATGCAGGGATTCGGAGGCGAACTGCGTCAGTACCCAGATTGAACGGATGTTATGGTGAAGACAATTACTGATGGGAATATCGATCAGACGGAATTTACCGCCGATCGGAACAGCGGGTTTCGAACGGGTTTCGGTGAGTGGATGGAGACGACGTCCCTGTCCTCCTGCAAGTATGATCGCTGTCACCAACGGATTCTGCATAGGAACTCCTGTGTATTGAGTGAAGATAATGCCCTTCGGATTTTAGTCAGTTTAAAAATACCGTCTCCGAGTGGTAGAAATCCACCCTAATTTCACTTCCTTGACCCCCATTTTTCCGAGTGATATAATCATTCGACACAAAATAAACCGTTAATAAAAACGAGCGTGTTAGGCTGCCTCAGCCAGATTATTCCAGAGGATGCTCAGAAAATCCATATCCGGGAATCACCGAACCAGGGTAGTGCAACCCATTGATGACCGGTTTTTGGCGGAAATCATGTCCTTTTCATAGCAGCAGGGCGAAGGCGGGTATCATGGAATTGAACAGTGCAGTTCGCCGAAGAGAATTCCTACCGACTACAACGATCATTATCAGTAACCGCTGCATAGTATACGCAGCATCTGCAGGATTCTGAAAGAGATGCTGTCATGATCAATCTTGTTCTCCTCTCGCAAAATGTCAAAGAACAGCAGATTCTCAATCTTGCATTGACACAGCAGGGGCTTAAAGTGCTTCTGTCGGAACCATCCTATCAGAATTTCGTTTTCATCATGCAGTACATGCCCGATATCGTACTTGTTGAACTTCCGCATCTCTGTATCGAGCAGCTCAATTTCACCAGCCGGATCCGTGCCTACAAACGTACCCGTCTGCTCCCGATCATCGGCTACGGAAACAAAATCGATCCGTCTCTTCGTCGCGGCATGCTCAACAGCGGGATCACCATCTACCTGGAACGCCCGCTGAAATACAGTGAACTGCTGGCGCTCATCCAGCGATTGCTCAAACCGTTCAATAAAACCATCGAAACAAAGCCCCCCGTCTCCGAAAAGGAGAAGGATCTTGCGCTGATTCTCAGCCCGGATGCATTACCGATGCAGAAAGTCGAAGCCATGAGTAAACACATCTACAGACTCCTGGCGTTTCCCTTTACCATAGCGAAAGTACTGCAGATCACCAACAACGAAAAAACCGGTGCATCACACCTTGCTCAGGCGATTTCATCGGACCCTTCCATTTCGGCTCATATGCTCAAAATCGCCAATTCCGTGTTTTTCGCAAGCAGCAATCGTCGTATCAGTTCAATCAAGGAAGCAGTCATCCGCATCGGATTCGAAGAGACGAAAAAAATCACCATGGGAATGAGCGTTATCAATCTTTTCTCATCGTCAAATAAAAACCTGGGATTCGACCGGACTGATTTCTGGTACCACTCGCTGACCGTCGCCCTCATTGCTGAACGACTTGCAAAGATGATGGGGGACATCAGTACCGAAGAAGCCTTTCTCGCTGGACTCCTGCACGATCTCGGAATTCTGCTGCTCGACGAGTATTTCCCGACCGTATTCAATGAGGTACTTGAACAGGCGACAAAAAGCGCGGGCAGATTTTATGACGTTGAAAAAACACGACTTAACGTGACTCACCTCGACCTGATCGGCGAACTTTTTCCCCGCTGGAAAATACCTCAGCAGATCACCGATGCCATTGTCGGACACTATATCGCCGCAGGCTTCGATCACCCCCCGGAACCCGTCAACGAAAAACTCAGTGTCTGTGTGACGCTCGGAAATCTTTTCGCGAAACTCATCCACAGCGGTCGTGAATGTGACGAGTATGTGACTCCAGTGGATAATATACTGATGACAACGGTAAAGCTTCCCCACGGTCTGCCGCGTACGTTTATCAACAACATCATGATGCAGGTGATGAGCACCCGTGCTTTCTTCGGTTTGGAGGAACGGGAATACGGGGGTGATTGCCCTGATAACATCGACCCAAAAAGCATTCGTATCGGCGTGGTGAATCCGGAGGCGGCCGTTATTGTTCCGCCGTCAATCAATCTGGAAAATCATGGTATGCAATGTGAAATTATCACCTCCGGTTCCGTCGGTCGCATCCCCGATGAAAAATACCATGCCATCGTCTGGTGGTCGCAGAAACCGGTGAATCCGGAGACAATCGCTCCGCTGACCCGTCTGCGACCGGCTGCGCTCGGCACGAATGCGACTCCCGGTACCCTCCCGATACTCCTTTTCTGTCCCGATAGTGCCAGACCGGAACGGTTTCCGGGATGTTCCGTTTTCAACAATGCATTTGACCTGCGGGTTCTTGAATCGGGACTTGCAGCAATACTTTCCGCTTCGACGATACCGGAATCACTGCAGGGAGCGGCATGATGCCGGTTATTTATCTTGATGATCTGAAGGAAGGCCACGTTACCGAAGCTGATTACTATTCATCAAGAGGACAACTGCTCATCGCCCGGGGAGAAACCATTACCCCGCAGCATCTGACACTGCTGCGCAAACGTAATATTTTCGAAATACACCTCCACAGTTCAGAAATCCCGGACGATAAAAAACCGGGAGATTCACCTCCCCGCTCCGAATCGGAAGCCCTGCCGCCGTCGGCAACTCAGAAGTGGCAGATCGACCCGGGGAGAAAAGGATTCGAGCAGCTTCTGACCAACCGTACTGCCGCCAGTCTCGATCGTGCGCTCAACCTCGAACGGACCAGCGATAATCCGATCGGTAAATCATTTCAGTCGCTGATGCGCCAGGAGCACCTTTTTCACCGTCCCTTGACGTACAAGCAGAGCATCACGCATCTCTACAATGATGCCCTCCAGCAGATCAGAATCATCCTCAATCGGCTTGCCGGTGGAATCTCGATCGATGCGGGGCTGCTCCGTTCACTGGTGGAACGGTTCATCGCGCCCTTTCTCAACGACCGGAACCTGCTCCTCACCATTGCCTCACAGAAAGTCGATCAGGACGACCCCCTTTACAACCATACACTTAACGTCAGTTTACTGGCGATGAATATCGCGGCGGCAACCGACTACAGTGAAGAACAGGTGATTCAGATCGGCATGGGAGCGCTCCTGCACGATCTCGGCATGCTGCTCGTACCGCCCGCAATCAGGTTCAAGAAGGGGCGACTCGACGATGAGGAGTGGTACGAAATCCGCAAGCACCCGCTCTTTGGTCTGCACATTATCGACCGGACCCTGCGGCTGCCCGATGCGGCGAAATATATCACCTACCAGATTCACGAACGGGAAAACGGTAAAGGATACCCGAAACAGCGTAGCGGACACCTGATCCATAATTTCGCGAAGATAACCATGATCGCCGATATCTTCGAGGCGGTTTCAGCACCACGGCCGTACCGCCGGGCGTTCGCTCCCTACAAGGGCATGGAAATGCTTATCAAAATGGGAAAACAGCAGTTGATCAGCGAGCACTTCGTCATGGCGATGCTTAAATCCGTCTCACTCTTCCCGGTCGGCAGTATCGTTGAGCTGAACGACGGACGGATCGGGCAGGTAATCGCCGCCAATAGATTTCATCTCGCCCGTCCTCTGGTGAGTATCGTATCCGAAAAGAAACAGCCGCTTCTCGACAGTTCGGAAACCTATCCGGTCGATCTTTCCAACGACACGTCACTCCAGATTATCCGGTCGCTGCCCTTCGGTTCAATTGACTGTGACATCCTTTACGGTCTCTGAAACCGGCGTTTTACATTCCTGCAAGGTGCTCCACAAAAGCATACGATTCAAGGTTTTTCCTTATTTCCAGATGATACCGGGAATAATCGTAGGCGAGTCGTAGTGCTGCGACGGCTTCTTTCCCGGAGAGCACCGGTGCATCGCCGGAACCGGAGGATGAAAACCAGATCGCCGCTCCCGCCGACACCAACCGGTCGGCCGACGCACCGAAACCCGAGGAACACCGTTCGCACCGCACCATTCCCTGTTCGATATTAAGCCACACCGGCCCGCTTCCGTCCGTTCGGTAACCGCAGGATGAACACTGCGAGAAATCAAGACCGAATCCCAGATGTCCACTGAAAGCGAACAGTATTTTTGACAGATACGTCAGATGGCCGCGTAGACCCTGCCCGACGTTGCTGAGCCCCGTCAGAAATTCAACGATAAAATCATACACGTCAGGATGCGAATCGCCCGCGGGGACGGCCGAAAGAACGATATCAAACAACAGGTCGCGTATCGCGGTTTTTTCGAGGTCGCCCCGAAGCAGTGGAAAATAGTCGTGGATGCTGCAGTCGGTGATCTGATGCAGATCTCCATGCTGCTTGAGGTAGACGATATGCTCGATGATATACCCGCGCTCCACCGGTACCCGGCGGCGGTCTCCCCGCCGAATGCCTTTGGCGATTCCGCTGAAACGCCCGTGTTCACGGGAAAAGAGTACGGCGAGAATACTTGACTCCCGATATGGTGTCACCGACAACACCACCGAGTGCGTTTTACCGATTGCCATCCCGGATTGTCAATCCCTCGGATCGTGGATGTCGGCTTCATTTTTTTTGCCGGTAAAGAGATCGGTCCACTTCCACCCCCGTTTCATGGTGGAGGCACCTTCCTTGAGCGCCATCGCATGATCCGCACCGAGCAATCCGGCGGAGACAACCAGCTTTATTGCACTTTCAACCGGAATATTGAGTTCCACCACTTCGCTTTCACCGACATACAGAAGATACCCCGAGGTCGGATTCGGGGTGGTCGGCAGAAAAACGGCCAGAAGTCTCTGACCCACTTTGAGGGAGAATTTCGTGTTCGCTTCACTCGTAATGAAACCGATACTGTAACAATTTTCTTTGGGAAATTCGATCAGCACGGCACGTTCAAATACCTGCTTTTTATTGGTCGACACCATATCGATGATCTGCTGAATGGTAAGGTAGATCTTGTTGAGAAAAGGAATACCGGCAATAATGTTATTCCCGACCGCGATCAATTTTCTGCCGAAGTAATTTTTCGCGGTAAGCCCCGCAAAATAGGCGATGACAATGCTGATCAGAACACCGAGACCCGGTGGCATCTGAATACCGAGGATAGCAGGAAGCACCGAATCGATCCACTGGAACAGTTGCACGATAATCAATACCGTGACGACTAGTGGGATAACCAGCAGTACCCCGGTGATGATATTCGACCGCATCTGTTTGAATAATTTTGAAATTAGCCGGATTGCCATGATCATTTCCCCTCAATGAATTTATACATTTTCTCGTTTTCACGTGCCATCCCGTACTTCTCCCGTGCAATACGTTCGATGTAGGCGGTATCACCGGTGAGACGTTGGATCTCCGTTTTCAATGAATCGATCCTACGACGGGAAACGGCCAGCGAATCATTGAGCCGTCCCATCTGGCGCCAGGTCCGATAGAGAGTCACTACCCCCTGATCACCCGCCAGAAGTGCTCCTCCCGCTGCAAGCACCGCTACCGCTCCTATTCCGATTACCAGACGTCGACGCCGCATTCGACCCTCACACCCGCACGTAGTGCTGTCCGCTGCATTGCTGGACAAAACCTTTCAGTTCCAGATTCAACATCAGCATGAAAAGATCGGTCACCGCGAGCCCGAGCCGCTCCGCTATCGCATCAATACGCATCGGCTCATCGGAAAGACCATCAAGTACCCTCCGTTCATCATCGGTAAAAACACTTTCGGGTAACTCCCTCGGCAAGGGTTCTCCGGCCGTGAGCCGGTGGGCGGTAACCGCAGCCAACCCTCCGGCCAGTTCTCTGCCACTGCGCACCGGCGTCGCTCCGTCGCGGATCAGGTTGAACGTACCTCTGCTGAGCGGAGAGGTGATCGGTCCAGGTACCGCACAGACCTCCCTTCCCTGTTGCAAAGCATAACCCGCGGTGATCAGTGATCCGCTTTTCTCTCCGGCCTCCACCACGAGCACTGCAGCACTTAACCCGCTGATTATACGATTTCTGCGGGGAAAATTAAACGATTCCGGCGGTGTCCCCAGAGGAAATTCCGAAACGATGCACCCCTTTTCGAGAATACGGTCGCCAAGTGCCCTGTTCATTCGCGGATAGACCTCTTCAACACCGCATCCGAGAACCGCGATCGTGACACCGTCCGCCGCAACGCAGGTCTCATGCGCGACGGTATCGATACCGCGGGCAAGACCGCTGACGATAACGAACGAACTCTCGACAAGTTCCTTCACGATATTCGCCGTCGCATGTTTACCGTAAACCGTCGGTGACCGGGAACCGACAACCGCCACCGCATGACGCTTGAATACCGCCGGATCACCGCGCACATACAGCAGGGGTGGAGGAGCGAATATTTCTTTGAGATACTGCGGATACCGGTCATCATGCAGAGTAAGTAGAGTGATAGGTGACTGATGTATCGTATCGAGCTGTCGCTGTACCGAATCCTTGAATGCCGGGTCCCGCAGTTGATCGGCTGCTTCGGAAGTGATCAGTCCCTCGTGGCGAAGTTGTGCAGGTGACTCTTCGAGTACCGCTTCGGGAGAACCGTACCGTTCAAGCAGCCGGGCGAATCCGGAAGGTCCAAGGCGGTAGAGAGAGTTCAGCAGTAACCAGGCAAACGGCATAGTACATTCACAGTTGAAGAGACCGTATCAAACAGATGTCACAGCTAAAAATAATACCTGCCAGTTACTTATTTGTATAGATCGGTACGGTGAATAAATAAATTAAACACCCTTTTTAAAAAGGCCGGATGCGGTAACGGAAATGAGGTGTCAGAAGAGACAGGAACGGTATCAGAAACCGCTTGTAAATTCAAGCGTACTCATGATCTCCTCGAAGACCGGAAGAAAATTCTCGAAAAGCTGCGGTTTGGTCCAGAATGACAGGCGAATGTCGTACGTATCGACCACAAAAAAAAACTCCACGAAACGGTACTCCGACTTATCATACACCCATTTGACCATGGCGTGATCACCGGCGATAAAATCGACCGGTTCACTATCATTACCGACCTCGCTTTTATTGAGGTCTCTGATGTATTCGGCATATTCTTCCGGGGGTTCATTGAGATTAAGTGCCACCGCCTTGATTCCGTAAAGTTCCTCCACGGTGCTCCCCATGAACAGCAGTTCCCCGCCCGCCACCTGCATGGTCTTCGCAAAGGTTTTGTAATAACGGTTCATTTCGTTGGGATCGGTGACGATATTCCATTTCCCCCGGAGAGTAAGGAGAAAACCGATGCCCTCGTTCTTGTACACGTTATCTTCAGGAAAGAAATGGTCCGGGTAAAACTGCCGCATCGGTGCCGCACAGAAGAGCAGTACACTCAGTAACGCTGCTCCCCAGGGTTTCAGAAACGGTTTTGCCACGATAAATCTCCCTGCCGCTGTACCTGTCGATATTTTTATTCAGGACTGCTTTTTCTACGGTCTCCGGTCCGTTCGATGGAGGCACCGAGTGCTTGCAGCCGTTCGTCAATACGTTCGTACCCCCGGTCAATCTGGCTGATGTTGTCGATCGTGCTTGTTCCTTCTGCGGCAAGTGCCGCTATCAGGAGGGCCATCCCGGCCCGGATGTCGGGAGAGCTGATAGCCGCGCCATAAAGGGGGGCGGGCCCGACGATCACCGCCCGGTGCGGATCGCACAGAACGACCTGCGCCCCCATTGAAAGCAGCTTGTCCACAAAAAACAATCGCGACTCGAACATTTTCTCGTGCACCAGGCACGTCCCGGACGACTGTGTCGCCACCACGAGCAGAATTGACATCAGATCAGTGGGAAAGCCCGGCCACGGACTGTCTTCAATACGGGGAATTGCCCCGCCGATATCCCGAGCAATGCACAACCGCTGATTTTCCGGCACAAAAATCATCCGTTTATCGGCATCCGCATCCACATCAATACCGAGCCGACGAAGCTGCAGCAGAATCATTCGCATATCCCGTATATCGACCTCCTTTATCGTCAGCGCACTGCGGGTCGCTGCCGCCAGACCGATAAAAGAACCGGCTTCGATATAATCGGGTCCAATCGTGTATTCCACCGGAGCAGTACTTGTCCCGATCCCGTGAATCGCAAGAACATTGGATCCTATCCCTTCGAACCGGACCCCGGCTTTCTCCAGAAAACGGCAGAGCCCCTGTACATGCGGCTCTGAAGCCGCATTACTGATGGTCGTCGTTCCCTGTGCTCCTGCGGCGGCAATTACTGCATTTTCCGTGGCAGTAACCGAAGCCTCATCAAGATAAATATCCGCGCCGAAAAGTCCTCTCGGGGCATCAAGAACGAAGGTGGTTTCCTTATCGGCATTGCGCTCCACTTTCAGCGTCGCGCCAAGTGCGGTGAGTACGAGAAAATGGGTATCAAGCCGTCGACGGCCGATCGCATCGCCTCCAGGTTGCAGAATCACCGCACATCCGGTTCTCACCAGCAGGGAAGATGCAAAAAGAACCGAGGCTCGAATTGTGCTCGAAAGTTCTACAGGAAGAATTGAAGAGGTAAGTGCTGCCGCATCGAGAACGACGGTATGTGCGTCAATCCATCTGCTCTTCGCCCCCAGCTCGCCCGCGATCGCCACCATGGCCCGCACATCACCAATGTCGGGCATATTCCTGAGTGTTACACTGCCGGTACTGAGCAGTGCCGCCGCCACTATCGGCAGAGCCTCATTTTTATTCCCCGCAACCGTAACGGTTCCCGAGAGCCTCCGACCTCCGTTAACGATAAATCTGTTCATTCCCTTCCCCACCCGTGTGTCTGCAACCACAGGACCCTTTTTCATGCGTCATCCGTGCGACCGCTCGTCCGTTGGCATCACCGTTCAATCACGGCGTCACTTGGATACTGCGCCGTAGTCATACTCACCGGACTGCTGTCCGGCCCTGCTGAACAAGCTACAAAATACCATTGAAGCGTATAAATTTCAAAAAAACCGGTTGAACGAAGGATACTGTTCTCATTTCTCAAAAGAAGTGGTATATTAATCAGAGAGATTCTCCAGATGCTCTGCCTGTTGAGTGTCAATTTCTTGACGAACACCGTTCTTCTGGGAATTCTTCTTTGAGTAGCTAGTGCACGCCACTCCCTGCGAGAGGACTTACGAACTATTCAAGGGAACAACCAATTTTCCATTAAGAAGGATCAAGAAATGAACCACGGGTGGAGCATTTATTTTACAGCCCCGCTCCGGAGCCGGCGGTAAAAGCGTTTCAAACGCAAGCCGCAGTCTATTCTCCAAGCGTAAGACTGAGCCGGTTGATTTCACTTTCGGCGAACGATGCCTTCGCACTCTGTGCAGTTCCCTCGAAATGCTCATGCACCCCCCACCATGCATTGATTGCCGCCTGTGCAGCGTCCCGAGAAGGAGCGGCATCGTGCACCACCGACAGATATTTTGCTTTGTAAAGAAGTGCGAGTCCTTTACGCTGCTTTACGGAAATCCGCTTCGACGGAGCCATTGTTGCTTTCTCCGCCATTATCGACGCTTTTTTCCATTCTCCCGATTCGTAGAGGCACCGTGCATAAAGCGCATAGTACAAGCCATCGTTGCTCCGGAATGAGGAAAAACTCTTGAGCGCCTGCGACAATTTACCCGTCTCAACCATCCGTTCGAGAGCAGCAAGTTGATCGGGCTGCCGTACGGGAGTTTTCCGTGGTGCTGCAGCGGCAGCGGGACGAGCCTTTACCGGTGCGGGTTTGGGTAACGATACGGGAGGGACTGAGACAACCGGAGGTTCCGGTTTCTTTTCAGGAGGAGGTGGTGGTGCAACCTTTTCAATCACCGTTGGCGCCTCATCCGGAGGATCGACGGCAGCCGACTCCTGCGTTTTCACGATCGGTTGGGTAACCGACAGCGAGGTGAGATATTTTTTCTCCTGCCGTACCCGAAGCAGCACCACAACAAGAATGATGAGCAGTACCAGCGCAGGCAGCCCGGCGACAATACCGGGAAGCGCCGTTTTCACCGGGATGAACACTTTACCATTCGGAACGAATCGTCCCTCGATATACTTCTGCAGAACCGTTTCCGGCTCATCGTTGGTAAGCCAGCCGAATTGTGCGGTAACGATCTTCTGCAGTTCGGTTACCTCCTGATACCGGTCTTCGGGCTGCAGTTCCATACACTTCGCGACCAATCGGTATATCCGTTTCGGCAGGTTGCCACAAAACTGATTGAGCGGTACATAATCATTCGCCTTGCGCTTCTCGATGACTTCGAGCAGCTGCTTGGAAGGAAACGCCCTGGTTCCCGAGAGCATTTCATAAAGAACCACTCCGGCCGAATAGATATCGGTACGTGCATCAACCTGACGTGATCTGATCTGTTCGGGAGCCATGTACTGCAAGGATCCGGTTACCTTGTTGGCATCGGTATGGAGTGAAACATTCGTCGGATTGGCAATCCCGAAATCCATCAGTTTAACCACACCGTTACGGGTGATCATGATGTTGGCGGGTTTGATGTCACAATGAATGACCCCCTTACGTCGACGCCCGTAGAGACTGAACTCCTCCTGATGTGCGTAATGAAGTCCGCGACAGATGTAAATCATGATTGCCAGAGCCACCGCCGGCGGAATCGCACCGTTGGCCTTGATCATCTGCTGCAGACTCATCCCGTCGATCCGTTCCATTTCGATGAACGGCAGGCCGTTCCATTCTCCCACCGTATGGATTTCAACGATATTCGGATGATCCAGCTTGGAGGTTATTTTTATTTCGGTTTCAAAACGCTGAAGATCCTTTTCGGAAACATTGGGTCGCCAGAGTTTGACCGCGCGATGAATTTCAAGCTTCGGGTTCCAGATTTCATACACCACGGCAGCGCCACCCTCCCCCAGAACGGAAGTTACGAAACCTGAACCTAGCGTTTTCGGCTTCTCCTGATCAGGAACCGGATCGTTATGCTGCAATCCGGCAAAATAGGTAGGCATTGTATCCATCGGTCCTGCTGCCTGAAAAATGTATCCGCTCTCGAATCGAATCCCCTGTGCGTGCTACCAGCCACCAAAATATACTGTTTTTAACACAAAAATCCAAACCTGACGGAATGTTATTCTCTTGTCACCCGATTAAGCGGTCAAAATCATCTTTTTTATCCCAAATACCTTTATTCGATTACAGCATTTTGAAATTGTACCACTACGAACATATTTTTAACAGTTTATCTCAGCGCGCGAGGATGGCGGAACTGGTAGACGCGCCAGACTTAGGATCTGGTGGGGCAACCTGTGGGGGTTCGAGTCCCCCTTCTCGCATTGTTTTCCCGAAATAAAATCAACAAATTATAGATCCCGGAAGGAGAACTACCCTTGAAAACAACCATTTCAGAACCGCAGTCCTGGAAACGCGTCGTCAATGTCGAGGTACCCGACGAGGAAGTCCAGGCTGCTTTTGGTGAAAAACTGAAAAAATACCGTCAGACTATGAAACTTCCGGGATTCAGACCGGGCAAAGTACCCGAAGCACTGATCCGGCAGCGTTTCGGGGAATCGATCCGGGCCGAGATAATCGATGACATCGTACAGAAAACCTATCGCGAAGCCCTCGAAGAGAACAAAATCGTTCCGGTGGCGACTCCGAAGATGACCGACATCAAGGCAGATGCCGGCGCACCGCTCACCTTCAGCATCGAAACCGAAATCGATCCGCCGTTCGAAGCGACCGGATATCAGAAGCTCAAGGTGAAAGTCTCACCGAAAAAGATCAAGGACGGCGATGTGGAGGATGCAGTGAAAAATATCGTCGAACGGCTCGCCACGTTTAACGATGTCGACCGTCCCGTGAAAAAAGGAGATTTCGTCAAACTCGAGTATCTCAAGGTGGTAATTGACGGAGAGGAACAAGGCGACATTAAAAATCCGACCTACCCGGTCGAAGTCGGCGGCGACAACAGTCTCAAGGAGTTTCACAAGGGAGTCATCGGACATGCCGCCGGTGAAACGATCGATCTGACCATCAAATTTCCCAAGGATTATTCGGAAGCCAACGTTGCGGGAAAAACCGGTGAATTCACCATCAAACTGACCGCCGTTCAGGAGAAGGTACTCCCTGAAATCAACGAAGAGTTCCTGAAAAAGGTCGGCGATTTTGCCGATGAAACGGCCTTCAGGGAAAAGGTCAGAGGAGACCTCGAGGCCGAAGCGCTCAAACAGGCCAGGGAAGAGGCGCACAACAAGGCGATCGACAGTGTGATAAAAGAAAACGATTTTGAAGTACCCCCGGCCCGGATCGACCAGTTCATCAGCTACATGGAAAAAGAAGCGATGCGCTACCGGCGTCCCGATGAACCGGCACCGCAGCGGGAAGAACTTGCCGAACAGTATCACGACCTGGCGGTCCGCTCCATCAAACGACAGCGGATAATCGACGCGATTGCGGAAAAGGAGAAAATCCGCCCCACACAGAAAGAAGTCGATGCGGAAATTCAACGGATAGCGGCTGCCTACCGGCAGGATTTTGAAACCCTCAAACAGACGCTGCGACAAAACGGTACCACATTGCGGATCCGCGACGAAATCCGTGAACGGAAAACACTTGATTATCTGATCGGTGAATATACTCCCGAAGCGGAGAAACCTAAAGCCGACGCATAGGTAAAAGTATCTTCTGTTAGGTGCACGGGAAGATCCGCTGCACCTAAAACCGGCGTCAACGTACTGCAGTGCAGAAGGTTACCGGTGTGTCGCATCACCGGTGTATCCGAATCCGCTTGAAGAATAGTATATCCACCCGGTATCCCCGGTACTATTTTTAATAAGGAACATGGTGTACCTGCGCCGCCGTTGGATCGGCGTACTTCACCTGTAGACGACCGGGCGTCCGGAACGTTACCATTGAAAGAAAGGATCGGCACAATGCCAATAATTCCGTATGTAATAGAACAGACAGGCCGCGGCGAACGATCATACGACATCTATTCCCGCCTTCTGAAGGAACGCATCATCTTTCTGGGTTCGGAAATCGATGACGTCACGGCCGATCTGGTAATGGCACAGCTTATTTTCCTCGAATACGAAGATCCCGAAAAAGATATCACCATTTACATTAATTCCCCCGGCGGTGTCGTCTCTTCAGGCTTGGCGATTTACGATACCATTCAGTACATCAAACCCGATGTGTCAACCATCTGTATCGGACAGGCGGCAAGCATGGGTGCAGTGCTGCTTGCGGCGGGCACCAAAGGAAAACGGTTTGCGCTTCCGCACGCACGGGTGATGCTGCATCAGCCGCTCGGCGGTGCCGGCGGTCAGGCCGCGGATATCGCCATCCATGCCAAAGAGATTGTGCGGGTCAAGCAGACCCTCAACGAGATCATCCAGAATCACTCAGGACAGAAGCTCGAAGTGATCGCCCGTGATACCGACCGGAATTTCTACATGTCGAGTGAAGAGGCGAAAGCCTACGGCATCATCGACGATATTCTCACGGCAAGGAAGTAACCCATGTCTTCACGCTCACGTTACAGCGGAATCAAATGTTCGTTCTGCGGCAAGAGCCCCGACGAAGTCGGTAAACTGATCACCGGACCATCGGTGCATATCTGCAATGAATGCGTTGATATGTGCAACGACATACTCCGCGAAGACAAAAGCGCCGCCGTTCCTCACACCTCGCTCGAAAACCTCCCGACCCCCAAAGATATGAAGAATTTTCTTGACCAGTACATTATCGGTCAGGATGAAGTGAAGCAGGGGGTCTGCGTTGCCGCCTACAATCATTTCAAACGTATCATGTCACGCTCACGCAATGATGACGATGATGTTGAAATTGACAAATCAAACATATTGATGCTCGGCCCCACCGGTACCGGCAAAACGCTTATCGCCCAGACACTGGCCAGGCTGCTCAAAGTACCGTTTTCCATCGTCGATGCGACGATCTTCACCGAAGCGGGCTACGTGGGAGAGGATGTCGAGAACATGCTTGTTCGGCTGCTGCAGGCGGCGAATTACGACGTTCCCAGCGCGGAACGGGGTATTATCTACGTTGATGAATTCGATAAAATCGGCCGCAAATCGGCGAATCCGTCAATTACCCGTGACGTTTCCGGCGAAGGTGTCCAGCAGGCGATGCTCAAGATCCTCGAAGGAACCGTGGCGAGCATTCCTCCCAAAGGCGGACGAAAACACCCGGAACAGAACCTCATTCAGATCAATACCCGCGATATTCTCTTTATCTGCGGCGGTGCATTCGAGGGAATCGAAAAAATCATCGAAACCCGTATCGGCGAGAGCCGGATGGGATTCAACGCGGAGTTGAAAAAGAAAAACACACTCAAAATAGGTGACATCCTGCGTAAAGTGGAACCCGACGACCTGATCCGGTACGGCCTGATCCCCGAAATCGTCGGCAGACTCCCGGTGGTACTCGGTCTTGATGATCTCGACGAGGAATCACTCCTTACCATACTCACCGAAACAAAAAATGCTCTGTCGAAACAGTATACCAAACTTTTCGCCATCGAGGGAATACGTCTGATTATTGCGCGTGATGCCCTGCGCGAAGTTGCCAGAACCGCGTTCCGCAAAAAAACCGGTGCACGCGGTCTGCGTACCGTACTCGAGGCGGTACTCATGCCGATCATGTTCGAAACACCCTCACGTAACGACATCAAGGAGATCATGATCACCCGGGACG
>JAFGHA010000081.1 GCA_016930275.1 Chitinispirillaceae bacterium
CAAAAGTTATGTCCACTACACCCGAACCATGTCCGTAACTCGCTGATTTTAAAGATGTTTTTTCTTAATGGTGTAGAAAATGGGTTAGAACTGATAACGAAAGGCGAACATCCGATAACAACTGATGATGGCCTTCCATTTATTAACTGTTGCATAATAGTCTGCGTAATCTGTTATTGACCTGTAGACGTTACCGTCATCTCGGCGCAAGCCGGGATCCAGTATAGAAATGTCGTAACGCACTTCTCCATTCTGGACCCCGGCTTGCGCCGGGGTGACGATATGCCTTCTATTTTAAGACAGTTAATAAAGTAATCAGTTCCGGTGTGATAAACTGCTGCGATGCATGGTAATAAATGCTATATTCCAATTATGTTACGTTGTGCGAGAGGGAAGTGAACATAACATTAGCTTGACGATGAAAGGATGGCAGTACATGAACGCATTTTTAAGGGGGGGAGCAACCGCGTTACTTGCATCGATGATGGTAACGGGTTTATCTAATACGGTGTTTTCTCAGGATCCTGATCCTAACTTTCATATTTACCTGGCGTTCGGGCAGTCGAATATGGAGGGCAATGCAAGACCGGAAAACCAGGACAAAACAGGAGTGGACAATCGATTTCAGCTTCTTCCTGCAGTCGATTGGCCTGACGGCAGCCGGAAAAAGGGTACCTGGACCAAGGCCACAGCTCCGCTGTGTCGTAGCTCTACAGGTTTGTGTCCGGCAGATTATTTTGGTCGTACCCTTGCAGACAGCCTGCCTGAAAAAATTAAAATTGGTATTATCAATGTTTCGGTGGCGGGGTGTAAAATTGAGATGTTTGATAAGAACACCTATCAAAGTTACATTAATAGTCTTGATGCAAATACCAAACAGTGGATGCTCCCAATAGCCAATGAATATGGTGGCAACCCATATGGGCGACTTGTGGAAATGGGTAAGCAGGCAAAGAAGGATGGGTTTATAAAAGGTATACTTCTACATCAGGGTGAAAGTAACAGCGGAGAAACATCATGGGCGTCAAAAGTAAAAAAAATATACGAAGATTTAATTCTTGATCTCGGGCTGGATGCATCGAAAACGCCTTTATTGGCTGGTGAGATGCTTTACTCCGGGGTATGTGCGGGACATAACACCAATATAGCAAAATTACCGGGACTTCTTCCAAACTCATACATAATCTCTGCTCAGGGACTTTCTGGAAGCGATATATATCATTTTACTGCACAAGGGTATCGAGAATTCGGCAAACGGTATGCTGAAGTAATGCTCCCGATAATCAGAAAAGATTTAACCGGGATAAAAGATGATCGGGCGAATAACCGCACTGCAGAGACCAACACTCTCACCATCACCACTGATGGAAAATCCTCTCTCAGTTTCACCCTTCCTCAATCTGCCCAGGTAAGCCTGAAGGCATATACCCTTTCCGGTAAAGAAATCGCTCTGCTTGCCGGTGCCGAGTATTCAGCGGGAAAACATACCGTCAGATTCCCTGCCGAATCAATTCCTGAGGGAGTTTTCGTTCTAAAAATGAGTTCCGGTTCACTGTTGATAACCCGGACAATAATGGCCGGAACACGTTAACAAAATCTATTGATAGTATTTTGAGGAAGCCGGGCTTTGCAGCCCGGTTTTTTTTTGCAGAAGAAAAGAAATCTCCCCGGAAACAACAGGGTAGTGGTGGAGTCGCTGGGCATTCTTTCAGGATTGAGTCGAGGTCGTGACGGATTCCGATCGTTCCGGCAGCACAATGGTACAATGAGATCCCGTGGCCGGACCCGATGAAATTTCAATATCCCCTCCGAGCAGCGTCAGCGCTTTCTGGGCAAGCGGAAGACCAAGTCCGGTTCCGCCGTAATTTTGTGTAATCGGATCGGTTCCCTGCCTGAACCACTCGAAAATCGAGTCAAGTTGATGTTCATCGATTCCCGGCCCGTGGTCGATAATCTCAATGGTCACGACCTTTTTTTTATCCTCGATTGAACCGGACAGTTTCACCGTCACTTCTTCGCCGGAAGGAGAATACTTCAGTGCATTATCAAGAACACATTCGACTGCGGTTGACAGGAAGTCACGGTCCGTAACCAGCGTACAGGCGGTCACCTCTTTCCGGAACGAGATGGTGATACTTTTTCCGGAAGCACGTTTCCGATGATCCTCTATGAGATCTTCCATGAAGCGTATCATGTTGATTGTTTCCATTTGCGGTTGTGCCACGGAACTGACGATACGGGTGAACCGGGTGATATTGTTGACAAGACGTGAAATGCGCCGGGAGGCTTCATCGATATCGGGCAGCAGCTGTCTGCCCGCTTCGGACATACCTTTGTCCAGCGAGAGTAATTTATTGCTTTCGGTAATTACGGAAAGCGGTGTTTCAATTTCACGGGATACCAGGTGCAGAAAGGAATTTCTGATATGTTCAGCCCGCAGGCTGTCGGTAATGTCGTTGAAGATGATCATATAACCGGAGGGCGTACCTGCCATATTGATCAATTTTGAGATCGATGCGTTGAAGAAAAACTCCCTGAAGCTTACCACTTTATAGATCGATGTATCGTTTGTCTGATTCACGTGCAGGATCAGCTTTGCAATCGATTTCACAAAGGCTTTATCCCTGAATATCTCATCGATCTTATTTCCCAGCGATATGCCGATGTTGATTTGAAATACGTTTTCAGCCGCATTATTCAGCATCATCAGGGCGGTATCATTGTCAATGGCAAGAAAGGGTTCGCTGATATTGTTGAATATGAGATCGAAACGTTTGCTTTGCGATTCCGCAAGGTCGAATGTTTCCTTCAACTGGTCATCGTATTTTTTCAGTTTTTCCTTGTATGCCTGTTCCTTCCGCACATGCTGTATGGTTGCATCCACCTTCGACAGCGCCTTGTTCACCTGTTCCACCAGTTGTTCGAATTGAACCGGTTTCCGGATATAGCTGAATGCTCCAAGCTCCATCGCCCGGCATGCGTCATCGATACTTTCATGCCCGGTCATCATGATCACTTCATACGGATTCTCGTGTACGTTCAATTTCCCGAGCACCTCCAGACCGTTCATCTGCGGCATCTGGACATCAAGCAGGACGAGATCGGGTTGAAAATCAGGCAGAATCGATAATGCTTCCGGTCCGCTCCGGGCGGTCCGTACCTGCAGACCCATCTCATACAACAGGTCGTTGATGACATTTCTGCAGTCATCCCAGTCATCGACCACAAGAACTTTTCTTCCTTCAATACCCATTTCTTTCTCCATCAACCACCCGACTCCGATTGCAGTCGCTCCTTCCGGTGATAGTATACGGCTACCACACGGAAAAACTTTACCACGCGTATCCGGTTTTCCCCGCAGGCGTGGTTTGAAGGTGCGGGTTTGTGGTTATTATATCATTATCTGTTGATCGTTCAAACACTTACCGGAGGAACACCAGGTTTGCATTTTCCTGATGTGCAGTGTCAAAGCGGTCGAACGTCTATTACTTCCGTAAGGTTGCCCGCCGGACTCTTTTCGCATCGGATATGACTTAACGGGAATGTACCACCAGTACCGGGTTTTTTACAGGTAATTTACCGTTGCGACTAAGAATGACGTCATCAGACACCGGTCCCGTACGACGGGGTCACCGCATATAAAGGGGAGCGGATTCTGATACCGGAAAATGTATATTGTTTTTGTTCGGAATCGGATGAATCCGCACACTTCGGCGGGTGAGGCACTCGAACCTCCGCATCCTTGAACACCGGGAAAAGGGATACCCCATGTTCGTTAAAAAATCATCCGCGACCTCGTTTTTCTTCCTTCTCGCCGCCATACCTGCCGTCTCCTTCGGGCAGGTCGAATACGGTATCGCCGCAGAGTACCCGAATGACGAAGGCATATCGGGAAATCCTGCTGTTGTATTCACCGAAGACTTCGAAGAGTCAACCATCGATGAGATGCATTCCCGCTGGAGTGAAGAGGGAGAAGTGCAGCGGGGCGACTATATGACGTTTTCGGCGGATGTTCCTCCGCGTTCGGGAGGAACACAATCCCTCACCGCTCCCGGCAACGATGAAGGTCCCGGTCTGTATCGCCGCCTTACCGGCAACGGGACCGGATACGATCGCCTTTTCTTCAGGTTTTACGGGAAACTGGATACCGCCTGTTCCGAAATTCATCACTACTCATGGATGGGTGGGCACAACCCGTCAACCACATGGCCGAATCCGCGTGCCGGATACCGGCCCGCCGGTGATTCTCACTTCAGCTCCGGTGCCGAACCGGGAACCGACGGGTGGGACTTCTATACCTACTGGATGGATATGGGATGTTGGGGCTCAGAAGACGGTGAATGCCACGGGAACTGCTTCCTCTGGAATAATGAAAAACCTGCGGTCAGAATGGGTGAATGGTACTGCTGGGAGATGATGATTAAAGTCAACGACCCGCCCGACGCGTCCAACGGCGAACAGGCGTTCTGGATCGATGGCAGGAAATATGCCCACTTCGGACCGGGTTTACCGACATACACGTACTCGGGAACCGACCGCTGGGGAGAAAGTGATACCGGAGCGCCCTTTCCGGGGTTCCGGTGGCGGACGGTTGAAGACCTGAGGGTTAACTATGTCTGGCTCTATAACTACGTGCACGATGACGCCTGCCGGGCCTGGTTCGATGACGTCGTTGTCGCTACATCATATATCGGTCCGATGGTGAAAAACAGTTACGTTGACAAAAGTGCTCAACGGCAGAATGTCGTCTCCCGAACGATAACGATCATACAGAATGCCCCGGGGCGATTGACCGTCCGTCATCCGTTTACCGATACCAAACGATCGACGTTTTCCGTTTTCTCCCCGGCAGGAAGGCGGATATTCCGTTGTACCGGCAGCTGGAACCGTCAATTCACCATTGAATCAGGATTACTGCCGACGGGAAGTTATGTCGGTATGCTGCGGTCCGGCAGGGAACAGTTACAGGTAAGGTTTATCGTGTCGGGGTGGTGAAAGGAACAGCGGGGACAAATGTCAATTCTTACTATAAACTGTGAAGGAGAGATGTTTAATGGATGACCTTCTGGAATTCTTATTCAAAATCATATTTTTGATCCTTTTCATTCTGCTGTTGCCTGCAGCCCTTCTGATTGCAACTCCTTTTATTTTCCTGATTCCCGGAAAAGAATATTGTACGACCTGTGGAGAAATCAACTGTGATTGCGGCGCTTCAAAAGCTAAACCCGTTTTCTACAGTTTACAAGCAATAAATGGCGAAACTGAGCGAATTTGCCCATATTTTCAGTCCAGAACTCGAAATGTAGTG
>JAFGHA010000082.1 GCA_016930275.1 Chitinispirillaceae bacterium
ACAGCGATGCGAACATTTCGATCCACGCTTCGGGAATAGTACCGGAAGAACCGTCGGTGAGCAGAATGAAACGGCTCTTCTGCCGGATCGCAATGATGAGTGCGGCCAGCGTCGCCGGAACACCGTCGATTGACACCTGCACTGAACAGTTGAACGTATCCCCTGCCGACGCAACTGAAACACGCAACACCGGTTTGGATTTCCGTGCCTGGGTCGACTGAAGTCGTTCCTGACCGTATATCTCAAATCCCTCGGAGGAGAGCTGCGGGAGCTGCTGCAACGTCCAGTCCCGTGGATCGATTGAAGGGGTGTAAAAACCCACCTGATACGATATCAGGTCAAAAGAGCTGAGTATGGAAGCCGCTGCAGTCTCTCTGGCACGGGAACGATGTATCCGGTACACGTTGCCGTCTTTGGCTGCGACCAATCTGCACGACACCGAATCGGCCCGCGAAAATTCCACCGTCCCGTTATGATAGGCAAAGCGCAGCTCGGCAAGAAGCATCCCCTCCGATTCGGAGAGATACAGTCGTATCACCGGTTTCTCCGGAGGAAGATCCGATACGTGTACCGATGACGTGTCCGGGTCGTCGTCAACCTCAGGGACCTCCTGCGCCTCATCTATCTGTCCGGTTGCAGGTGAGGAACCACTGTTGTCCGTCGCATTATTTCCGAAATTCCAGTCGATACCCACCTGAATTGCCGCATGGCCGTTTGCGGCAAGCATCGCGGCAACGGCATGTGCACAGGCACCGGCATATTCCGCACCGCAGGTACAACTGAACTGCAATTTTTTTCCTATTCTGCTGATCGCAACACGGTACGGGAGGTGCTCGGTCACGGTCGCTACGATATCATCTCCTATGCAATGGAGATTTCTCACCATATCCGAGGCGAACAGTCGCCTGCCCTCTTCAAACACCGCGGAAAAAGAATGTTCCCTGATTTCCGCTTCGGTAAAACAAGTCATTATGCAGCAGTTCCTGTCGGGTTCCTATGAACAACTGAAATCGCCTGCCGGGGAAACGTACCTTTCCTGCAATTGCGAATTTTCTGAAAACCACCTGAAAATAACATCTGTGAGCTGCACGCATAGCTTCTATTTCCCTTCGTATAAGGGGTTGCCGGTGGTATATTTACTCCTGGAACGGAAGATCGCGCAGTCGCTGCATAAGTTGTTGTTATGCAGAGGAAAGTCCGGGCACCGCAGGACAGGATACCTCATGCTGAATGAGGGGCCCGTAAGGGTACGGAAAGTGCAACAGAGAACAGACCGCCCTGCCGTGTTGATACACGAACGGGGTGAGTGGTGAAAAGGTGAGGTAAGAGCTCACCGTCCCGTAAACATCCGGGAGCAGGCAAACCCTTTCCGGTGCAAGACCAAGTAGGAGAGATGCGGTACCTCGCGTACCCGGAGGCTGTCCGTCTCTATATCTCTCGGGTGGGTCGCTCAATGCCATGCAACCCTTCGGGGAAGTGTGGCCAGATAGATGACTGCTTCCGCCGGCGGCATTGCGTCCGTACGGTGTCAGACAGAACCCGGCTTACAGATCTTCCGTTCCTTTTTTTCCGGACAGGTACTTTTGTTTGTTACACCATGAACCGGATGCGCAACCGTGCGGGTTCTCCCGAAAGATGGTGTCCAGCAAAGGGTTCCGGTATAAATTTCTCCTTTTTCATTGTACACTGAAGTTATGACGCATACGATTCACCCGGCAGCAATCTGCCGCAATTCCACCGGAAAACAATACCGCCACAAACGCCGGCACACCTTCCGCACACCATGTTCACCGATCGCACAATACTATGACAGGTAATTTCTTGCGAAGTAATCCGATATGTCAGGTTATTTTTATAATTTGTTTATTAACAATACATTCCAAAGTATATGCGGTAGGTTCAACCACCAATGATGCCGATATCATCACCTCGGTGATCATCTCGGGAAACAAAGTCACCAAAACAGAAACCGTCCGGTATCTCTCGGGTATCTTCGTCGGAATGCCGTTCGATTCCGTTACCATCGAGAATGCGAAAGACCGTTTGAAAAATACGGGACTGTTTTTCAAGGTGGATATTCTGACGCTGCCCGGTTCAGACGGCTACCGGATCTATATCGTCCTCACCGAAAAGTTTTACTTTCTCCCGTATGATCTCGGGGGGGAACTCTACAGTTACCAGTACGGAAAGCCGAAGCGATGGTGGCGACTGCGGGTCGGAGTCGAGTACAGCAATTTCCGGGGAAAAGCGGAGGTGCTGCGGACCAGTTTTTCGGTATTCGAATGGCACTCGTTCGGTATCGGATGGTATAAACCGTTTCTTCCCTCGCCGTGGTTCTTTTCGTTCGGTGTGCGGGCGGATCAGCTTCCCGATGAGATTTTTCTCATCGATCACAGCATTTTAAGGAGTTCACTTACCGTCGGGAGAAAACTTCCATTTAAATCACGGGCGGAAATGAGCGTCATGCCGATGTACCGCCGGCGGATACTCTTCGATTCCTCTCTTGCAGCAGTCGATACCCAACGTGTCTCAGAAGCTTTTTCGATGGTGCGGTGGCGAACCGATTACCGAGACCGGTATTTTGATCCCACACAAGGATGGATGCTCGCCTGGGATTTCCGTACCAATGCACTTTACAGCGGGATCGCTCCGGCTTTCGGGCAGTTTTATGCCGACTTCAGATGGTATAATCAGGGATTTTTTCCGACACACCGACTGGCCGCTCGTGTCACCTCCGTTGCCCGAACCAATGATGCGGGTATCACCCACCGTCTGCAGCTCGGAGGTGAAGGATCGGTACGGGGTTACGCCCGGGGGCAGTTCGGCCGGTATTTTATCGCGAATAACAGTATGACCATTTCGATGGAGTACCGGTTTCCGATCTATCAGTTCCCCGACATGGATCTGTTTCTTCTGAGTGCCTTCAGTCCGGTTTTCTCATCGATCGCCTACCGTCTCGACGGAGCGCTCATTCTCGATCACGGACGGATCTCCACGCGTTTTCCCGACCTCTTCTCCACCAACCCGTCACAACTCGAAAGCGGTACCGGCATTGGAGCCGGCCTCCGTGCCGTTACTCCCACCCTCGAACGGAGCGTCTGCTTCGACCTCGTCTGGGGAACCTGGCCGTGGGCACCGCGCGGATCGATCTATTTCATGAAACAGCCGATGTGGCACTGGTATCTGGATATGTATTTCTGAGAAATGTGGTGTTGCGGGGTCGGGGTTCGGGGTTGGAATCATTTTTTCTTTTCGGCTAACCGAAGAGAACGCCCTCAAATTCAGATACAAGTCTCCCGTCTCGGGCTCTCCCTTGCCACTTGAAACTGAAAACTTATTTTTTCTTTTTGTTTTCGAATTCTGATTCCGACAGACCGATGGCTACCGTATAAGAAGAAATCGGGTTTGCCCCCCGGAGGAAGATTGATCATTAAAAGGATATAATTGCTGATTACCGCAACAGCAACAGTTGAAAGCAGTACTGAATTTCTTAATCCGGCACTGACAATAATCGTTCCTGCGAAAAGCCCCCTATATGAGTTGAAGCAGTGAAAATAACACCAAATTCATTTATTATTTCCAGCTTGCTTCTGGGATCGATTTTTCAATTTGTTACTATTCCATGGCTGATTGAATTGTTGTAAAGTACCTTCCCGTTTTCTGACAGAAAACAGAAATCAATGCCCCGCGTCTTTTTTTTCTCTCTCAACCACTATATTGTATAAAGGTCCGGTCGAACAGATTTTACGACAGGCATCGATAAACAATTCCATTTGGAGGAGAATACCTCATGCATCCCGTCATCAGAATATGCTTTCTGCAGGCAATTGTACTGACATCCTCAGTTCAGATCACCCCCGCCGTACCCCTGCCCTGTTCTGATATCGGTAGACAAGCACAGAAGCTCTCCGGCGGAAGAGGCTCCGGTATTGCCGACCTTTGGAACGGATACAAACTGGAGTGCTCGATGCAGGCGCTCGGGGCCGAAGTGACTATGAACGGTGTTCTCTTCCTTTCGACGTCTGAAAGCGAAGGGAAAGGACCTTTTTCTCTGCGTGCATCACGCCTGGGCAGAAACGGTAACCTCCGATCGCTCCCGTCAACCGTTGACCGGGTTTCCCGGTCCGGCGAAATAATACGCTGCAATCGTTCCCGGATAACCGAAGAATATTCAACTTCGGCGGACGGTATCCGGCAGGACTTCATACTCACCCGCAGGCCCGCCGGAAAAGGAAAACCAACCCTCGAACTTGAACTATCAAACGCTGCGGCAGCATCCGGAAGTACCTCTTCACGGGTCAGCATCCGGCTCGCCTGCGGCAGACTCCTGACCTATCATTCGCTGAACGTCACCGACCGCAGGGGAAAAAAACTCCCCGCTTTTTTTGAAAGCAGCGGCACCGACATCATCCGCATTACCTTTGACGACTCCCGTGCGAGCTATCCGATACGGGTCGACCCGACCATCACCGATGCGAACTGGTCGGGTGTCGGTCAGGCCGGAGGATTTGACAGAAATAACGGCCAGTCACCGGGAATAAATTCCCTCGCATTCGATACCGAAGGTAATCTCCATGTGGGCGGTATGTTTGATTTTGCGGGTGGTGTTCCCGCTGCCAATATTGCGAAATGGAACGGCAGTGAATGGAGTCAGCTTGGAAATGGTCTGCACTCCCAATATGCCGTTGTTCAGTCAATAATTTTTGATGCCGGCGGCAATCTCTTTGCGGGAGGTCGTTTCGATTCGGCGGGAACAGTATCGGCCCGAAGTGTGGCGAAATGGGACGGCAGTGGATGGAGCCCGGTGGGTAAAGGTATCTCCGGTTATGTAAATGTTCTGGCAGAAGGTATTTCCGGAGAAATTTATGCTGTTGGAGCGTTTGATTCAGCAGGTACCAAAGCGGCACGGCATGCGGCAAAATGGAATGGCAGCGAATGGCAGGCGCTCGGAAGCGGCATCAACGGGACGGGCATCAGTACCTGCGCCATCGGTTCTGACGGCGCCCTTTTCGTGGGCGGCCGGTTCGACACCGCAGGAGCAGTAGCGGTAAACAATATCGCGAAGTGGGACGGTACGGCATGGAGCGGGCTTGACAGTGGTATAGACGGTCCCACCGGTACCTACCCGTGGGTTGCATCGCTGCTTGCCGACAATGCGGGGAATTTGTATGCAGCGGGAAAATTCACCACCGCAGGGCAGGTTTCTACACGGGGTGTCGCCCGATGGGACGGTACCTCGTGGAGTGCCGTCAGTAACGGCGTCAATGGCGATATCACGGAACTCGCACGGGATTCATCGGGTAACCTGTATGCAACGGGTGATATCGATACCGCGGTCGGAACCGACCGAAAGCGTATTGTCAAATGGAATGACACCGCATGGAGCGAAATCGAATGCAACCGGTATGTTTCCGCCATGACGTTCGACCTTCAGGGTACGCTGTATACTTCAACGGCAGGCTCCGTTTTCATGCTCCGGGAAAACGACGGATGGTCTGAGCTGCTGCCGCAAACGGGAACCGGTTTCAACGGCCCGGTGCATGCGATTGTCGTTGACCACGACGGAAGCACCTTTGTCGGTGGCGCTTTTACCCGAATCGGGTTGAAACGTGCTCGTTTTATCGCGAAATGGGACGGCAGTTCCTGGAACGAGATCGGCGGAGGGACGAATAATCAGGTCCATTCGCTTACCGTCGATCATGAGGGTAACCTGTATGCGGGTGGTCGTTTCGATACTGCCGGGACGGTACCTGCACACGGTATCGCTAAATGGGACGGCAACGACTGGAGTGCGCTCGGAGAAGGAGTGTACGGTGCTCCGGTGACCATCTGGGGCATAATCGGTACGGTCGATCCCATGGGCCCCGTCCCCATTGGAACTGACTCTATCGGAAGAGTGTTCGCGCTCGACGTTGACGAATCGAACCATATCATCGCCGGCGGCATATTCGATACCGCCGGTACCGTTCCCGCAAAAAACATCGCGCTATGGGACGGTACGACCTGGTCGGCTTTCGGAAACGGTCTGAGCAGTTCGGCGGTGACACATACGGAATCCAGGGTGGTTTACACACTGGCCGGCGCAACCGACGGCGCCATCTATGCAGGCGGATTCTTCGATTCTTCCGGTACGGTTCCCCTGCGAAATATCGCCCGGTGGGATGGTACCAGCTGGAGTGAGGTAAAGGGCGGCATGAACAGTACTGTCGCCGCACTGGCACTGGACGCTTCGGAACATCTTTACGCCGGAGGTGGATTTGATTCGGCAGGGACACAACCGATCCGTCATATAGCCCGCCTGGATGAAAACGGCTGGAGCGCTCTGGGAAACGGGACCGATTCCGGAGTGTATGCGATAACCTTCGATTCGAGCGGTACCCTTTTCGCCGGTGGGATGTTCGATTCGGCAGGTATGCAGCCCGCGCGGCATATCGCCATGTGGAACAGGGATACCTGGGCGCCGCTCGGGAGCGGCACTAATGACATGGTCAGTGCACTCTGCATGGAAGGAATGAACTGGATCTGTACAGGTGGTTCCTTCACTGTTGCGGGAGGCAAGGTTTCCTCCTGCTTCGCCCGATGTATTCTTGATGCATCGGATGTACAACGGAGGCCCTCCCCTATCGGAGCTGCCGCAACTCTCAACTTCGATCAGAAAAGAAACTTTTTTATAATCCAATTGATCAAACGCAGCGAAGTCGGATTCCGTCTTTTCACTCTCTCCGGTCGGGAAGTTCACCGAAGTTTACAGACCCTGTCGGCGGGAATGCACCGTTGGCGGCTGCCTGACATGACACTTTCGTGCGGTACCTATATCGCGCAGGTCAATACCGGTCATGAGTCGTTACGGTGCGGATTTATGGTAAAACGGTAAATTACGATTTGTGTATGCTCTGCAGAGGCGGAATATTGTTCGTCTCTACCAGATATTCTCAATCTCAATCTTTTTATCCCGGAACGTGACACGTTCTCCGGCTTTCTTATTGCTTATCGCCATCCCGATCGGCGACGCCATTGAAACCGGACAATACTCGATGCCATCGATTTCAAGCTCATCCGCACTCATCGAAATGAAAAAAGTACCGACCGATGTCTCAACCAGTGCTCCCGGTTCAACGCGGGTGAAGTTTTTCCGATACTCAAGAGATTGCAGCATGGTCCGCTGTTCAATTATTTCTTCCAATCGCTGACCGATGGTTTCCATTTCACGCTGCATCCGTTCCTTACCCGTTTCGGGTTCCTCACTGGCAACGGTTTTCGTTTCGCTCAAGGCAGCTTCCTGCGCTTGTTCATAGGCATAACGGTTGGTTTTGATATGCGTGTTCATATAATCCAGACAGTGATTAAACAGAGTTTCTTTAATCGCGGCAGCATTCATGGATGACTCTTCTTTTTGGGTGGGTATGATGTTGTTTTACCTCTTTGAGTGGTTGAATATACTTTCTTGACTGACATATGATTCAATAAGTAACATACCCGACAGGTTCGATATTCCGAAGGATCTGTTTTCCGGTAGAAAACGTAATCTCGCGTTAACCGGTTGTTTATTTCCGGCTATAGGGATATATTATTCACCGGACTGGCAGTGCTGAGTCAGGAGGAAATCATGCAACGTCGGACTATGGTGTTCCTTTTTTTCTTTATCCGTATTGCTGCCGAACCGATCGGCGATTTCGCCCCGATGGTTAAAGGAAATAGGTGGGTGTATGAGACCGTCAGTTCCGGTTTCAACAAGCCGACGGTCACTACCACGACCTCGGTACAGTTGACGGATATTGTTACCGCCGCCGATACCGCCTGGTATTATTTCCGTGTATCACTGGTCGGTGAGTCAAGGAACGACAGCCAGACGACAACGGTAGATTACGGTTACCTGGATACGCTTTATGAATTCTCGGACTCCATTTACGGATTATCTCTGCAGGGAATTCAGCCGCCGTTTGATAAACATGGTATCGACAGTGTCGGTCTGTGGCCGGATGACTCACTGTCTCTGCGGGAGGGTAAATATGAACTGACGAGAACGTACCTGCTCTCCATGGGAGATCCGATCTACGGTCTTCAGACGCATACCTACCGGCAGAATATCGGACTGGTAAGCGTGGTTTCCGCATCCAATGTTCACGGCATTTCGAGTACTTATAGCGCGAATCTCGTTTCGTTTTCAAACGAACCGGTTGTCGGTGTATCCGGAGCGTTCAGAAGGTCTCCCGAGACGGTGCGTCGTGCTGCCGCCGGCCCGGTTAAAACATTGTTTTTACCGTATCTGACTGTTTCTCAAGGTAGTGGTGTATTTGATCTTCTTGGAAGAACAGGAGTGGTACGACCGGTGGTGAATGTTGACAGACCACTCCGTCTTCGCAAAGAACATGAATGAAACAAGAGCGTAGACAGGTACTATTGTGTATCATCCTGGTATATACGGGTATACGGGAAATACCTGCTCAGTGGATGCAAACCGGCGGTCCCGTCGGTCTTTCCCGAAACAATCCCGGCATCAGGGCTTTCGCCTTCCATGACCTGATTTCCGGCTAATACCGGTATGTCGAGCTATGAAGGTCGTTCACTTGCCGCATTCGGTACAACCATTCTTGCCGGTACCTATGACGGCGTATTCGTTTCAACCGATAACGGTTCAAGCTGGACAGGTAAAAACGAAGGTCTTGAGGGAAAAACAGTTCTCTCCTTTGCCATGATCGACAGTACCATCTTCGCCGGTACCTCTGATGATGGTGTATGGTCCATCCCGCTTTCAGAAGCGACAGCAGTCGGATGTATACCACCAGCAACAGGAACAATGCAGGCTATCATGAAAATTACCGCGAATGCCGATGTAACCGTTTCTTTCACTCTTTCACACCCAGAAACAGTAACCCTCGACATCTACAATCTTCGTGGTCAACATACAGCTTCCGTTGTAAACGGGAAACTCGAACCCGGCAATCACTCCATTACATGGCACCCGCGAAATACTGCAGAGGGATTGTATGTAGCACGGATGAAAACAAGGACAATGGATATGGTAAAACAGTTTTCATTATCCCGAAAGACTACATTACTGCTTACCATCCAAACGACATCATACACCGCCCATCTCATGGTAAAGACAACTCAACAGTTTTCCGTCTTTCTCCCGGCGCAGATGGAGCCCGTTCCCGAGACAGAGGTTCCACAGTTTACACTCCGCGCACTCACCGCTTTTAAGCCATTTTCTTTTACGCATCACCGCAAACCGGTTGTTCCAGACATCGATAAAATCATCCTGATAGATATTCCCCTGGATATAATCCGCCCGCAGTGACGGGCACGCGGATATTGAACCGTCAACAAGCACGGAACCGATATTCACTCCCGCCCAGCAGAAGAACGGAGCCCTGCGGACCTCCATTTCATACCCGCCGAGAAAACTGTCACAGCCGTACGACGCGTCAATCTTCCCCTCTCTGCGTGTTGCCGCGATGAAATCCATAAGCTGTGTCAGTTGGGTTCCGTCAAGTTTCAATTCTCCGTTCTCGGCGGCACGTCCTTTGGGAAATATCGTCGTCAGGCGCCAGTTGGCCGCACCCAGCTCCACCAGCCGGTGCTGTATCCGATCGAGCTGCCGGATGTTGCGCCGGTTGACACAGGTGACGACATCGAAGGAGAGCCCTTTTTCCCTGGCCCGGGCCGCAAGCCCGATGGCCCTGCAGGCGCGCCGGTATGCATCCTTTTTTCCCCTGAGCCACTCATGATCGTCCGCAAGTCCGTCGAGGCTGATGGTCAGATACCGGATGCCGGATGCAAGCAGTTGTTCCATTTTTTCGGCGGTGAGCAGGTACCCGTTGGTCACCATCCCCCAGGGAAATCCCCGCCGGTTTATTTTCAGACCTGCTTCGGCGAGATCCTCACGCATAAGCGGTTCTCCCCCGGTAATCGCCACTACCACCCGTGAAGGCTTCGTATATGAGGCTATCCTGTCAAGTACCCCGAGAAAATGTTCCACCGGCATATCGGGAGTCGCGCTGTCGCGCATGCAGTCGCTTCCGCAGTGCAGGCAGGACATATTACACCGCAGCGTGCACTCCCAAAAAAGATAGTGCAGCTCATGAGCCAATGCGTCGGCTTTGCGTTTTGCGGAGAAAAGACGGAGGGCGATCCGTTTTTTAAGCGGGAGTGTTCCAGCTGCGGTCATTTGACCAGTATTTTCACCCGCAAGTTATTCTGCCCGGTTTTCGCCCGGAGGAAATAGATTCCTTTCGCGATGGCGCGGGTATCCCAGTGAATTATGCCATCCACCCCGGCGGTAAGAGTGGCGGTTTCCTGTCCTCTGCTGTTGACGATGGAAGCAACGGTCTTTTGACCATTCCACTCCGGAATTCGGATCTGTAACTGTTCTCCCCGCAGTGTACTCATCACTGCCGGTTCTGCGGAGCGAGCGGCACGCCGTTCAACTGCTGTCGGGATCGTCGACTGTCTGAGATAGAGTGTATAGGACGAATCGGTTTCCTTTTCAATGGCGATGCATGCCGATGAATAATACCGGACCATGCTGTCGGCCTCGTTGACAACCTCGCTTTGTATACTCTGAAACAATTCACCAGCGGCGGGAAGTTCCGCCGTGAAATTGCCGTTCTCATCGGTCATGATCGAATCGGCGGTGATATCCCCGGTAAATGCTATTCCGTACACGGGCATTTCAACGCCGTATTCCGGATAAATCCCGTAATCGGGCTGGAAGCAATCCTGCAGAAACAACCGGATATTGCTCAGTACAGTTGAATCGGCGGCCCGATATGCCGTACCTTTGAAAACCGTCGAAGAGCTTGTGGAGCTTTTAGCCGATGCAGATTTCGGCAGCAATCCTGCCGCAGCACAGAAAAGTGCGAACAACAGGGTCATGAAACGGCTATAAACGGCAAACAGTGATCGACAGGACCAGCGGGTCGCACGCATGATCTGTTTTCCCATACAATTCTCCTGCGGAGGTGGTCTGAAAAAAACCGGGTAAAACGCACCTATATATTATAGTATACCAGTTTAGTGGCGATATTCCGGAAAATAATTCAAATACGGGTGATTTTTTGTATTCTGTTGAATACTGTCAAAGGCCGGAGAATCAGTAGAACAGGTTATTCCACCAGAATCTTCGTTGTTATCCCGGAAGATTGCGTCGTGTCCTGGTTGCTCACTGCCGTTACTATAATTTCATAGGAATTCCCGACAGTCACTCCCTCGATCGTATACGGTGAAGTGACTCCCTCGATTTTGTAGTGACCGGGAGTACTGTTGTAATTTGTCGAGCAGTAGTCAAGATTATCGCAGTAATAGACATTGAACAGATACGACGAATCGGGGTACTCCCACTGAACGGTCAGTGTACTCCCGGAAACAGTCGCCTCGAGATTTTCCGGAGTAGCCGGCCGAAGGATAATACCGGCCAGTCGGGTGACCTGCGATTCGACACTGTCGACAACGGCACTGACCAGTACCGAATACCGATGGCTGTTGAGAAGGCCGGTAACCGTATCGGCGGTCGACGGACACTCCCGCCGGGTGCTGCCGGTGCTGACGGAATCCCCCTCTTCGATATACAGATAATACCCTGAGGCACCGGTAACCTGGCTCCACGAAAGCAGCAATGTGCCGTCACTCTTATCCCAGGCGAGACCGGACGGCCCCGTCGGACGCGGTATGCAGACCACCGGATCGGAGAGTGCGGAAACCGGTTTGCCGAAAGAAGCATCGCTTATTTTCCACCGGTAGGAGAAACAGTATGTTTTCCCGTTGACAAGACCGGGAACGGTCAGCTTTCCCGTACTTTTTCCCACCTCATACCACGTGTCACTGCTGTCGAAGATCGAATCCTCCGAAACGACCGCACTTTTAGCATAGAGACTGCCAAACCCGGTCAGTACCACCGACGTATCGGCTGCAGTCGCGATCAACGGCGATGGCGGGGCAATATACTCCACGATCCGGGGATTTTTACAGTCGGACCAGGTGACACCGTCGGTCGCATCAACGGAAATCCGGTACTTCCGTTCGCCTGCCGTGCCGAAAGTGACTGCAGTATCACCTGACGTCGTGTCGAAATATGCGCGCCATTCGGTATCGAACACTCCCATGGTATCGACCGTCAGACGGAATTCAACCGCCCGGGGGACCGTTCGCCAGACAACCGTCATCGTTTCTCTGCCGAGCAGATATCCTTCAATATAGGGTGTCTCGTACACGGTTCTGAATGTATCGATTGCACTCAACGGCGACACGCCGGCATCGTTTCCCGCAACGAGGGCATAATAGTACAGTGAATCGTTATACACCGAATCGATGAATAAACCTGGTGAATAAGAATAGGCGTCACGGGTTGAAAGGGTTATCGTTTCACTTCCATCCGCCCTGCCGTTTTCCACTGCACTGCGGTCGGTATCGAAGTACACGGTATAGAAAAGTGCACCGGGAACATTTTCACAAACAATGGTCACATGACGATCATATACAACCGGGTGAAATTCCGTCGGGACAACGGGAGTCGCTTGCGGCAGATAGAGAGTTTCCGGTTCACTGAACGGTGAGGGTCCCTGGCTGTTCCCCGCCGCGACGGAAAAAACATAGGTATGATCGTTGAAGAGATATCCGATGGTGTCCGCAGGATAAACTGATTCCCTGTATGCCGGAACCGTATCATCGTCAGTGAGATCGTATACCCGTATCAGATAGTCGATCGCATCGGGAGTACGGTCCCACGCGAGGTAGGCGGAGCGGTCCCCCGCCCGTACCGTTAGGTTCCGGGGCGTTGCGGGTGGTTCGGTTGCGAAATCAACGTACTCTATTTTCGAGGTGGTCGTCTTTGCACCGTCTACGCACATGGTGGCAACGAGAATGTACGCTCCGGTTTCAACCTGATTTCCGTTACAGTCACAGCCATCCCAGTAGAAATACATGCTGAAAGGATCATTGACCGTACTGGCGGAGGTACTTTTCACGACTGCAACCAGTTCATGATCAAGCGTATAAATTATACCTCGGGCCAGATACATTCCGGAACCGCTGCAGGAGACGTCTCCCGGTTCTTCGCAGCCGTGATTGTTCGGCCCTGCGCTGTTCGGGTCACTACAGGTCAGAAGCAACGGCAGTAACGCCATTGCCACCGGAATCACGCTGCGGGTACGGCGCAAGATCGACTTCCGGAATATCCGTGGACCGCATTGTCGTGTGATAATTTCAACCATGATGCTCCAGCCTCATGACGATTCCGTAATTACCCTGTAATAATCTATAATAAAGTACCTGAACGTTCAAACACAAATCCGGTTGACCGGTTTTGACAACCGTGCAATCCATCCGTGGGCACCTGTCTGTCGTTCATCCGTTTTCTCATCAGATCCTGTGCCCCTTCGGCAGTATCATATACCGGGGAATCCGCACATGCGCTGTTTTACCGATGATATCCTTCACCGCCGCGGCGATATCCTCCGGGGTAAGCGTATCGGAAATATCGAGCAGCACTGCAGAAGGCACTTCCCAGTCCCGGTGGAGACCGGTCTTCACCAGCCCCGGTTCGAGGCATGTTATCCGGATATCGGTATCGGCCAGTTCCATCCGCAAAGCTTCGGCGAGCAGCATCGTCGCAATGCTTTTGCCGATACCGCTGCTTGCCCCGGTGACTACCGCAATTTTTTTCTTCATTGAATCATCCTTTGGATTTGCAGAGGACCACCGTCCCCTACCTTACCAGTTCTCCATCCTCTTCGGACATTATGTGTTTATTGGATTTTCGCTCATCCTTTTTTTTATTTACGGGCTGTTGCAACGGTTCGGGCAGTTCCACCGTTTCGTAGTCGGGAGGTGCCGGTTTCAACTGATCATCCTTTTTATCAGGTTTCGGTTGTGCTCCGAAAGCGGTCGGAAACGTGGCTACTATACCCAAACCGAACATCCGGTCATCCCGCACCTGCCCTTCCCGGGCAATGTTATCATTCTGAGGAAAAATCTCCGAATGGCTCCTTGAATAATGCACGTTCGGTTTGAATTTCCATCCGCCAATTGACAATTTATCCTCAATGGTCTTCATGCTCCGCCACAGGTGCTGTTCTGTCAGATAATCATAGAGCTTCACCAGCCGGAATACCATTTGCAATGTTTTCTGAAGGTTGAACATTGCGGTATACCCTTTCTCGATTTCATTACGGTTGCCGACCCCATCGTACATATGCCCCCGTTGTACAATATAAAAGGGAGAAATCTGAAAACGTTGACCCAGATGCTCGGTTTTTTCTTTGTGCTTCGTCACGAGTGTATAGTCTTCCTCGTATATAATCGTATACTCGAACAGTTCCAGTAGATTGAAATGAGCAGAACCGCCGATAATCCCCCTTTTCGGCAAGGGATCGGCCCCAAGCTCACTGTCGTGGATATAGAGGGCACTGTCGGGACCCCAGTTGAGCAGCGAAACGCCGAACGCGGGTTCCACTTCGAATAAATCAAGAAATGAGAATCTTTTCCCTATCCGCAATCCGATATCAAAGGCGTTCCCTTCGGCAACGCCGTCACCGGGATAATCGGGCAGACCTATTCCCGGTGCCAGCCGTGAATCAAAGCTCTTGAGCGAAACACCGAGTGAAACGATGTCAAACAGCCGGAAAGCGAATGCATGTGCGAGAACCGTTTCGTCTGAAAAAACCGTGTCGGAATCGAGACCGAGACTGTCCACGACAATATTTTCCCCCATGCTTATATAGTTTCTGAAAAAGGCATACGAAATATCGGTATAGGGAAGAACATCATTCAGAAAAACACCAAAAGTGGTACTTTCGTGATACAGATCGGGAATGAAAAATGCCGGCAAAAGATCTTCATGAAAACTACCATTGAGGAAATTCAACTGCAGTTCATCGTACACGGCCGGGAGACCGGCGGGGTTCCAGAATACTGTTTGGATATTCTTCGCATGTGATACCCCGGATTCACCGAGCGCACAGTTTTCGGAACCGAAGGGAAATTCAAGCGTGATCACCGCCGCATCACCGACGGCGAGAACGGTTACGGCGGTACCGACAATAATAAGAAGGAGAATTATTTTTTTCATAAATGACTCCTTTCCGCAGGTGTCTTTGGTTCGTGCACACCCCGGACTACCGTGATCCGCCACGGTCGGAGAAGTTACAAGAGATATGGAACATAACTTTCAAATATTCAGGATCACTCCAACATCCTCATGTAGATCATAAAATCTATTCATTGAAAATGAATCCTGTAAAACGTGAAACGGTACAACACCAAAATAAACCGGGCGATTCCGGAGAACAATCATAATTGATGGATTGAGATATTGTTTTTGGCACCAGATCAGTAACAGCATTTCCTTGTAGCCACCCGGAAATCACCCGGATAATCATGAACGACGGTAAAACGGGAGCGATCATACCCGTTTTCTACAGTTTACAAGCAATAAATGGCGAAACTGAGCGAATTTGCCCATATTTTCAGTCCAGAACTCGAAATGTAGTG
>JAFGHA010000083.1 GCA_016930275.1 Chitinispirillaceae bacterium
CACCCATTTGCCGCCGCACTTGATTGCCCGGACAATGTAGGTGGCGCCTTCCGTTGAGATATCGATAAAAAGCGCCTGGGAACTGATGGTGGAAGGTAGTAGACGATCGATCGGTATGCCGTTCTTTTTTTCAATAATGCAATCGCGAAGCACCGCACCTCTGATTGATACCACCCTGATACGGGCAGTGGTATGATCGCCGAGTTCAATACGGTTATTTCGTAATCCGACAAACCCCGATGGGCTGAATATCCGGTCTGTCTGAACGGCCCCCAGTTCCCCCGAGAAGTGAAAGAGCCCCTTATCATTGGTTGTCGTTGCAAGCGCATTCACCAGTAACGTGACACTCGCTCCGGCAACCGGTCGCAGCGACTCATCAACCACGGTCCCCTGAAGGTCTATAGTCTGCGCAGAGGGCTCTCCGGAAAGCGCCAAATATGCCGCAACGATAAACATCACACTTGTAATCCGCAAACAGACTCCTTTATAAAAGATTCTTTTATCATCCTGCTTTCCTCAACTACCTGATAGTAATATAGGCGAATTTTTGGCAACTGTGTTTTTCGAGGCCAATTACTGTTCTCTCCCGAGAATAACACGAAAACACCGTTCATGAGGAACCCGCAGTATGCGATGATTTATTCACTCCTGTGGAGGATCATTCACCCTCTGGTTCACCACCTCTATGTTTCCGGAAACCGGATCCTGTTCAAGAAGCAACAGCCCGGTATTACGCAACCAGAACGGACGTTCCGGTTCATCCTGCAGCATGTCATAACCGGTAAGAAGCCCGAGAAGGATGCCGCCGTTGACGGCATGACCAACAATGAGCACCGTTTTACCGCTCCGGCCATAGAACTCCAGTATACGGTCCCGTGCGGTCATCACCATGAAAAGCCCCTCCTCATACGTACCCGGCCACCAGTAGCTGTCATCCTGTTCATCCCTGAAAACCGTATTTTCGGCGACAATCTCGATCGGCATTTTCCAGCGCTGTTCGGGACGTTCGGTGGGTAACGCCTCTCCGGTCGGTTCCCGGCCGCAGCATTCATTGAGTTCAACCCATATTTCAGCCGTCACATTCGCCGCCAGCAGAAACGGTTCAATGGTTTTCTGCGTCCGCCATGTCGGGCTGACCATAATCACGTCGGGTATGATATCTTTCTCAACCAGGAAATTTTTAAGTGCTTCAATCTGTTTTCTTCCCAGAGCTGTCAGTGAATCGTGATCTTCGAGATCTCCCTCTCCGCCTGTTGCACCGGAGGCATTGGCAACCGTTTCCGCATGGCGCACGAAGTAAATGGTGAGTCCTTTTTTTTCTCCTGAAACAGTATCGGTCGTGGTGGTATCGGAAAACGGAACCAGAAAAGGAATTGAATTTACCGCCGTACGGAATTGACCGCGGCGAATACCATACAGTTACCATCACTGACAGGAAGTGCTCCATGAAACGCTGCTTAGTTATTTCAATTTTGTTCGTGTTCAGTCTGCTCAGCAGTGCGGCAGCCGAAAAACCGACGGTTAAGATCGGCGGAGAAGTACCCGATTTTTCCCTTTCCGACAACGCCGGAAAAACCTAAATGGATCATTGTATCAGGGTAATTTGTTCTTACCTATCTCCCCGGATTGTGGCTCATACTCTTTCTTATCAGCCTTGTTAAGGATATCGACCTGAGGCTGCCGTGGAAACTGGTAGTGCAGAGTTGCGGTGTCGGCGTACTCATAACGATGCTGTTTACCGGCATATGGATATATTCTACCAGACGTTCCGGGAACCCTCAATAATTGATTAGCGTGGTAATGGCATGGCCCTGCGAAATACACCACGAGGGTTCTGGACATTACAAATGCTATAGTATACGCGATAGTATACGCGATACTGTTCCGACTCCGCCGTTACTTCACTCCCCACCCGGACAAATCCCCATCCAGCCGCGTTCCGCACCCATAGAGCGCCCTTTTCTCTATCATCTAGCCGCTTTCTCTCGACATCAAGCCATCTGCATAAGAAACCAAGCCGACTGCACAGATTTCCCCCTCCTCCCCGCTTTTTTTCTCCTTTGAAAGAGAGGCTCTCTCTCTTCGGGAGAGATCATTCAGGCTATTCAGCCTTGGAAAGCGGTCGAATCGTGGTGTAGTATCCGGAAATTTCGTATATTTATTGCATGCTCACCGAAATCAGATCCCCTTCCCCGTCCGGGAATTACTGCCGCCTGGTTTCTTCGTTCCTGCTGGTTCTCTTCTGCCTGGTCAGAATGGACCGGTATCTGGCAGTTACGAACCGGGCTGTTATCGAACAACGTCCGGCAACGGAACAGGTGGAACCGTTTAAGCCCGATTACCGGTTTCCGGTTCTCCGTGAGCACTCTTCCGCATCGGAATCCATCACCGTTTCCGTCGATCGGGAACGGAATGCCTTTCTCGATGCGCTTTTTCGGCTTCCCGGGTACACCTGCACCATAGCCGCACGCCTGGAGCAGGTTTCCCGTTCCTCCCTGCACCCCGATCCTTTCGGGTATCTCAGATCGCGCCATCGCGCTGCATCTCCCGACGATGACGCCGACGCTCCCGTGCTCATCTGATTCCTTACCGGTAACGGTCGCCGTATAAACCGCGGTGGTATTCATCACCCCCGGCGGTTCGTGCGCCGCCCGACGTCTTTTTATCATTTGAAAATCGGGAGCTACTCATGACAGATACGACCTTCGCGACGGCACTCCGTCGCCATATACGCCGTTTGAACGGTTCGACCCTCGAGTGGGATATTTCAGAATACCGGGAGACCGTCGATGCAGTCCGACGACGGCATGATTCCTTCGTCACGTTAAGCGACGATGCCCTTGCCGCGCGCATGGAAGGGTATCGGGAGCGGATACGGTCGGGTGAGGAGCCCGACACCCTGCTCGTGCCGGTTTTCGCGTTGACCATCGAGGCGATCAGACGGGAACTGCGGGTGGAGCCGTTCGATGAACAGATCGTCTGCGGTATCATACTGCACCGGGGGAAATGCGCCCAGATGCGGACCGGCGAGGGAAAGACACTCGCCGCGGTGTTCCCCGCGGTTCTCAATGCACTCACGGGAAAAGGGGTGCATATTCTCACCTTCAACGATTACCTTGCCCGGCGCGACGCGCGGTGGATGGGACCGGTTTACCGGCGCCTCGGCATCACCGTCGGATTCGTTCAGGAATCGATGAGCACCCAAGAGCGACGCGACGCCTACCGCCGGGATGTCACCTGCCTGACCGCGAAGGAGGCGGGATTCGACTACCTGCGCGACCACTGCAGTTACGACGAGCTTCATACGGTGCACCGGGAGTTCAATTTCGCCATTGTCGACGAGGCGGATTCAGTTCTGATCGACGAGGCGCGTATCCCCCTCGTGATCGCCACCGCATCGGGCGAGGCCGACAACGGACTTTCCCGTTATGCAACTCTGGCACGACAGATGCAACCGGACCGTCACTTCACCTTCGATATGTACGGCAGGAAGCTCTCTCTTACCGACGAGGGCGCCGATTTCGCCGAGCGGGATCTCGCCTGCGGTGATCTCTACGCTCCCGGAAGCGGTATCGCGCTCGTCCGGCTGTATCATGCACTGCACGCGCAGTATCTTCTGCACCCGAATGTCGACTACCTCGTGCGCGGCAACCGGATCGAACTGATCGACGAACTGACCGGAAGAGTACCCGAAAACCGCCGCTGGCCCGACGGGCTGCAGGGGGCGGTCGAAGCGAAAGAGGGGTGCCCGGTGCAACCGCGCGGTGCGGTACGCAATACGCTGGCGATGCACCATTTTCTCGCGCTGTACCCGAAACTCGCCGGGATGACCGCCACGGCGGAGAGTGCCGAAGAGGAACTGCACAAACAGTACGGTCTGGATACGGTCCTCGTTCCCCCGCATCGACCCTGCATCCGGACCGACGAACCCGATCTCGTTTTCAGGACCGAACAGGAGAAACAGAGCGCCCTGGTCGATGAGATCGCGACGGTTCACGCCACCGGCCGCCCCGTTCTCGTCGGAACCCGCACCGTGCGTGAATCGGAGGAACTCGCGGCGCGGCTGCGCGACGCCGGTATCGGGTGCCGCATTCTCAATGCGAAAGACAACGAGTACGAAGCGGCGATCATCGCCGAAGCGGGAGGTATCGGCGCGGTAACCATCTCCACCAACATGGCGGGACGCGGCACCGATATCAGACCGGGCGGATCGGACGAAACGGATCGTGAGCGGGTCGCCGCACGGGGCGGGCTCTATGTTATCGGGACCAACCGGTTCGAGAGCCGCCGGATCGACGACCAGCTGCGCGGACGCAGCGGTCGACAGGGAGATCCCGGCTCGTCACGGTTTTTCATCAGTCTTGAAGATAAACTGTTCGTCAAGTACCGGATTGCCGATCTCATCCCCGGAAGATTCATCACCGCCGATGATCGCGGCGTTGTCGGAAACCGGTACGTGCTCAACGAAGTCGACCGGTGCCAGCGCATTATCGAAGGACAGAACAGTGACATCAAACTGACGCTCGCCCGGTACACGTCGCTGATCGAACAGCAGCGCCGCATCGTGGCGACCTACCGTGAAAAGCGGCTCAAATCCAATGGCCTCCCGGAACCGTTTTCCGCCGTTGTCGAAACGGGCGGCGATCACGATCCCGGCCGCGCCACCGTTTCCCGCTGCCGGAATCTGCTCCTTGCGACGCTCGATCGTCACTGGTCGCGCTATCTTGCCGATATGGCCGATATCCGCGACGGCATCCACCTGCGCAGGTTCGGGCGGCAGGATCCCCTGTTCGAATTCAACGCCATCGCCATCGAACACTTCGCCGCACTCATTTCCAATGCGGAACAGGAAGCGGTCGCGGAATACCTTTCATGGAAAGAGGAATCCGCTCCCGATGATCCGCCGCTGCATCCGTCGGCCACATGGACCTATATGGTTTCCGACAATCCCTTCGAGGATGATCCCGACATGCAGCTCTTCGGCAACACCGGATACTCCCTTTTCGCCGGAATACTCTGGCCGTTCACCATGCTCATCCTGCTGCTGAAAAAAGGGAGGCGGCGAAAGTCCTGACCTCCGCGACCGTTACTCTCGGCTCCCCGCTCGTAAAAAAAATTCCCCGGTCCCAAGGGGCGAATGCGGCTCACCCGGCGGTTGTTCAGCGCGTGAAGTACCATGAGAAAAGTTGAAATGGTGTGGGGGTTAACTTGGTGTCTACTAAATCGGCACTACTTCAGAAAATTCAATCCTCTCCATCTGCAGTGGCGCCTGCCGGAACCGGTGCAACCGGCTGCGGGTAATAAAAATCGGTACTTGCCATTACCCCCATATCTCGATATAATAGAAATAAGGGGCAGGTAGAGTACGTAGTATACATCGTAATTTAACCGATTAATCCACACCTGCTCGACTCATTGCCCCAGACCGGTATCAGTGTTGAAGGATGTCCTCTATGGGCCAGTGCCGAAAAAAAAATGGATTCACCTTCGTTGAAGCCATATTCGTTCTGGCGGTTATCGCCTGTGTGGCGGCATTTGTAGGTCCGAATATGAGACCGTTACTCGATAATATCCGGCTCCGCAATGCAGCCGGAAGTATAAAATACAAACTGATCATGGCGAAAACCCGGGCACTTGGAGACTCACGTATCCACTGTGGAGTCTTTTTCGATACCGGTACCACCCCGCAGGCGATATACGCTTTTTTCGACAATCCGGATGCGGGAAACAAGGGATATTACGACCCGGGGATCGATACAAAATATCTTGACCCCTATTTTCTCCCCCCCACAATAACTATGAACATACGAGGTACGGGAACTCACCGGTCGATCATTTTCCGGGGTGACGGTTCGACAACGGCGAATGGTGTGCAACTCTTTATAGAGTTAAAAAACGGCAGACAAAAAAACATTTCGGTTCTTCCAAGTACCGGGCGAATTAAAATCGCCACCCCCTGAAAGCAGGCAGGTATGAATAATCCTCTGATCAGCCGAACATCATCGATGTGTATGCCAAGAGCGGCTCTGCGGCGGCACCTGCAAAGTCAACGCGGTTTCGCACTCATGGAAATCATTCTCATGCTGGTCATTATCGGTATCATCGGAACGAACACGATACTGCTGCAACGGAATTCGTGGAAAAGTACCGGGTCATCGAACCGTATGCTCATCGCCGGACAGATGATAGAAAGGCAGATCGAATCGTTGCGTATGAAGGTTGCCGCCGACCCGGGCAACAACTTCCCGCCGAATGACAGCCAGTTCACCGAGAACGGGATCATCCTGCAGTGGCAGGTACTATCGGCCGGTAAAATCGGCGGAGGTCCCGATATACTCTCCGATCATATCAGGCGATGCGATCTGACCGCCTCGTGGGGAAAGGGGAAAAATGATACATTGGTGGTAAGCACTTTTCTGGCGAAGAATTTCTGATGACGACACGTAAACGCATACGGAACGCGGGATTCACCTTTGTGGAGCTGCTGGTGGCATTCGGGATATCGGCACTGGTGCTTATCTTCCTCAGCCGGCTGTTCTCCGCGACATTGGCGAGCAGCAACCTGCAGGACCAGCTTTCCGAGATGAACCAGAATGCACGCTACACCATCAAGGAACTCAGCGACATCCTCATGGAGGCGGGATCGGATCTGCAGTCGATCTACCTTGACACGCTCGAAAAGGACACGGTGATCATCCCCGACGACGATGCCTCGCCCTGCAGCGGCTTTACCGTCAAGATCAATCCGCGCGGCGGTATCTTTCTGGTACCGCAAACGAGTCACATCGCCATTACCGGCATGGAGGTCAGTAATGCACGGAAATTCAGCCATACCAATCAGCTGCAGCGCATCCCGGGAGCATCGTCCACACTGCCTCTAAAATTCTACACGCTCACGGGCATTGACACCGTCACGAATTTCATTTATTTCACCCCGGCGGATTCCTTTGTAAAAGGCGATGCATTCTGTTCTTTCATCAAGGAGCGGTACTACCTCAGCGGCACCGACCTGTGCCTCAACACGACGGATAACATTATCGCCGAAAATATCGATTCCCTCGCGATCATCTTCTACGACAAAGGGGGAAACACCACCACCCGATGGAGCGACATGAAATCGGCGGAAATTCTGGTAAGAGCCAGAACGGCGCATCCCGATCCGAAATACGACGAATATGACGACCATTACCGGCGTGTCACACTGACCTACACCTTCAGGTTGAGAAACAAAACGGATTAGCGGTTACAGGAGTCCCATTATGACTGACAACAGATTGACGGATAACCGGGGAATGGTGACGGTTATCACCCTGCTGGTACTGCTGGCGATTATCGCGCTGTCGGTCACCATGCTTATCAATTCCCGGATGAATATGACATCGGCGAACAACTATAAAAACAAGATCCAGACCTTTTACGCGGCCGACGGCGTGATCACCGGTCTGGCACAGGAAATGATCGACACCGCCGAAAACAGGTATCTGGTGAACCGGATTCAGAACCAGGATATCGGCACCAACCGCAACTACGGCTTCAACGGTTCTTACGGCTATAACGAGTACACCAATACCGATACGGTGAAAGGCGCCGGGCTCGATATCGTCGGGTACTGGGACGACTTCCACTACGCCTACCGGAAGATCGGCCCGGAGGCGGACATCGTGGTACAGGTGATTGGACTGACAAATACGAGTTCCCTGGCGGTCGGCGGAATCATGATACGGCAGGGACTTCACGGTAATTCGCAATGCGCCTCGATTCTCCGGCCGCAGGGTGATTCCCATAAAATCATTTTCCGCTGCAGGATGGAGTATGATATACCTACCACTGATGACTATACGGAAACGACGCGTTATCCGGCATCCTGGATCCGGCTGAAGCGCAACGGCAATACATTCACCGGTTACCGTTCGAATGACGGCATCAGCTGGAACGTGGTCGGTACGGCGGATATTCCCATGAGCGACAGCGCCGTTGCCGGTCTGGCGGTCTGTTCCAACAGCGTCTCCGCCATCTGCACCGGTATCTTTAAAAATTTTTCCGGATTGATCCGCCGTTCCTACACCGATTCGGTGTTCCTCACCGCCAGTGGCGACACCTGGGTGAAGTATACCCTCGACGAACTATCGGCCGGGGTATTCAACATGATGGCCGAGGGCTTCAAGAAAATGAGCGACGGTTCACTGATGCATGTCGCCAGCCTCAATCAGCTCATTTCGCGACATCAGTCCAACAGTTTCGTATCGGGTGCTTCCGGCAGTGTTTACCTCCCGGTGACGTATTATGATTACCGGGCCGACCTCTCGAATCCGGAATTCAACATCACCTATCCCGGCAAAGTAATGCGCGGTATGGTATTGCCGAACCTCGACGGCGACCGGAAACCGATCCGCAACGTCAACTGGGGCTTCCGCTACTGGATTCTCGAAAAATTCCGCTATCCGGACGGCGGTGCCGGTATTCACTGGTACGACCAGACACCCGCACAACGCGATAGTCGGATCACCTATGTTGAAACCAACCGGGCGGCAACAATCGACGCGGTGCTTGCTTCGGAACTGCCGGGCTATCCGAACCACACCACCAACAGCTGGTGGTTCAACGATGAACTGGGCCAGTGGTTCCGACCGAGCGATGCCCCCTCGAGTTCCTTCGATCCCCTCACCGGAAAATGGAGCAACCTGAAGTTACGGACATTGTCGAACGGGAATGTGGTGCCGAATGAATGGGTCGGGCAGTGGTACAACCCCGTTAATAAATATGCGACGATCGTCATGTACGATTCGCTGAAATTCTATGAAACCTCCGTTGGATCAGGTGTCTTCGTATTCGGTGATCCGGCCCATAACGATCCGGAATATTTCATAACGGACTGTAATCCGCCATGGTCGCCGAGCGATTTTAAATTCATGCCGCTCAGAAACAGGGGATTCGCCAACGATGCCGCACGGAACAACCCTCCGGAGGAGTGGGCTTCCTGCCCTGCAAAGGAAAATTTCGGGTTTACCCTGGAAATGCACCGGAAATTTGTTTATAAATCGGGACAAACGTTCACGTTTATCGGCGACGATGATGTATGGACATACATCAACAACAGGCTCGTTATCGATGTGGGCGGCATTCACGGCGCGTGCACCAGCTCCGTGGTTCTCGATACCCTCGGCCTTACCGAGGGAGAAGAATACTGGTTCGACTTCTTCTACTGCGAACGAATGGTCGTCGAATCGAACATCTACATCACCACCAACCTGCTGATGTTCGCTCCGCCCAAGCGGAGCATCAGGAACTGGCGGCGCGATTACGGCAACATTGACTGAGCGGATACCGCCTTCCGGAAATGAATCGGCGGTTATGTGCCGTTCCCGGAACCGATACGACAACGTCATCGGAATAGAACGCTAACCGCGGTTCAGAATGAGCGGCCATTTTATTAACCGTCTTATATTGATCTGCACGAATGATGTAGTACCGATAAGTTGTGCCTTCATCCCGGCAAACGCCGGGATCCAGTAAAGAAATGTCGTAACGCGCTTATCCTTTCTGGACCCCGGCTTTCGCAGGGGTGACGTCGTGTATTCAATTACAGCCGTTAATGATGCGAATCTCACCGATTCCGCTCACCCTGAGCTTGTCGAAGGGTAATACCGGTCATCACCACGAACGGGTATCCGCAGTTGATTCCGACGACCGGTGATGTTGCAACGGAACAGGCGAAAACTCTACTTCAGCCGCACCCGCTTTACCGGTGCGTCTGCACTCCCCTCATCGAAGGTTTCCTGCAGTATGCGGCGATGCTCATCGGAGGCGAGTGCCGCGAGCCCCGTAGCAAGCAGTGAACGCGCCAGCGGAAGATCGCCGCAGTTCTCGAGGGCGATTTCGATCATCGACCGCCAGGCGGCGATCTCCTGCGGATACTCCCTGATTATCGCATCGTAAAGCCGCAGAGCCTCCCGGTACTCACCCTGCATCCGCCGCGCCTGTGCCGTACTGTAGGCAGGTGGCGGCTTCCGGTTCCGCTGACCGGGAAAGAATATGCCGCCGGTGCCACCCGTTAAAAACGCGGTGAGCGGGCGGGCGATTATCGCGGCGGCGGCGAGCAGAAGTATCACTCCGAAAAGAATTCCGAACGGATGGCGGTCGAAATCGGAAACGGCAAGCAGTGTGCCGCCCGAGGCGACAAGCAATGAGAAGAAGACGGTCAGGATGATACCGGAGGAACTCATTCCGGGCACGGCAGGTTCCCCTTTCACACGTTGGTTTTCCTGCGTTTCCGGCTACCGGCCGCCGGCCACCGTCAGCCGCTGCAGTATCGGTGATTTGTCAACATCTGCGGAAGACGTTGCGGCAACAGTCACCAGTATCGTCTGGAGCGGCCAGTCCGCCGCGACGGTTATACGCCCCGCACCATCCAGCCGGCGCAGCACGCGTCCCTGCAAGGTAGCGACGGTAACGGTCACCTTATTTTTCAACGGCACTTCGACGAGCAGGTTTTTTCCCTGCAGACGGATTATCCCCGAAGCTGCGCCCGGTTTTTTTTTACTGCCGCGCACCACCGGATCGGGATCCTCACTTCCGTACAACGCTTCGATTCCCCCGGCGAGAAATACCAGCGGGGTATTCCAGTTGATCGCGATCTCGTTCGAAGCGTAACTGCAGACGTTGTCGTAATAGGCGGTTGCCGGCAAGTTAGACGGATACGATCCTTCCCCGCACTCGGTGATATCCTGCATTCCCGGATTGGGACCGCCCGCCAGAAATCCGGGCACGGGCGCCTCGATAGAGTCGGCTTCAGACACCCGGTGATGAATATGCATGGGTGTCCGGCTTCCGAAACCGGTGACATACGAATAGCCGGTGGGATTGCGGCCAAGCAGATAATCGAGCATGTCAAGCGCGGCGGCCCGATAGACGGTATCTTCCTCCGCGAGATATCCGAGCAGAAGCGACATCCCGCGGTTCGCCGCGCCGCTGTTGGAACCCCAGTTGAAATCACGATCACGCATACCGATATGATAGGGATTTTCCGCGATGATTTTCATGGTGGAATCGGCGAGCGCGGCAAGCGCGTTTCTGATCTTTTCAGCCGAAACGGTCGCCAGTTGCTCTTTGCAGAGGAAGAGTGAGTACAACCCAAGCGTTCCCACGGTCGGCCATGAAGGAATGCTGCTGACACCGGTAAGGTTTCCCCCGGGAAACGCAACGGTAAAGAAGCTGTCCTGTTTCGTGGCGATGAACAGTTCCGTCGCGGCCCAGAGCAATTCGTCGGCCGGATTCCGGTCGCCGTATTCACCGGTGGAAACCGCCGGATTGGTCATGTTGCGGTTCTGGTAGGCGACGGCGGGATTGGCACGTGCCCATTCCCAGGCATGCAGCGATGCGGCGAGGCAACTGTCGGCAAAGCCGGGAAGCACCGTTTCGAACTTCCTGAAGATACGGGCGGCCTGCGCGCATACCGCGGCGAAATCGAGTGTCGCGGTGGTCGACTTGGCGACCACGTACCGTGTATCCGTTGCCTCATCGGGCATTACCATACCGGCGAATCCGGCAGTGGTCAGCTTATGATAGACTCCTCCATCTTCGGGATCCTGCATAGTGAGCATCCAGTGCAGATTGTACAAAGCTTCGTCGAGCAGATCGGGGAGGTCGTTGCCGGATTCGGGCAGGTCGATAGTGAGCGTGTCGTAGAATGCCGGGAATGCCTCGTATGCAGCGAACATGGAATAGGTGGATATTCCGGAATTGACGATATACTTGTTGTAATCACCCGCATCGTACCAACCGCCGGGACACGAGAGTTTCGTACCCGCCGGTCGCGAACCACTCGCGGCACCCGGATGCACCTCTACCGCGGTATCGGGATGGCCTGCGGCGCGCGCATATACCCCGGCGAACGGTTCGGTCAGCGCAAACGAACAGCGGTTGAAATACAACCCCTTGACGACCCCCTTCGCGAGACCTAAATGCACCTTTCCGGAAATCGAGAACGGGTAGGAATCATCGCATCCGGCACACTGCACCACGTATGATCCGGGAGTTTCCAGTTCCGAGAAATCGGCGATCCGCGCCTCTTCACCCGAGGCACTCCAGGTGGCGGCACTCCCGAGTACGCCTGAATAAACAACCGTACCGCCGTCCTGTTTCGCCACATGGAACGAATCGGAGGTCGCGCCGACGGCCACGGCACGTTTCGGCGCTTCCGGATAAAATCCGAGCTGATTGAGTTTGATCTGTACCGCTGCCGACACGGTGGAAACGGCTCCACCCGCGATGATCACGGCAGCTGCCGCCAGGGTGGAGAAAGTACGAATATTTTTTGCGACAAAAACCATCTAAAATAAGCTCCTGTTGAACGGTTTGATTGCGGATCCGGTCGTGCATTGACCCGCTCGGGTGCATTTCACCGGGACTGCGGATCTGATCCGTTCCCGGTAACAATCGAATAAGATAGTACTATTTGGTGGTTTATGACGTAAGAACGTTCATAAAGCGAGGAAAGAACCGGGGAACGATGTACTCCGGAGGGGTACAGCCGGCCGGCACCGGGTCACCGGCAATACCAGTCCGCGCATCAGGCCACCCTATTCAGGGAAGCCGGTCGCGACGTGCAACACCTCCCCCGCACGGTACCGGGTTTAAAATTCAGTGGTTATCATGTCACGTGAAATAAACCCGAAATTCTCAATACGGTCCCCTTCGGTAATACTTGCTTCACAATTTTCCGAGGCCTCGATGTACGTCGTATCGTGCCGCCACATTGCTCCCGGAGAAAGTACCATGGCCCTCTCTTTATACGTGATGAATACGGTTCCGTCGCTCGTTACGCTGTCGACACTGCAGTTGGCGTCCACCGTTGCAGGCAGCATCCCGATGCAGTACAACTGACTCGCGATACCGCTTCCCGCTGCCCCGTTAAGTGAAGTACCACTGCCGAAAATGATCCGGACCGTATCCGGAATAGCAATTTCACAGCGAAGTGTCCGTGCTTTTTCATTGAAACTGTACGTTGGAAAATCAATGTTCATCTGATGACAGTCCGTTCCGCTTATTACCGTTCCGGCTTTGGTGTCGAAGTGCTCGACAAACAGGATCCTTTTTTCCGGATCGGAAGCGAATACCCCCATGGTAACGGAATAATCGTCCGGATTGTCGTCGGTCCGGCAATTATTGATCTTCGTCAGCCGCAGGCTGTAGTTACCGGTGAATAATTCCCGTTTATCGTAACTTTCGAGCACCAGCGGCATGACGGTGCCGCCGATGGAAAGGGAAAAATAGAGCCAGGCATTGCCCTCCCATATGCACATTTCATCACAACCGCACCGTTCGTCATGAATCGAATCGAGGACGATCGAAACACCCGCCGCACCGCTGCACAGCGGCTCTCCGATGGCAACGGTCTGCACGGTATCGATGTCGAGCAGCCGGCAAAGCTGAATGGTGAGGGAATCATCGGGACCGGTTACCGCAACGGTTGTTTCATCGTAACCGTCACGGGTTACCCTGATTTCATCCGGGACTGCCGCTGCGCTCCGCGGTTCGGCCGTTCCGGCAGGTGACGGGCCGTTGTGTACTCCCGCGGCGGAACCGGCAAAACGCATGATATCCGTTTCAGAACCGGCTGAATACCTGACGGTAAACACCCGGTTCCACTCATGCCCGGGAAGTCCGAACCGGTGCTCTCCCCGCCGAAGAATTCCATTATGCAGAACAACGATCAGTCTTCCGTCAAGTCCGAACAGTTCAATTTTCACCTTTCCCGTCGAGGAGGTTCGCAGCAGCAGCGAGTGGTTCACGGCGCGCAGTGTATACTCCGGTGCGGATACCGGCGCTGTCCGTTTCCGCGCCTCCGCCGCTATGAACTCGAACCGACCGGACGAATCGGTGGTATCCTTCCGTCCACCCGACAGGGTCACCACAGCTCCGAGTATCGGCCGCTGGTTATAATCGATGACAATACCTCTGAGGTTCATGGCGGCACCGGTGGAACCGTGCAGGAACAGCACCGCGGCAAGCATGGCCGGAATTCTCACGAATTTCATAATGCACTCCCTATATGGTAAAAACGGATCACGGTGAAACGACACACTTATTACTATAATAAACAGCAACGGCTGCCGTGTCAACAGGTCGCAAAAAAACCGTATACTCCTGACTACAGCGGAATATCGGTTCCATTTCCCGGCATACGCAGGGATAAACCGGCTAACGGAAGCCTTTTCCTAAAGTTTGGTCGCATTATTTCGATACAACATATATGGTGAATATCGTCAATTCAATCACGACCTCACTGCTTTCGGCACAAACCCGACTCAGGGCCGCAGATACGGTGGTGGATGTTTTTGAATCAGCCAAAGCGCGCGGTGATCAGGCGACGATGGAACGGGCGCTCTCCTATGCCGGCCCGGCGGTTTCCGATGCTCTCAGATATTCGGATGAACTGCGGGACGACCTTCGTAAAGCAGTTGCAGCGGCGAGGGAAGAGGCGCGTAAACAGACCGAGGAAGCGCTCGGCGAGGATAAAGAGAATACGGTCACTACCGCTGAGCAGGGCAACGGGGAAAGCGGGATCGATGAAAACGGCACCGCCACTGCGGTCACCGAAAACAGCGGTGTTCAACAACCGGATGCCGTTACCGGTGGATATCTCCCGTCAGGAGCCCCCGGTCCCGGTGCGGACACCGCTCCGCAATCCCGCATCGATATTAAGGGTTGAATTCACCGGGTTCTGCCTGCTGAGCGTTCCCCGCACACGCGCTTGGCGGTAGTAGTGGAAAGGGTAAATTAGCGGGATACTAAACGTAGGGACGTTCTATCGAACGTCCTTACACACATATAAACGCCACCTGATACCCGATATTAAATACCTCTTAGGGCTCGGGACCCTTTCGTTGCCGTACCGGTGAGGCGGAATTGATATTAAAGTACCGGTTCACAGCCCTTCCCGCCTGCAGACAAGAGGTATCGCCATGACTAAATGGGAAAAGGTCGTAACACTCCACCGGTTGCTCGGACGCAGCCGCTACAGTGTGCCGCTAAAAACCATACTTGCCGAACTCGACAACTGTTCTGAAGCCACGTTTCACCGCATTCGCGATTTCATGCGATCGAACCTCGGCGCTCCCCTCGAATACGATCGTGCACACGGCGGCTATCGGTACACTCCTTCAGACGATGGTCCGTACGAACTTCCGGGTTTCTGGCTGACGAAGGATGAAATCGAGGCATTTATCTGTATCGACAATGCTATCGAAAATCTACACGAAGGTTACTTTTCCGATCTGCTCGCTCCTCTGCGCAAACGGTTCGAACCGCTCATCAGGGCACAATCAACCTCGCTCGAAACACTTCGTGAACGCATACGGATCATTTCCCATGCGGGCCGGGAGTGCAATCAAGACATTTTCAGGACAGTCGCCTCGGCAATCATGCACCGGAGATGCCTTTCCATAACCCATCATACCCTGGAGAACCGGGTACCGCTGCAACGTGACATCTCCCCCCAGACGCTCGTGCGCTACCGCGACAACTGGTACGTTGATGCTTTCTGCCACCTGCGCGGAGAACTGCGCACCTTTTCCCTGAGCCGGATCGAAACTGCCGGATATGTTGCGATCAACTACCGCCATATACCGAAAAGAGAACTGGAAACCTTCTTCGCCGAATCCTACGGTATCTTCACGGGGCCTGCCGGCAAACTGGCGGTTATCGACTTTTCCGGTGCCGCAGCCCGCGAAGTCGCCAGCGAAAACTGGCATCCCCGGCAGAAAGGAGAGTGGCTTTCCACAACGACCTACCGGCTTACCATACCCTACAGTCACGACCGTGAGTTGATAATGGACATCCTGCGCTGGGGCGAACTGGCCGAGGTCGTCGGACCGCCTGAGTTGCGGGAGGCGGTTAAAACCACCATTGAAAAAATGCGGGAAAAGTATAAATAATCCAGCGACTCGCGTTATTTGAGAGTGTAGGGGGATATATTGAGGAGAAAAATGTCTGTATCGGGATTTTCGGGATTGTGGGATTACTGCGGTGAAAACATTGTCTGAATCGGGATTTACAGGATTGTGGGAATACCGGGATTTAGGGAAATGCGAAAGCAGAGAAATGCAGGATTGGTGTTTGTTCAGTTTAATCATGGTAATCAGAAAAATCCGATGAATCCTGATCGGGATTGAGGGAAGAAAATGAATAGTGTTACATTGCCGGCGTATTACAACTATTGGGGGAAAGCGCGGAGGGGCGCCTCACCCCCCAGTCCCCTCTCCACTTGTGGAGAGGGGGAGTACAACACCGATGGGAACAGGTGGGAGTATCATCTGCTGGTGTATCATTGCCTGGATGTGGCGGCGGTGGGGAGGGTGTGGCTGGAGAATGATCGTGCGTTGCTTCAACGTATTTCTTCAGCACTGAATTGTAGTAGCAAGGAAGATGTTTTAAATACCATCGGGCTATTTTTCGCCCTCCATGATTTCGGCAAATTTGATATACGGTTTCAATCAAAAATTCCTGAGATCAGAAATATTATTTGGAAAAATCTGAACGAATCAGACTTACTGCTTTGCGAAAATGATTTGAGTGGATATGATCATGGCATTTCCGGATACAGCCTGTTTATCAAATATTTTAAGGAATTGTTTGCATTTGAAAATATAGAGGATGAAATTGAAGCTTTGAAACCATGGATCGCTGCTGTGGCAGGGCACCATGGCTCAATACCAAAACAGACACATTGGGTTGAACCGCTGGCAGAGAACACAGTTTTCACCCATGACCGACTTTCCCGAAAACAGTGGATGAAGGATATACTTGCCTTTTTTCATTCGGATATTCAAACTGTTAAACCGCTCACCACAGAAACACAACCTTTCATTGCAGGGTTTTGTTCGGTATGTGATTGGATTGCATCAAGTGAGGATTTCGTATTACTGGAAAAAGAACCGGTCGACCTGAACACATACTTTAAGAGAGCGAAAGAACATTGCACAAGGTCAGAAATTCTTGAAAAATTCGGAGTTGTCGGTCCGCGCGTTTTAAAATACCAAGGTATTTCCACATTGTTGCCGGATAACTCTGTTCCGCAGCAGATTCAAACGTTGATTGAAAATATCCAGGCTACTCCCGGTATCACAATTATTGAAGGTTCTACCGGTTCAGGAAAAACAGAAGCAGCACTCGCAATTGCATGGAAGCTGCTTGACGCCGGACATGTCGATTCTATTGTTTTTGCTCTTCCTACACAAGCGACTGCAAATGCGATGCTCGACAGAATAAAAAAGCTCGCATCAAAATTGTTTTGTGGGCAAGGTGTTAACCTTGTGCTGGCACATGGAAAGGCAAAATACAATGAAACGTTTGAAAAACTGAAAAAAGCAGGAAGAACGTCCAATTTCAAAGACCAAGGTATTGCCCAATGCGCTGAATGGATAACAAAGAGCAAGAAACTTGTTTTTCTCGGGCAGATCGGCGTCTGTACGATAGATCAAGTTCTGCTTGGCGTGGTACCGGTACGGCACAATTTCATGAGAACCTTCGGGACTGTTAAAAGTGTGTTGATTGTCGATGAAGTACATGCGTATGATCGCTATATGTATGGCTTGCTTGAAGCGGTACTTTCAAGACAGAAAGCCGCAAACGGTAGTGCTATTCTTCTGTCTGCAACACTTCCTGCGAAACAGAAACAGGAATTGTTTAATTCATGGAATGGAAGCGACTATTCGAACGGTGCAAACTCAAACCTATATCCTTTGTTGAGTAACATACCGAATACCGGCAAACCGCTTTTTCTATCTTTACCGGAAGGAATAAACACTCGCGGAAAGACGGTGAAAATCGAACAGGTGAAAAACAACGATTCCCTGCCAGACGATTCACTTTACGAAAGAATAACCGATGCAATAAACGATGGCGCGGCAGTCGGCGTTGTTTGTAATGTTGTCGATGTCGCACAAAGTATCACCAATATATTACGGGGTAAATGTTCACATCCGGTAGATTTATTCCATTCCCGGTACCGGTTCAAGGATCGTCAACAGAAAGAAAAAAACGCAATAGATTTATACGGCAAAACTGCCGTTCGCGCTGACGGGCGGGTTCTTGTTGCAACACAGGTAATAGAGCAGAGTCTTGATCTCGATTTCGACTGGATGATTACACAATTGTGTCCGATAGACCTGTTATTCCAACGGTTAGGTCGTCTTCACCGGCATAACCGAGAAAGACCGGAAAACTTTTCAACTCCCTTCTGCACGGTTCTTTCGACAGAAAAAAATGATTTCGGGGCACATGAATTGATTTATGGTGATACGCGTGTTCTCTGGCGTTCACGAGAAATGGTTGGAACTTGTGGTGGCGAAATACAATTTCCTGGTGCCTATCGTAAATGGATAGAAATTGTGTATGGTGCAGAAGAATGGCTGGGTGAGAATTGTGAACCTGAAAGTGTGGTCGGTAAGAGTTGTGCATTTAGACAAATGCAGCGGCAGGCATGGTTTGAGGCCCAGCAGATTGTTACTGATGGTAGAACCCCTTGGGAAGACACTGATGCTGCAGCAATCAGTCTGACACGAGGGAAAGAAATGGGCTTGAATGTTGTACCCGTTATTGCCGATAAAGTTACCGTTACGCTGCTTGATGGCGAATGCAGGAATAATTTTAATGAGTATGATTGGGCTGAATTACTCGATATGAATTCAATCCCCGTCCCCGTAAGTTGGAAAGATTGGTTACCGCGAATGGAAGACGGTTATATTTTTATATCGATGGATTATCTTGAAAATAGATGGATTTGGAAAAAGGGAAATCGAACTCTTACCTATGACACCGATTACGGGTTGAAGAAAATGGAGGATAAAGAATGAACCTCTTGACAGATCCGTGGGTACCTGTACGCAAAGGTACTGAATTCTTGCAGGTTCGCTACAAAGATTTATTGTGTACCGACCAGCCTGAACTTAACATCGCGTTGCCTCGTGATGATTTAGAACTTGCATGCGTTCAACTGCTGGCTGCGTTGACACAGGTAATTTTTATTCCTGAAAATCAGAAGCAATTGAGGGAAAGAGTACGGACACCTGTTACCGAATCAGAATTTGATGCAGGCATCAAGAAATTTAACGAAAAAGACAAGGAATGGTTTGATCTGGAGCACCCGAAGTGGCCGTTTATGCAGACTCGTGGAGTCCAAGGAGAATGGACAAGCATTCAAAAATTACTGACCGGAATGCCCGAAGGTACAAGCAAATCAGGTAGTGCGCATGCATTTTTCAACACAACTTCAGAAATACGGTATTTAGGAGCTGGAATAACAGCAATAGCACTATTCAACCAAGCTTCGAACAGTCCCAGTTTTGGTGGTGGATTTAAGGGAAGTCTTCGAGGAGCAGGTCCAATCAGTACAATGGTTGTCGGAAAAAGTTTACGAAAGACAGTTTGGTATAATGTTCTATCACATGATTCTGTAAAAAAATTATTGCCCTGGTATGGTTCTGCCGATGAGGCGGAAATGCCGACATGGGTGGCACCAATCCCAAAAAATGCAAAAATTTTCCCCGATTCCATAGGACTCTGTAGAGGATTATTCTGGCAACCATCGGATGTTGAAATGAAAGCAAGTGATACTTTTACTTATTGTGATTTTATAGCTAGTCCGGAACAACCCTGTTATACTGGTTTTAGAAAAGAACGGCGAAATTTTGAATTAACTTCTCCTTGGACACACCCGTATAGTCCTCGCGAATACGATAAAGATGGCAAATTTAAGTATCTTGCCTTCAGGGGGGCCGCACCAGCATGGACACAAATGAATGAATATCTCTATAACTCAAACATTGTTGATAAAGGAGGGTACGTCCCCGCAGCTATTCTGGAAAATCATCTGGACAGCACTGTTAACCTGCTTGTGGGTGGTTATAAGGTTGAAAGGGGTGCAAAAATAGTTTATCGGCGACATGATATGTTTTCGCTCCCAAGTGGGTGGAGTGAGCAATTCCGGGATAGAATCACCAAAATCGTGCATATCGGTTTGGAGACCGAAAATTTATTAACTTCAAAAGTGCTGTACCCAATGATTAAAGGGAATAAAGATAAAAAAATCAAAGGACTTGGTTCCTCTATTAATACTAAAGCCTCAACTATGTATTACCATCTTACCGAAACGCTTATTCATGAAATGCTGAAGGAAACCAACCTACGTGAATACATTAACAACCGCAGTAAATTCATCAATGATTTATCAAAAATCTGTTTCGACATTTTTGAACAACTTACGATGCCATATGCAATAAAACCGGAATTAACCGGAATTATCGCGACCGCGAGAGATAAGTTGCGACGATTAATGAATAAATTACGGCAAGATTACACCGTTACAGGAGGTGCGAATTGATACAAACAGATATAACGCCAGATAAAACTGCGCTTGCAGAAATTCCGGTACATTTTGCTTCGTTAGCTGCGCAGTCTTCCGGCTTTAAAGCCCAACTCGGGAAAAGGATTTCAAATCCGGAAGACTTGGTGATGGTCCCGGCACTTTACAAATTATTTCCAGGAATTACTCCTACAAAGTGGCATTTGCGGATCGCATTTGTTGTACCGTTTCTCAAACATTCAAATACTGATAAAACACCGGCACTGGGTACATTTATCGGCATATTAGATAGACAAACAAGCCATCTTGAAAAACGAGTTCTGCAATTTGCAAGAGCAGGCATAACCGATCATTCAGATATGATTTATTTGCGCCGACTATTGATCTACCTAAAAGAACCAACAGTAAATTGGAACGCACCGGGGTTTGGTTCGCTGTTTTCGATTAACGAAGAGAAAAACGAGTTCGGAAAAAAACTGTTTGTTGAACAATATTTTATTGCCCGCGAAAATACGGGGAAAGGGGAATAATCATGTCTGAACAGAAAAATTTCATCAATTTTCACGTTCTCATTTCACATAGTCCATCGTGCTTGAACCGTGACGACCAGAATATGCAAAAACGGGCAGTGTTCGGAGGAGTGGAACGGATCCGGATTTCAAGCCAGAGTTTGAAGAGAGCTATGAGGCGTCCACCTGAAAGTTGGTTTAATTACTGGAAAGATGGTGCAAAATTCGGCACACCTTCAACTAGGACACGCTCTGTCGAAGGAATTACCAAGTATATGCTCAAAGAATTATCAGATGAGTTTAAAAACGATGATGCAATTCAAAAGACGATCATGATGTTTGTAAAAACTCAGAAGGCAAAAACTGATGAAGAGATTGAGGATGATGACGATGATCAAACAGAGAATAATGATTCTAAAAAGATTGCAGTTGCACCTTGGGTTGTTGGCGAGATTAAAGAACTTTGCAGGATTATTAAAAATTGCAGAGAGAGCGGATTGTCAGAAGAGGATAAGGCACATGCATTAAAAAAAGTCGGGAAAGAGGTTGGGAAAAAAGGGAACAAACGAAAATTGACTGAAGAAGATTGTATTGAAGAAGCAATTCTAAAAAAAATAACTACCGAGATTGAGAAGAAAAAAGAAGTGATTTCAGCGGCTGCAGGTACTGCTGTTGATTTAGCCTTGTGGGGAAGAATGGCGACTTCAGGTTTAATGACAAATGTCGATGGTTCTCTTTCTGTAGCCCATGCGATAACAACGCATTCTGCACAAGCTGAAACTGACTGGTTTACGGCAGTCGATGATTTAGTAAAGACTGGAACTGGTCACCTCGACACCCAGGAATTTTCCTCCGGTGTTTTCTACCGCTATGCCAGCCTGAACGTCGCCCAGCTCCAGAAAAATCTCGGTGGTGCTACCCGTGAGCGTGCACTTGAAATCGCCAAACATGTTTTCCATATGCTCTGTACAGTTGTCCCTTCAGCAAAACAACTTCCATTCGCTGCTTATAATACTGCGGATTTTGCGATTGTCAGTTTTTCAGACATGCCTATATCCATGGCAAATGCATTTGAAAAACCGATACCAAAAGAAAAAGAGGGTGGTTTTTACCGACCTTCAGTCCGGTCTTTGTTCCAGTTCTGGAACGAAACGCACCGATTTATTGGTCTTGATGAAAAGACTGCCTTTTGCTTGAATAGCGCAGTTGGCCAATTAATGGAAATCATTGGAATTGATGATGAAAAAATATTCAATCAAACTGGCATCAGTCCAAAAGCTTCTTTGGTCGAAATTGAAAAATGGATTGAAAAAGATGGTGCCAAAGAAGAAAACAAGGAGTAACTCATGCCTCGTTTTATTCTTCTTGAACTTGACGGAGTGATGCAGAGCTGGGGAGGGCACACCTATGAAGACTGGCGACCAACGGAACTTTTCCCGACACGGAGCGGACTTCTTGGTTTGATCGGTGCGTGTATTGGTATTGAACGGACAGACACAGCTAATTTGAATAGACTTGCTGCAAGCCTCCGATTTGCAGTCTGTTCAGGTAGCCGTACGATAACAGAAAATCACCGGGTTAAAAGTATACGACTTTGTGATTACCATACCATTGAGTATGCAAGAAAGGTTGACGGGAAACAGAATGAAAATCCCGTGCAATCATATCGCTGGTACCTTTTTGATGCAGTATTTGCAGTGGCAGTTGAGGAAATGCCCAATGCTCCAGTTACATTAGAGGTAATCACTACCAAACTCTGTAAGCCAATATTTACTCCGTTTCTCGGTCGTAGAAGCTGTCCTATCTCGCAGCCGTTACTTGCGGATAATCGTAATCCATTGGCCAATATTTTTGAAGCTTCCGATGCGATTGAAGCGTTGAATAAATCGGGTGTAAATGGAAGTGTCATGTACACGGAAGCAACGGAATTGGCGACAGAGCATAAATTGCGTATTCGTGATGTTCCGATGTATGGAAGAATACGCCAATTTTCCACTCGGGAAGTTTCAATCCATGCAGACAAGGAAAAATGAAATGTATCTGACCAGAGTTTTTATACCTTGGCGTTTATGCCAGAATCCCTATAATTGGCATAAGCGGATATGGGATCTTTTTCCTGCTGAGAGTGAACGTAGAAACAAAATAAAACAGGAAAAAGAGGCCATAGGAGAGAGTATCGAATTGCCCTCATATTTTTTATTTCATGTTGAAGAGTTTCAGGCTGGAAAAGGGCTTACCATGTTGCTTCAATCGCCGGATAAACCAGACTGTACGGGTAATTATCAATTGTTAAATGGTCCGAATGTCTTATCATATTCTTGGTTGGAAGATAGCTGTGATGTGCATTTTATTTTAACGGCAAATCCGGTTAAGATGAAGTTTGCAGATCGAAATCGGGTGCCACATGTAGGAGAATTGAATTTAGTAAACTGGCTTTCTGGAAAAATAAACGCATTCGGAATACTTTCAAATGAAACATTGGTTACCCCGCAAGCGCCCCTTTTTTTTCGGAAAGGGAACAGTGCAGGGAAGATCAATGCCGTGAAATTTGAAGGCAGGATGACTATTGCTGCTACAGAAACATTTAAACAAGCTGCATTTAACGGCATCGGTCCCGCAAAAGCCTTCGGCTGCGGCCTCCTTCTTATAAAACCTTGGAGCGGGAGTGGAAACAGGTGAGCCTTTGATCACTACCCCTGCAATCAAATCCGGCAACAGGATATATACCGGCAGCAAGCATAATGAAATCGGCCTGCCCGGAGAACGCGGGTTTGTCACCGATACCGGACAATTCCTTTCGCGCACCGAGGCGGCGAAACATGCCTTCGCATGCGGCCAGTTAAAAACTCCGAAATATATGCTTTACAGCGAGGATATTGATTTTAATGACAGCCACATGGCTATAGAGAACACACATGCCCCCCCCCCAAAAAAAAAGAACATCAAAAGCACCCGCTAAAAAAGTACCCGTTCTCCGCTGGAGCACCATTTCTCCGAAGGCGCCTCGATAATTGTCGATGGTCGCAGCAGGGCTTATAAGACGGTCAATACGGTACTTATCGAAACCTATTGGCGGATGGGGGCATATATCCATCAAAAAGTCGCTTCTTCCGAATGGGGGGAGGGAACCGTCGAAAAACTGGCAACATTTCTCTCAAAGAAGATCCCCGACTCGCGGGGCTTTAACCGACGCGGTTTATACAGGATGAAGCAGTTCTATGAGACGTATGCGGGAAATTCAATTGTGACACCACTGGTGGCACAACTACAGTTGACGAGTTCAAGCCGGAGTATCTCGGGAAACTCTCATTCTATCTCGAAGCGCTTGACCGGGAGGTTAAAAGGCCACACGAGAAGCCGAGTATCGGTAGCATACTTTGCAAAGGAAGGGACGTGGAGGTGGTCGAATACGCCTTTGCCCGCACGACGTCGCCTGCTGCCATTGCGGAATATGCAACGAAGTTGCCGGATAAACAATTGCTGCAAGCCAAATTGCATGAATTTTTTAATAGTTCGGTGCGGGGATAGGGGCAGTATACGGTAAGCGCACCTGACGTCATGGTCATGGAAGGTTTATTTTATGGATAATTCGGAACGCATTAACCTCCTCATCCGTGAAGGCGAAGGGCTTACCATTGAATTCAAGGAGCACTTCACCTCGCGCATAGCCGAGGATATGGTTGCCTTTGCCAATTCGAGCGGCGGTACGATCATTATAGGAGTGCAGGACGATCGTACGGTAACCGGTGAGAAATGCACCAATGCACTCAAGGCGCAGATTCTTTCGCTCGCCCGTAACTGTTCGCCGTCGATTGATATCCGGGTGGAACAGGCAGATTCGCTTACTGCTATCACGGTTAGCGAGGGGCGGGAAAAACCATATTCCTGCTCGACGGGATTCTACCGGCGGCTCGATGCGGTAACGCAAAAAATGACGAGTCAGGAACTGCGGATTCTATTCCGGGAGAATGATCCAGTTCATTTTGAACAACGTATCTGCAGTGGTGTGACGATGAAAGAGCTTTCGTCGGAAAAGATCAGGGACTTCTGTCGCGCGGCATCTATCAGTCCCGGCAGGACTTTAAACCGTACACTGATCGAAGGGCTAGACCTTGCCGCACAGACCGGCATCACCAATGCAGGCATTATGCTTTTCGGTAAAAATCCGGTACGGCATATTCAGCAGTGCAGCATGTTGCTTATTGCATTCAAGGGAACAACCAATGTAGATATTTACGACAGAATCGACATAAAGGATGATTTGATTGCGCAATTCAATGCTGCCGTGACATTTATCAAGAAACATATCAACCGCCGCAGCATTATCGAGGGGACGTATCGACGTGACGTCTACGAAGTGCCCGAACCGGTAATCCGTGAGGCGGTCGCCAATGCCATCGTTCATCGCGATTATGCGATGACGGGAACTGATATTACTGTATCGATATTTGATGACCGGCTCGAAATTAAAAACCCCGGCGGATTGCCGACCGGTGTTACCGAGAAAAATCTCGGCAAGATCTCCATCCGCCGTAATCCGCTTTTAAGCGAGATGTTCAACAGAATTGATATCATAGAAAAGGCCGGCACCGGTTTCGGCAGGATGCGGGAAGCGCTTGTGAACGAAGGCTTCCCGGAACCGGAAATAAGGAATGATTCGTTTTTCTTCATCACATTTACGCGTGTTTACAATCTCGATCTATTGCCACTTGCGGCCGAAACCGGCAAACAACCATCTACCCGAAAAAGTTCGGAGAAAAGTTCGGAGAAAAGTTCGGAGAAAAGTTCGGAGAAAAGTTCGGAGAAAATACTCACGGTTCTTCGGCATGACGGCACCATCAGCGCTGTCGCGATTGCTGCAAAGATTGGTTTGAGTAGTCGGGCAGTGGAAAAGCACCTTGCAGCATTAAAACTTTCCGGCCGGATACGGCGGATTGGTTCATTCAAGGGCGGCAGGTGGGAGGTAGTATCTTGAATGGCCTCCCTCCCCCCAAACCCGTCATGCTCAAAGAACGTGTTTCGATGGTTTTTCTTGAATACGGCGAGATCGATGTTGTTGACGGCGCCTTTGTACTCATCGATAAAACCGGCATCCGTACACATATACCTGTAGGTGGTGTCGCCTGTTTACTACTGCAACCGGGAACAAGGGTGTCTCATGCTGCTGTGGTGCTTGCCGCCCGGGTGGGAACACTGCTTATCTGGGTCGGTGAAGCGGGGGTACGACTTTATGCGGCAGGGCAGCCGGGAGGCGCCCGTGCAGACCGGTTGTTGTACCAGGCGAAACTGGCGCTCGATGATGATGCACGGCTCAAGGTTGTGCGTAAGATGTACCAGATACGGTTCGGGGAACCGGCACCGCTGCGGAGAAGTATCGAACAGCTCCGGGGAATTGAAGGTTCGCGGGTGCGTGCATTGTATAAGATGCTCGCCCAGAAATACCGGGTGCAGTGGGACGGCCGGGAATACGATCCGTCAAACTGGAGCGATGCAGATGTTCCCAACCGTTGCCTGAGTTCGGCGACATCGTGCCTGTATGGAATTTCAGAGGCGGCGATTCTGGCGGCCGGTTATGCGCCGGCAATCGGATTTGTACATACCGGAAAGCCGCAGTCGTTTGTTTACGATATCGCCGATATCATCAAATTCGAGACGGTCGTACCGGTGGCATTCAAGATAGCGGCGAAAAATCCGCCGCAACCGGATCGTGAGGTCCGGCTTGCCTGCCGTGACATGTTCAGGCAGACGAAGATGCTGGAACGTTTGATTCCACTCATAGAAGAAGTCCTTGCGGCAGGTGAACTGAGACCGCCGGAACCGCACCCCGAGGCGGTTCCGATTGCCATTCCGGAAGAGAAAGGTGTTGCGGATGCTGGTCATCGCGGTTGAAAGTGTTCCACCTCGTTTACGCGGGAGATTGAATGTGTACCTGATAGAAATCAGGACGGGACTCTACGTAGGCGATGTATCAAAAAGGGTTCGGGAGATGCTCTGGCAGCAGGTTTGTTCTTTCTGCCAGGATGGCAATGCGGCTCTGATCTGGAGCACCAATACCGAATCAGGATTCGATTTCGTCACCATAGGGCCAAACAGGAGAATCCCGGTTATCATGGATGGTTTGAAACTGGTAGCGATTCATCCGGAAAAGGAAAAAATGATACCGGACACTACCGGCGGGAAGTTGTCCAAAGTAAATTAATAACGCTGCTTTGCGGGCTCTTTGAAATTGGAGAAATAAGTTGGTAGCACTTTGGTGATATTTGTATCTTTATGAATATCAAGAGGATGGGATTTAGTATGTTCCTCGCACACGCGGGGATGAACCGGGTGAAACATGGCCGTTTTACGAACAGTACCGATGTTCCTCGCACACGCGGGGATGAACCGTTTTCGGGTTCAAGCCCGTAATCAAGTACAGCATGTTCCTCGCACACGCGGGGATGAACCGGGGGCGGGAGTTCAATTTCACTGACTTCCGTTATGTTCCTCGCACACGCGGGGATGAACCGCCCGTTGTCTGATTTCGCTTTATTGTACGGATATGTTCCTCGCACACGCGGGGATGAACCGTTGTATACATCAAAAAGGAATCGGGGAATTCAATGTTCCCCGCACACGCGGGGATGAACCGGTAATTTGCGTCATCTTCTTTATTGAGAGATCATGTTCCCCGCACACGCGGGGATGAACCGAAAGGTAGTTATAAGAACAAACGCAAGAAATGATGTTCCCCGCACACGCGGGGATGAACCGCAGTATCGAATACTTCTATGCCGATACTAACAATGTTCCCCGCACACGCGGGGATGAACCGTTTTTTCCCTGTTATTTTAAAATTAAATGACCATGTTCCCCGCACACGCGGGGATGAACCGGGTACGGAAATCGGTTTCATTCGCGGGCTTGAATGTTCCCCGCACACGCGGGGATGAACCGGGTTTTTTTGTCGCTTCTCGGGTCCCCCTTGCATGTTCCCCGCACACGCGGGGATGAACCGGGTTTTTTTGTCGCTTCTCGGGTCCCCCTTGCATGTTCCCCGCACACGCGGGG
>JAFGHA010000084.1 GCA_016930275.1 Chitinispirillaceae bacterium
GGTACACACCTGTACCTTCATCTGCGATCCGTCCGACATCGTGTACACAACCCCGTCGTCTTCTTCAGAAACGGATTCAACCGTATACGAAAAAACCGGGAACACCAACCACAAGACCACACCCGGCACCCACCGGACCATCGACCATTTTACCTTATTCATCAAACGACCCCTTCCCTGAACATCCATACCGACACCTTGCCTGCTTTCTATTTGTTTACAGTCAACAACACATCCCGCATTCCATAACAACCAACGGCAACGGCAGCGCCTGTCCGTGCACGTAAACTTCCTTTACCGGCAGTTACGCCGGATACCGTGCTGTGCGTACATTGGAACAGCGTGACACATAATGAAGTGCATGCATAACCGGACGATCATGCATGCACTCGGATAAAAAAACCGGGTCAGCCCTTCACCTATCCTTAAGGGGGAGCAAAGGACAATCTACCGGGCGACCCGGGTATTTGCTTTGACGATATACACTCCCGCCGGGAGTTTGAAATCCTTCCGAAAATTGAACACATTCTTTTTAACGACCCGTTGCTTCAGCAGCCTGCCGGAACAGTCGTACACTGCGATGTTTTTTTCCTCTCCGGCGAATGCGGCGGGAAGCACGACAATGTTTCCGGCCATACGGATGGTCGCACTGCGCGGTATCAAACCCTTTCTGGCGGGGAGCAGTCCCGGTACGATGCCGGTCGCTTCGCCTTTGTATAGAATCTGCGTATCTGCCGATGCAGTTATCCCTCCTCCGATACCGTGATCTTCCGAAACGAAGACCACATTGAAAACTTTCTGCTGATCCATACCGGGAAAAGTTCCTTCACGTTTGCCGATGACAACATTCCGGGAATTGTCGGTATAGGAAATCGGAATCGTGGCGTAAGAGCCCTTTTCGTAATTGTAATTATCACCCTCATCCTCATACAAGGTGAACGAACCGTCCGCCCCTGTGTAAATCCGTAATTCGATGGTATCGGCCCGTTCGTTGGCATACTGTATCTCCGGCCCCATGGGAATGATCGAACCGGCCCGGATATGGAGCGGTATGTGCGTCAGGGGTGCATCGGCGGTAAACCGGGAGCCACCGCTGATCTTCTCTCCCGTCCAGAAGTCGTACCAGGTTCCGCCCGGAAGGTAGACCGAACGGGATCGCCGCCCCTCGACGGTAACGGGACTCACCATGACGGCTGGACCGTACATGAACTGATCGCCGATGTCTTTCACTTCCGGATCGGTGCGGAAATCGAATATCAGATGACGCATGGGAGTATATCCTTCACTGGTCGTCTTCCACGCCAGGGAATAGATATACGGCATCAGACGGTAGCGGAGCTTGTCGGCTGCAATCAGATTCGCCCGGGTGTCGGCGGAAAAGGTGGTTGAAAAAAGTTCCTTGCCCTGACCGCGTTGCACCTTGCCGTGAATACGGAATACCGGGCAGAATGCACCGTATTGCGTCCAACGGGTCATGAGTTCCTGGTTCTTCGGCAAACTGAAATCGACCCCGGCATAGCCGGGTCCCCAGTACCCGCCGATATCCGAACACCAGTAGGGTATGCCGCAGATGGTTGAGTTCAGACCGCAGGGAACCTGGGCAGTCAGGGCGTTGTAATCACTTTGAATATCGTTGCTCCACTGCATGGTCGAATGCGCCTGCTGACCGGCGAAATTCGCTCGGTGAAGCATGACGAAACGTTTACCGGGGATATCCCTGCGCCAGTTATCGTACCCCATCTTCGACATCGGAAAGGTATAGCTGTTGTAAAAAAGGGCACCTTTTCCCATTGCGGTAGAGACCGCATTCCTGTCCAGTCCGCAGGGATGCGGAAAGGGTTCGTCGTTATCGAGCCACCATGCGTCGAATCCTATTGCGGAGGTATCAAACATGGCATCCCGGATCAGGTTCCAGAAATTTTCCCGTGCATCTTTATTGTAGGCATCAATAAAAAGGGTGGTACAGCCGCTTTGCGTCGTGGGCCAGAGCCATCCGTTATTTTTAAAGGTACTGAACGGAGCGGAGCCCTCTTCCAGCTGACTCCAGATGGAGAGCATGGTATGTATATTCGCATTGTGCAAGGTTTTCATGGTCACTTTATAGTCCCCGTAGGCAGGATTCCAGCAGTAACATCCCTGGTACCCACCCGGTGCTCCATCCCAGTAATGCCAGTCCTGCACGATGCAATCGACCGGGATTTTATTGTTCCGGTAGCCGTCCTTGATACCGTATATTTCAGTCTGGGACTCATAGCGATCCCTGGACTGGATAAGCCCGTATCCCCATTTCGGAAAGAGCGGTACCTGCCCGGTCGCGGTACGGTACCCGGCAATGACCTGATCGATCTCGGGCCCGTAAAAAAAGTAATAATCGAGAATTCCTCCGTTGACGTCACTGCAGCGGGAATTGAATGAATACCGCGTGTTCCCGGCAATGTTCCCCTTGAAATCGGTGTAGGAATAATTATCCCAGAATATCCCGTAGCCGTAAGTGGAAATCAGCACGGAAACGGCAGTTGCTTCCGGGTATCGTTGATCAAGGTATTCAGTCGCCCCCTTGTAATTCACCTTTCCTCCCTGATGTTGACCAAGACCATACAGTCCCTCATCCGCGGGTGAATTCCACTCCCCGACCACGCTGTATGTCGACACCCCCTCAACGGTAGTCGGCGTCAGACTCTTGGCATATTCCGACAGAACAACCTTGTCCGCCGGATCGGTAAACGCGACGTTTGCAGTGGTCTTATCAACCTTGATCTTGATCCTGGCCGTCTGCAGGGTTATGATGTTGCCGGATTCCGTTTTTGTGAACGGTGTCTGCGGTGTCCAGGTGTTGGTGACGATTTTAAGCGACCGGTCGGGTATGGTCGACGTCGGTGAATAGGCAACCCGGACAATGGCATCCCCGCAGATTTTCACCTTCATGACACCCGAGTTGCACGTACACATGATACCATCATTCTCTTCGGTATAGGAAACGATGTTGAGTCCCCACGACCGGCCGAAACCGGTTAGAACGACAGCCACAGTACCTGCCATGAGCAGCAACCGCTTTTTTTCCGATACCATGGTAACGACCTTCCCGGCTACGGTGTGTTTATCCATTAAAAATTCCCTTTCCCTGATGTATCCCGGTATAATCCCGGTCCGGCCTCCCGGACCGGGCGGGCATGCAGGACGACTCTACCGGGCCGCCCGAGTATTGACTTTTACGATATATACCCCTGCCGGAAGTTTGAAATCCTTACGCAGGTTAAACATATTCTTTTTAGCATCAGCTTGTTGCAGCAGTCTGCCGGAACAGTCGTATACCGCGATGCTTTTTTCCTCTCCGGCTAACGCGGCGGGAAGCGCGACAATGTTCCCGGCTGTCCGGATGGTCGCACTGCGCGGTATCAAACCCTTTCTGCCGGGGTGTACTCCCGGCAAAATACCGGTCGCTTCGCCTTTATATATTATCTGTTTATCAACCGACGCGGTTATCCCGCCTCCGGTACCGTGATTTTCCGAAACGAAAACCACATTGAAAACTTTCTGCTGATCCATACCCGGAAAAGTCCCTTCACGTTTTCCGATGATCACGTTTCGATTATTGTCGGTATAGGAAGTTGTAAACGTCGCATACGTACCTTTTTCATAGTTGTAATTGTCACCCTCATCCTCGTAAATCGTGAATGAACCGTCCGCTCCGGGGTATATCCGCAATTCGATGGTATCGGACCGTTCAGTCGCATACTGGATTTCCGGTCCCATCGGCAGAATCGATCCGCCGCGCACAAAGAGCGGTATCTGTGAAAGCGGTGCATCTGCGGTAATTCTGGCACCACCGTTGAGTTTCTCTCCGGTCCAGAAGTTGTACCATGTTCCTTCAGGAAGATAGACGGATCTCGACGTCTGACCTTTTTTCGTGACCGGGCATACCATGATCGACGGACCGTACATGAACTGATCGCCGATATCCTGTACTTGCCGATCGTTACGGAAGTCGAACACCAGATGACGCATGGGCGTATACCCTTTACTGGTGGTCATCCACGCCATCGAATAGATATAGGGCATCAGCCGGTAATGCAGCTTGTCAATCATGATGAGATTATTTTTGGTGGTTGCATCCCAGCAGGTCTGATAGATTTCCTTACTCGGACCGTTCCCGTGAATACGGAATACCGGGCAGAACGCTCCGTACTGCAGCCAGCGGGTCATCAGTTCCCGGTTTTCCGGCAGGCTCCAGTTCATGTTGTCCTGCGCCCCCCAGTAGCCGCCGATATCGGAGCACCAGTAGGGAATCCCGCTGATGGTGGAATTGAGCCCGCAGGGGACCTGCAGAGTCAGAACGTCGAAATTACAGTGTATATCGTTGCTCCACTGCATGGTCGAATGCGCCTGCTGCCCCGCGTAGTTCGCACGGTGAAGCATGACGAACCGTTTGCCCGGAATGTCCCGGCGCCAGTTGGTATATCCCATTTCACTCAGCGGATAGGTATAGGTGTTGTAAAACAGCGCCCCTTTACCCATGGCGGTAGTAATGGCATTCCGGTCGAAACCGCAAGGATAGGGAAACGGTTCGTCGTTGTCGAGCCACCAGCCGTCAAACCCGATCACCGAGGTGTCGAAAATGGCATCCCGGATCAGATCCCAGAAAGCTTCACGTGCGTCCTTATTATAGGCATCGATAAAATGAGCAGGTTCACTGCAGCCACCTTTGATCGGCCATACCCATTTATTTGAATTGAAGGTGTTGTAGGGCGGTGCCCCCTCCTCAATCTGGCTCCAGATCGATATCAGGGTGTGGATGTTGTCGTTATGGCACTGGGTAATGGTGCTCTTGACATTACCGTAGCTGGAGTTGAAACAATAGCACCCCTGCTTGCCGGCGCCGTCCCAGTAGTGCCAGTCCTGTACGATGCAGTCGAGCGGAATGCCATTTTTACGATAATTGTCCTTTACTCCAAGAAATTCCGTCTGAGAACCGTATCGATCCTTGGACTGAATAAGTCCATAGGCCCATTTCGGAAACAACGGCGCATGACCGGTTGCGGTCCGGTATCCGGCGATGACCTGGTCGATTTCCGGTCCGTAGAAGAAATAATAATCAAGAATATCCCCTTTGATATCACTGCATCGGGAAGAAAATGAGTATCGCGTGTTGCCGGAAATATTACCCTTGAAATCGGTATACGAATAATTGTCCCAGAATATGCCGTACCCCTTGGTGGAAACCAGCACCGAAATCGCGGTCGCTTCCGCGTACCGCTGATCGAGATATTCCGTTTTTCCTTTGTAATTCACTTTCCCCTGCTGATGCTGACCGAGACCATACAAAGCTTCGTCGGAAGGTGAATTCCACTCTGCGGTTACTGTACTGGTCCTGACCCCTTCGACCGTTACCGGAGTGAGTGTCTTGGCGTATTCCGCAAGAATCACCTTATCAGACAGATCGGTGTACGTAACGTTCGCCGTGGATTTGCTCACCTTCACCTTGATTTTACCGGTCTGCATCGTAATGATATCGCCGGCTTCCGTCAGAGAGAACTGCGGTGCCTCCCACTGCGCGGTAACAATCTTCAGCGATCGCTCAGGGATCGAGGAACCTGATGCATACGCGATACGAACGATATCCTCCCTGCAGATTTTCACCTTCATCACCCCTGAATTACAAACACAGGTTATACCGTCATCATCCTCGGTAAAGGATGTGACACTCAAACCACAAACCTGCCGGATTCCCAGCGAAAGCGTAAAAATGACTGCAGCGACGACCAGATGCGGCGGCCATCGCCTGGTAGTGACCGTACTTTTCATAACCCCACCTTTTTGGAAGTGAATTGCCGCTCCGATTGAATTATTTTACACTCAAAGGAGACGACAAGAGCCTGTTTACAGGCATTGAACGCCCTTTTCATCAGACTGCCGGTTCCTCCTTGCCGGGACTGTAACCGGCAGTCATTTAATTGTCATAGTACACTTTTCTGACAGTTTTCACCGAACCTGATCCGTATCCACCGCAAATCTCACCGGAGTTGCACCGTACCGGATCTACCTGAACTCCACCAGTTTATCTTCCGTTTTCTGGTTCATGTAACAGAGCCGTATCCAGTCCGGCTCCGGGGCAACGCTCATCACCCGTACCTCATCAATCATTCCACGGAAATAGCACCACCCCTCATCGTACGGAATCGTCACCGCCCGCGCATGTCTGCCGATGGTGAAATCATCGCCGTTTTCTCTCCCGTAGTCACCCGTCATCAGATGCGTGGAATCGTTCACCTGTTCACCATTGATGTAGAGATACTGTTCCGACCCGGACCGTACTCCCGTGAGATAGACCCACTGTTTTTCTCCCGGGGCTGGTGGTATTGAATCCTCGGTAAATGCCCACCCCTCCTGATCCTGAAACTCGACGAATTCCCAGGTCGCCTTTGCACCCTCGAAACATTTGAGCTTCAGGTAGTACTGTTCATGTCCCTTTCCCGCGATCGCATGCCAGAGTGAATCGAGCGTATCGGCGTACACCCAGCACGAAACGGCGAATTCCCCGTTCTGCGGCATGTCTAGTTCTCCCGAAGCACTGTTCGGTATGGTGATATACCCTGAGGTGCCGTCAAAATGGCGTGCATTACCGATCACGCCCGCGACTGCGGACGCCGCGTCCATATTCACGGGCGTTCCCTGATACCCGTTTTCCGTCGCGTCGGAAGCGGTTTCATCGCCTGCCCCGGATAAATGCCACACCGCTTCAAACCCCTTTGACGTATCGAACACACCGGCGCCGTTTGAACTCCCGACGGTATCAGGGGGTGTCGCCCCCCAGTACATGACGATATACTGGCTGTCGTTATCACCCAGAATTTCCGGTACGCAAACCCAGAGCACGGCCGCATTCTCGGCATCGTCCCACGATTCGATCTCCCGGGCGAGACGAGTGCCTGCGGCATCGGAAAAGCGCAGATCGGCGCCGTCTGATCGTGCCTGCGTAAAATCGAAGTTGTTTTCTGTCAATCGAAGCAGTACCGGAAAATCAGTCACATCGCCGGCGACATCCGCTCCCGAGGCCGTGGTATTGAGATATACCTTTTTTAAATACCGCCACTGCGGATAGGGAAGAACAACCGTATCTTCTGAAGCGACCGCAACCTTGGTGGTGAGTATATTTTCCATCAGTGGGGCGGTCGCGGCGACATAATTGACCGACGGCAGGATTCCCTCCGGAACCTGTCCGAGCAGGACCATCCCGCTGTTACTGACATAGACGACAATACCGGTACCGGGAATATAGACATACCCGCCGGCAACGGCAGCTGAATCCGGCACGGCGATACTGACGGCTCCCGGCGGAACAAGTTTCGCTTCGGCAGCTTCGGTAGTGGTACCGGTCAATACGATATCCGTCAACAAGGCACTGGTACCGGTTTGCGGATCGGTCGCGACAATCGAATACTCCGTCGTACTGTCGGGAGCCGTCACCCGGTAATAGCCGCTTGAATCGGTGGTATCAGTCGACGGGGTAATTTCTCCGGCATCGGCGACCGGGTTGTAATCGGCAGGATAAAGCATCACCACCGCGGCACCGGCGGGAGAACCGTCACGGTTGACCACCCGGCCAATCACCTTCGGATTGTCGGTAGTACTGGTACCGCCTGCCACCGGCTGACTGCATTGCACGAGAGAACAAATCCCCGCTGTCAGAAAAATCAGCAGATAATCATATAACCGGCGAAAACGTGAACAAGTCATGAATCCTCCTCACCCTGCTCACGGCTTACCGGGAATACCTGAAAATTGAACTGGTACACCCGGTCATTACGCGTACGCGCATCGTTGTTGATGATCGCAAGAACCCGCTCCCTGAAGGCCGTCATTTCGGCAATAATGAGATCGTAACATGAACGACTCATTCCACAGGTGATGGTCGAGAAATCACGCTGGTTTCTTGGCAGCGAAACGAGCGCTTTAATGGCCATTTCCGCCATTCCACGGGTGAAATTCATAACCGCCATTGAATTGAATTCGCTTTTCGCCTTTACCGCCGGACTGCTCTGTTCGTACCTTCCATCCTTCAATTTCTTCAGCATTTTCAATCGGACCAGAAGTTTTACCGCTGATTTCGCCTCTGCCGTGGTAATCTGCGGCAGAACCATTTTCGCCAGAAGTTCGAAATCATCCCTGAAATCGATAATACAAGCCAGTTCACGGATTACCGGGACATACCAGTAATTATACACCTGCAGCTGGAGTGCCGTTAACTGAAATTCCCGTACCGTGTTCATAAGCGAAACAAGCACGGCGTAATGGTCCTGTTTCTCATCGGCCCCGGCAGCCTGATTGAAAAATACCAGGTGTTTGAAAAAGCGGGCCTCTTTACCGGTAAGCTCCAGTGCCTGGATGAATTTATCGACACTCTGTTTTCCGAGGTTCTTTTTACCGTTGATGACTTCGCGCAGAAAACTCGCTGAGGCCAACCCCGCCTTCTGTGCGAAATAGCGTGTGGAAAAAAAACGGGTGGTCCGTTTCTTTTCCTCGTAAAAATCACGCAGATATTTACGATAATCGATATAGGAGAGAACCGGTTTCATCTGGTATAAATGTACAAGATTTTACAGTAAAATGCTGAAGGTCTGCTTAAAAAACGTACTCTATTGGCGTACAAAATTTTGTATAACCGATTGATATTAATAATATTAATTTAACTGCGAGAAAACATTTGGATATCTGGCGTACATCGGTGCCGATCAAAAAGCCGACTATCCCGTGTAGTGCGGAATCGCAAGAAGTGCCCCCCCCCGAAACACAGAGTTACCCCGACTGCCGATGAAAAAAAATCGAAATCATAAATGAGCCCATCCGACAGCTTTTCAAGGGACAGGAGGACAACAGGCGGTGCCCTTCTCGGCTCTTCCCTATAGGTAAGTATCTGTTTTTATTCGCCCAGGATGTTCTTATCCTGAGTGAAAATTCCGATTAAAGTATGCATATGGTCAGATTGGTCGCTATATTTAGTATGTATTTAAAAAAGCGTATCATTCTTTTTGATTCGCAACCTGAAGAGATACCATCCAACTCAGGTTCCAGAAACAATAATTTCAATCAATTACAAGGGGAGAACCAAATGAAATCACGACATCCGGCTATTCATTTCAGATCTATCTCGACGTTGGCAATGGCGTTCTTCTTCATGAACACGATAAATGTTTATGCTCAGGAGGAGGAGGAGGAAGAAGAGATTACATTTCCGCATGTGATAAACAACGAAAATGAAATCGGCCCCATGCCGAACGGGTATGATTATGAATTGTGGAAGCAGAGTCCTGGAACAGTGAAAATGACGGTCTACAATGACGAGGCGAAATTCAAGGTGGAATGGAGCAATATCAATAACTTCGTCGCCCGTGTCGGTCTGAAATTCGACGAAACACAGACACACCAGGAAATAGGAACATTCACCTCCGACCTGGCATTCCAGAAATCGGGAGTGCAGGGAGACGGGCTGGCATATTACGGTATATACGGATGGACGGTTGATCCGCTGGTCGAATTTTATGTCATGGAGGACTGGGATAACTGGCATCCGACGGCAGGTCAGGGTGATCATGTCGGTAAGGGAACCAACAACGTTGACGGTGCTCAGTATGATGTAGTAACACGGCAGATGGTGAACCAGCCATCCATCAAGGACATTCAATCGTTTCCGCAGGTTTTCAGTATCCGTCAGCAGAAACGATCAAGCGGCCATATTTCCATTTCCGAACATTTCAAACAATGGGAGAGCAAGGGGATAAAGCTGGGGAAGCTGTATGAAGTTAAAATCAAGGTCGAATCGTATAGCGGGAGTAACGGATCGAGTGGTAACTGCAACGTTACCAAGGCGGCGGTCCTGCTCAACGGTGAGATTCCGACCCGTGTTTCCGCGCCTCGTCTGGTTTCACGTGACGAATACACCTTAACGCGTAACAGTTCAACACGTGGAGTGTACACGCTCATTTCATTGACCGGCAAACAAATCGGATCGATGACATTCGATCCATTAAAACCGGCTGTATTTCCAACTGATAATGTGGCTCCCGGTTTGTACTACCTGCATTTTCAGCGCAATGGTATCGCTCCGGTGACCAGACCGCTCGTTGTCAAATAACGGAAAGCTGCTCGTTTACAAAGATTATTTCAACCCTGTCCGTTGGACGGGGTTTTCTTTTCGCAGTAATCCTCCGATTCATAAATAAAACCGTTTATATAGATTAACGTTTAATTATTTGTTGAGGCCTGCATGGTGATGAATGTCTTTTTTTCCCTATGGTGCCTTGGCATAACGCTGAACCAGTCCGCACTCAGCGCGCATGGCGCCACAACCTGGACACGGGTGATCTGATTTTAATCCGGGATGTATGACATCGTTCCGTGCTGCTTTCGTGCTCGCATGGATCAATGCCTGGAGCGATAAGAACATTCTATTCGTTATCATGCCATACCATATTTTTTGTCGCAAACAGGTCTTTATCACTGTATAATACAACAACAACCTTGCGTGGATTCCCCGGCACAATTCAATAGACATACCACAGGACACACCGAAACGTCATGAATTCACCATATCTGCTACTTTATAAATGGTTGATGGTCATTATCCGACCGCTTTCCCTGTTTTTTCCCAAAGGGCTGGATATCGATGAAAAGAGGAAGCGGGCGATGGTCATTATCGGGACCCTGACGGGGGCACCGGTACTTATTTTTTTTTCCATTAATGACGTTATAGCCAATGACGTCGCAGGTTTTTTCTTTGATACCACGCTTGCGCTTCTTTTTCTGATGTTTCTCATTTTCAGCAGGTCGATTCGAAACGGCATCTGGTTCTACCGAATTCTCATTTCCGGCCTGATTACCATCATCGTGTACAATTTTTATGCCGGTCCCTCGGGCGAAAGCTCCCTTGTCTGGATCAATATTTTTCCGCTGATCGTATTTTTCGTTCTGGGCCTTTCCGAAGGAACTCTCTGGTACCTGGCATTGACGGTTACCACCTCCGTCTTCCTTTTTTTCCCCTCGTATACCGGTGCATACAGCTATTCGGAAGAGATGCGTTCACGGCATATAAGCGCCTATCTGATTATTTCATTCATCTCGCTCTGTTTCGAATTTTTGCGGGGTCATTTCTACACCCAGCTTGAGGCGGAGCGCGAAAAACTCAAAGAAGCCATGGAGAAGGTTCGCACCCTCGACGGCCTCGTTCCGATCTGCTCGATGTGCAAAAAAATCCGCGATGACAAAGGATACTGGAACCAGCTGGAGCAGTACCTGCTCGAACACACCGACGCCAGACTGTCACATGGAATATGTGACGACTGTTTCGCCAAATATTATCCCAGGGAATTCGCCCGCCGGAAAACGAGAACCATTTCCATCAATAATGTATCCGAAGAGAAGAAAAACTGAGAAATTATGGTCCTGCACCGAAACGGAGTGTCGAGTAGTATCGATAGCAGGACATAGAGGATTCCTTTTTATCGCACCGTGAGGGCACCCGTTCAGTAACGGGTAAATAATTACCTGCCATTTTCATTGCTGCTGCATTCAGTATAAAACAATCATTTTTGTAAATAAGCAACCATTGTCCGTCGAAACCCGCACGATGTATGCTCCTGCATGCACCTCCGCACCGTCCAGAAGAAACGATACGCTCCGTCCTTGCATTTTAGCGGCAACCAACACCGCAACCCGCCTGCCGGATGCGTCAAACAGACTGATACGCACCTGCCGTGCCGTCACCTCAGAAGAAAATGAGATCCGCAGTAGTCTTGTCCGCTCCATAGCAACTGTTACCATCGTAGGAAAGAGCTTTTTTTTTCCGGCAGCATCACTGATACCGGTTGCCGGATCCGGAGTAAACTTCCACCAGTTAAAATTGAACAGCTCACCGCTCCCGCCCGTGAATTTCAGAAACAAGTCGTGCACTCCTTCAGCACCGCTTAACGAGCACGACCTTGTGACCCACGTCTGCCAGCCTCCGGTGCCGGTGATTTTACAGGTTCCACCCGGCGGTCCTGATACTGTGTCGAGGTAAAGTTCAATGCTTCCACCATTGCCCGCTGAAGCCACGCGGGCTTCGAACGAAACCGCGCCTGCATCAAAATCAACCCCTTCTACCTTGATCCAGTCGCCATTATGAATCGAATCGACATACATCCCGCCCTCACTGCACGGCACGGTTGCAATCCCTGATACCCGGGAGAACGTTTCCGCTTCGGTCGTATCGTACGGATTGAGATGACCTATCTGCGGCGGCCCTTCCAGTGTCATGTCGATTAACGGAATGGTACCGTCGGCATTCCAGAAGAACTGTTCGATACAGACGGACCGCTTGAAACCGGCCCCACCAGGCAATCCCGCATTATGATAGGCGAAGTAGGAACCGCCCCTGTAATCAAACACAGCCGGATGATTCGTCCAGCTGGTGCACGGCTGCGCGCGGGTAAGCCCCTGTGTATTCATGATGATACCCCCGTATACCCAGGGCCCCCCGGGGCCGGGAGCGGTGGAATACCGGATGTCCTCCATTCCGGGAACGGTACCTGTGCCCGCATAAAGCATATAGTAACGTCCGTTACGCTGATACAACCACGGCCCTTCGGCATAGGCACTGCCGAACGTCTCCTTCGTCAGCGGAATTTCCGTTATGTCACCCGAATACGAGATCATGTCTTCATTCAATTTCACCATGAAAAGCCGCGTGAGCCCCCAGTACAGATACGCCTGTCCATCATCGTCGACGAACACGGTCGGATCGATATAACAGCAGGTGGGATGCACCAGGAGCGGACGGCCGATTGCATCGGTGAACGGTCCGGCGGGGTTCATTGCCACTCCGACGCCGATCGCCTGCGGAGAGCCCTCGGATGTGGGTGATGGTTCTTTCGGGATTACCGGTGCGTAAAAATAAAACCGGCCGTTCCGGTGGACACACTGGCCGGCCCATGCATTGCATTGAGCCCAGCTGAACGTCGTCACGTTGAGCGGCGAGCCCTGATCAGTCCAGTTGGCAAGGTCGACGCTGGAATAGCATCGCCACTCCTTCATGTCAAAATACTCCGCCGGGCTGTCTTCATCATGCCCGGTATACAGGAACACGGTATCGTTATATACCATCGGGGCAGGATCAGCCGTGTACAACGTTTGAACAACGGGATTTTCAGAATATCCTGTAGATATGAAAAAAGTTGCGACAGTACCCGACTGCCATAGAAAACTTCTGATACCCATTGAGCACGTCCCCCACGTGTGAAACGGTTCAATTCACGTAATCCCGAACTGAAAAATAATTCCTTCAGGGAACTACGACGTAAACGCAAACGGGTATTTGGAACCAGGCGATACGGGGACTCAAAGTCAAAGCCGTCGTAGTTCAGCACCACGGCTTTCGGGTAGTTTAACCAAACGGACCGCAAGACCGGGACAACGTAATCACCAATTCCCGGGCACTCATCAATAAAGCGTTATCATGTCCGTCATTACCGTTGTCTTATTCATTTCAATTTCAACGAAATAGACTCCCGAATGCATCTTTTCCATAATAATGGGGACAGAAACACGCGGAGCGGTCAGGCGTACATCGACTGCCGGCACCACCTGGCGGCCGGCGGCGTCGAACAGACGTACGGTGGCCGTTCCCGCCGGGACAGAAAGTATAAAATCGATACGCACCTCTTTCACGGAAGCTTGCAATCGGAGCCTGATCACCGGATATTTCTCCGACATCCGACCATTTTTCATCCCCACCGGCACCGGCGTGAATTTCCACCAGTTGAAATTGAAAAGATCACCGCTGCCGCCGGTAAATTTCAGATAAAGATCATGCTTTCCGGTGGCTCCGGTAATGTCACAATTTACCGTTTTCCAGGTATCGAGACCGCCGGTACCCGTCACACTGCAGGTCCCTATCAGTGTCGCGTCCTGATCATCAAGACGAAGCTCAATTGCACCGCCGCTTCCGCCGCAGGCCACCCGTGCTTCGAAGGTGTCCGCACCGTCTTCAAAGTCTACCCCCTCTACCTTGATATAATCACCGTTGCTGATCGAATTTACCATGATACCGCCTTCACTGCACGGTGCGGTTTTAATCCCGGATTCCCAGCAGATCGTTTCCGCTTCGGTCGTATCATAGGGGTTAAGATTGCTCACTCCAGTTGTAATCCCGCCGGTGGTAGCGGGTATTTTCGGTATACTGCCGTCGGTATTGTAGGTGAACTCCTCGATGCACACCGAACGCTTGTAGCTTCCACCGCCGGGAAGTGCGCCGTTATGGTAGAAAAAGAAGGATTTCCCCCCGAAATCGAGCATGCCCGGATGAATGGTACTGCTCGATCCGGTACCCTGCTGCACCGGCATGATCTCTCCCCCGTACTTCCACGGGCCGGTCGGCCCGGTACTGGTGGCATAGTGGATCGATTCCGGTATCTTTGACGGATAGAGAAGATAGTAGAGGTTGTTGCGTTTGTAAAACCACGGTCCTTCCTCGTAGTCGGGGCCGAATGCCGGATCATTCTGGGCGATACAGGAAATGGAGCCGTCCAGTGAAATCATGTCGTCATTGAGCTTGACCCAGTAACAGACATTGTTTCCCCAGTACAGATACGCCTGACCGTCGTCATCGACAAATACGGTCGGATCGAGCCCCCGCCAGCTGTGAGTCGCGTTGCACCCCGTCATCTCATTGCCCGGAATCAACGGTTTGCCGAGCGGATCGGTAAACGGGCCGATCGGACTATCCGAAACTGCGACGCCAACCGCGACACCACCCGAAGCCGTTGTGGAGACATAGAAATAGAATTTTCCATCCCGGTAAGCGATCTGTGACGCATTCGCATCTTTTGTTGTCGCCCAACTCATTGACCCCGGAGAAAGTATCACGCCATGGTCGGTCCAGTTCACCATATCCGTGGTTGAATAACATTTCCAGTCGGGCATCTTGTAACTCCCCGAAGCGTCATCCGCATCATGCCCCAGCAACATGTACACCCGTCCCTCAAACTCAAAAGGTGCGGGATCAGCGGTGTAGCAGGTCTGGACCGCCGGATTGTCACCGAACGATACTACGGCACCGGTAAGCAGCAGCGGAAGGATAAACACTCTTCGGATCGATGCAATGGCACCGCATACACAATGGTAACGGTTCATTTTCTTTTTAACCCCGTCTATTCAATTGTTATTATTTTATTGAAAACGGTACTGCCCTGCGAAAGGACCCGCACGACATACCCGCCGGTTCCCAAACGGGAAGCCACCGGAAGGACCAGATGTTCCGAAGCAACCGTGCCGTTGAACAATGTCGCCAGCAGCCGACCGTTCATCCCGAAAAGTTGCACGGTAACCTTTGTCTCCCTATGTACCAGTGACAGATCAAGTTGCAGCGTTGTTACCCCGGTCCTGCCGGTCACCACGTGAAGCTGGTTCTCCATCGGCACCACGCTTTCCCGCATCGCAACGATACCAATGGTAACCGGCATGAATTTCCACCAGTTGAAATTGAAAAGGAATCCGCTCCCCCCGGTAAACTTCAGATACAGGTCATGCTTCCCCGTTGCTCCACTGACCGAACAGGTTTCCGTAGTCCACGACTGCATGCCTCCGGTTCCCTGTATGACGTCTGAAGACGATTCTCCCACTGAAACAACGAACCAGCCGTCCGGGTTGTACATCATTCAAACTTCACCAATCGATCATCCTTTTTCTGGTTCATAAAACTCATTCGAACCCAGTCCTCCGGGCAAACCCGGGACGAAAGGGTACACTCGTCCATGAAGCCGTTCCAGGGATTTCCCCCGTTTGCATCGGCCCCGAGCCGTAGCGGTGAACTGTTGAGCACCTCTCCGATTTTCGCTATAGTACCGCCAGCCGGAAGTATACTGACATCCTCGTCATCGATATACAGTCTGGAATTATCCTCACCGCTACGGTCAACCACTACCGCGACATGATGCCACGCGGTATCGGTAATCCAGGTTTCGGAGGCGAGAACGAACGTCCCGTCACTCCCCCAGGGAGCGCTATCCGTTGCCATGAAAAAAATCATCGCACCATCCGGATCAAGCTCAAGAAGCCACCCGTACGATGAGGAAGCCGACCCGCCGGTACTCTTTGCGGCGATTGTCTGTCGGGTACCTGTAGATGCTCTTTTGACCCAGGCGCAGAAGGTAAAACCCGACAATCCGGGGTTACCGACGTTGCCCATATCGGTATAGTCACCGACTCCATCATAAAACTGACCATATCCCACCGTTCCCACCTTACGAGTCTGGTTACCATTGGCAGTCCCGTCGAAACCGTTTATGGTGGCGTCCGACATGGTTGACCCGGTTTCTCCCAGATGCCACACACCCTGGAATCCTTCAGCGGTATCGAATACCGCCGTGCCATCGACCGTATCGGATGCGGCAGGATTGCCCCAATGCATGACAATCGACTGCGTGCTGTCGTTTCCGCGGATGGTGTCAACTTTCACCCACACCTCGGCAAGCTCGGCAACCGGGTCCCATCGCTCGATCCGGTGTGAAAGAGTGCTTCCCTCCATATCGGAAAAACGAAGATCCCTGCCATCAGGGCGCACCTGCGAAAAATCGAAGTTGTTTTTCGTCAATCTAAGCAGCACCGGAAAACCGGTCACGTCACCGGCGACATCCGCCCCCGAAGGAGTGGTATTGAGATACACTCTCGCGGAATACCGCCACTGCGGATAGGGAATGATCACCGTATCTGCCGAAACGACTATCACATCGGAGACAAGTATGTTTGCAACGTCGAGGGCGGCTGCGGCGACATAATTGACCGACGGCATGATTCCCTCCGGAACATCCCGAAGCAGCACCATCCCTCCGGCACCGGCGTTCCCGACGATACCGGTACCGGGAATGTAGACATACCCGCCTGCCGTGGCGGCGCTCTCCGGTACGGCGATACTGACGGCGCCCGGTGATGCCAGTTTCGCTTCGGCAGCCCATGTGGTATCTCCAGTCAATACAATACCGGGAACGAAGGCCCGCGTTCCCGTCACCGGATCGGTCGCCACGACCGAGTAATCCGCGGTGCTGTCGGGAGCCGTAATACGGTAATAGCCGCCTGAATCGGTGGTATCCGTCGGCAGGGTAACCTCTCCGGTATCGGCAACCGGGTTGTAATCGGAAGGATAGAGCGTCACCACCGAGGAAACCGCCGGAGACCCGTCACCATTGACGACCCGGCCGACCACCGTTTCTGAACTGCTTCCGCCGGTCAACTCAACCGGGGTCGTACAGCATACCGCCGTCAGCCAAAGCAGAGCTGTCGGGAGCACCGTTCGGAGAATCACGTTATTCATTCCCGGCCTCCCTCCTCCCTAAAGCGCTCAGACAGAGGGAAAAACTGCATATTGAGCTGGAACACCCGATCTGCCGCATGGTCCTTTTCGGCAAGGGCAGCCAGTTTGTTTCGCAACGATGCCAGTTCCTCTTTGACCGCATGAATCGTTTCTTCGGAAATACCGAGCGTCAGTGTGGACAGATTGACGAGCTCGGGACCGAACCGGTCGAGCGATTCATTGGCAAGGGCAGTCATTTCTTTCTGGAAATGAACCACGTTCATTGCGGTAACACTCGCGTCAGGTTTCAGTATCCCGGTGGTGATGACCGTATCGACCAGCACGAACTGCCCCTCGTCGTTTCTACATAGAAATCCCAGCCGTTCAAGCACCCTGCAGGCTTTTTTCGCCTCGTCGGGACGAATCCGGGGGTTGAGGATTCTTGCAATTTTACGGTAATCACGCTCAATGTCCCGGAATTTTCCCAGTGCGACAAGCGCTCGAACTGCGCTGTAATACCATTTCTGATAATATTCGTATTTTGTTCTATCAACAATGCTCGTTTTCGTTTTCTGGCAGGCCATCATTCGTTCAAAAAACAGCGTCCGCTCTTCAACGGTCGCGGCTTCATTGAAAAACACCATGTTTTCAAAATATTCAGCCTCTTTTTTAGTATGACCGATCGCGGCGGAAAATTTGAAAATAAGGGCTCTTCCAAGACGCTGCCGCCCTTCGATTACATCTTTATACAACCCGACGGAATTGATCCCCGCTTTTCTGGCGAAAAAACGGTAGGAGAATGCCTTGCTGAACCGCTTACGTTCATTGTAATAATCGGCGAGATACCGGCGGTAGTCGGTGTAGTCAAATACCGAAAGAGAAAAGGTATTCCTGTCTTCTTTCATAGCCATGAAAGAGAATATAAGGAAAAATCAGGAAACAACAGATGAAAATAAATTTTAAAAAGCGTATAATGTTCCATTTTTACGGAACATATGCTACTGCTATATCTATAATAAATAACTGTAATATAACAAGTAATGTATTTTTTCAACGTCGTAAAAATAATAAATACTTTATATTTTTACGGAACAGCAGTCATGAAGCGATTTCCGGCGGGACCTCATTATGGAAGCGACAGAAACGGTTCGTAACCGGTCAATGGATATGAAGCCGTAGCTGCACACCGGGTTGGCGTCCGGTGGCAAGAATTACACCTGAGGTTGCTTCCTGTGCTGCGACGAAAGATCGTCTTCTACCGAATAGATCATAATGATTCACCGGAACCCTTCCGTTCCGCCGGGCGGGATGCACCTTTTCTGTAAAGACGCTTCATTGAACGCCCTCACTACCGACACGGCAACGGAAATCATTAACGTGCAACATTGCTCGGTTCAGGTTAAACGGATACGATTTGAGACCGGTACTATCCCGAACAGCGGGGGTAGTCCCGGTTACACGAACCTTACGTCGGTTACGGTACCGTTAGTATATAACACGGGCTTTCATGATAACCACACCCTCTGCCATGTCGCGACGTTCTATCACGCTATGACCGGTTGGTGCGACCCGGGCGATCTGTCTTCCCTGAAGATCGAACAACGTGACCGCAACCTTTTCTCCGGCCAAACTTTTCGGCAACGCGATTCGACTTCCTATTCCCGCAATTACCGTCTCGCGCGGTGGCGCGGCAACCCTTGGTGCAGCTGCGATACGGGAGGCCACCACCGGTTCGTCCCTGGCTGCGGGGAACACTGTAAGCGTTACCGATCCCGATTCAAGGGTGCCCGAGGTCGCCTCGATCGTCACGGTCCCCGCATTATAACTGCGGAATTCGATCGATGCCTGCCCGTTGCGTACACATTTATTGGCCGCCCCGCCAGTAAAGGTAATAGAGTTGCCGGTGGGAAACTCGCCCAGTCCCGACTTGTCGGTAAGCGTAATATCCGGTGTATTCGACAGCCATTTCCCCGAAGCGTCCTGCACCTGAACGATAAGCAGTGCATTGCTTTTTCCGTCATCAGTTATGGTATCTCTGTCGGTGGTGAGCTTGAGCTTCGCCGCGGTGCCATTTGACGGCCACGCGGGCGCCGGAGTGCCGAGGTAAAGATTGCGGTAGAAATACCAGCGTTTTTGCGGCAGTCGGGCATGGTCGATCATCCCGTCGTTGGTATATCCGTTATCAACGGCGACACTTCCATAATTGAATGCACACCAGATTGCGCCACCGGCCCGCCACGATTTATCCACTGAGAATACGGGAGGTATCGTTATATTGTCCCCCCAGCAGGCGTTGTAATTTTCTCCTCTGTCATGACCACAACTCCCCGCACCGTATTCCGATACCAGTGAGGGAATACCGGCATTTCCCGTATTGAAGCCTCCGTTGAAACCAACGACATCGCAGGGAGCGGAAAGCTCGGCGGTATTGAGCTGCACTCCGCCGACCCCCGCCGGGCGGGTCGAATCCTCCGCGTGTGATACAGCAACCATTTGCGTTAAAAGCGCAACCGTCCCGTTCAGATCGCCGGTGAACCACAACTCGTTTCCCATGCTCCAGATGATAACCGACGGATGGTTGCGGTGGATTCGAATCATCTCCCTGGTCTGGTCGAGGCAGCTTTTTTTAAATGGGTCGTTATTCACATAGCATCCGCTCTGCCAGTCCTTGGAGCCACCGGTGCATCCCCAATAGCACATTTCTGACCACAGGCAGATGCCCAGTTTGTCGCAGGCGTCGGAAAACGCGGGAGCATGCGGATAGTGCGATCCCCGGATGAAATTCATACCGCACTCCTTAATAAGCTTTACGTCGCGGAATGATCCGGCATCCGTAATGGCATCGCACCAGCCGGCATGATCCTGGTGCACATTGGCGCCCTGAAGCCATAACCGCTCGCCGTTGAGTTCGAACCCGTTATTCATTGTAAAGCGAAACCACCTGATCCCGAGCGGTGATTCGAAATTGTCCGCAAGGGTCGTTCCATTATAGACCTCGGTATACGCCTTGTACAGATAGGGTGACGACGGACTCCAGAGATGCGGATTTGAGACGGTGCCACTGGTCTGCAC
>JAFGHA010000085.1 GCA_016930275.1 Chitinispirillaceae bacterium
AGCGTGTCATCAATATACTATTATCAAAAAAAAAGGCAAATAAAAAAATAAAAAAATAAAAAAAAATGGAGTACAAATGAGAATCCCGGAAAAACCTGCGCCAAAGAGCGCCTCCAGGGCCTGTCGATCGTCGAAGTCAGGATTACCTGTCGGCGGATTCCGCTCGGTACGGTGAAAGGACGAAATAATCGGATCACAAAAACAGCCGATTTCGGTAAAGGTTTTCTTCTGAAATTCCGATGAAACAAAATGAGAGTCATGATGAGGTCATTGAAGACCACAGAAGCAGTTTTCAACTGAAGATTCAAGGAGGAACTATGAGTATCCCGACAATCAGCTCACCACTTGTCCCGTCACCGACCGATCAGTATCATTTTCAAAATCCGGCGAAACATTCAAATGGGGCGGGCGTACCGCAACAGCGTTCCTCGATGAGTGCGAGGATGGTTGCTGAGTACTACTCTTCACAGTCTCTTTCATTTGAATACACTTCGAAGGATGGCGATACCGTCAGTTTCAGTATGGAAAGTGTCGAATACAGTAAGGCGATCATGGAAGTTTCCGGTCAGGGAAACAAAGAAGATATGAAGCAGCTGGTTGATTTCATCAAAGACAATTTTGATCAGATGCGCAAGGAACTTATCAAAGGATTCCTCAGAAGTGTTGGCGCCAAAATACCGGAAAATGAAGAGACTGATGAAGCAGCGCAGGTCGATACCCTTCAAATACCGGAAGAGTGGAATGCCGAAAATACCTCCCAGCGCATTGTTGATTTCGCGGTGTCATTTTTCGGTGCTTTTGAGGGTAGCGGAGATGCATTTCTCAGTACCATAAAGGCTGCAATCGAAGAAGGTTTCAAGCAGGCACGGGAGATGCTGGGTGACCTTCCCGATCAGGTATCAGGATTGGTTGATGATACCTATAATCTCGTGATGGAGAAACTCGACGCCTGGGGGAGTAAACAGGGTATTATCACAGAGGAGGAACAGGTCGCCTGACCGGTTTGCAGAACAGGAAACCTTGAACCGTCGGTTTTTGTCGGGAGTAACTGACTGCCCACTACAGTGTGCGGTGATTTCGGGGGCAGTTGCAGAACCATTCTGATAGCATGATTAAATCGTTACTCCCGCGAAAGCTCTCTGTATACGTTGATTATAGCTACTGTAAAAATACAATAATCGTCGGAGTAACCACTGATGTTGCCGGCAATGTTCACTTACGATGCCGGGCCTGAACTCTCGCGCACGAATCCCATCTGTTCCCTCAAGTCGTTGATCTCTTTCCGCCAGAAAGCATCGGTGCCCCAGTCGGGGAAGTTGCGTCTGAACTGATAGTCACCGATCTGTCTACTGCACCATGCCAGAAAGTAAATCATTCGCATCGCACGAAGCGGTTCGATACAGGCGAGTGTTCTGCGGTTGAAATCTCTGAATTGCTCATACCCTTCAAGAAACAGTTCGATTTCGGTACCGGAATTCACTGCCCGGTCGGGAAGGAGCAGCCAGAGATCCTGCACGGGCGGACCCATCACCATGTCATCGAAGTCGATCAGCAGCAGTCCCTCCTGCATCCGATCGAGCATATTGCCACGGTGAAGGTCTCCATGAAGGCGTATCCGTTCCGATTGTTCAAATACAGGAGAACTCAGGTCGATGAGTTCCCGTACAAGCGACCGGTAGGACTCTCTGTACTGCACAGGGAGTACATTCTGACAGAGATAGTCGCTGTCAGCCGATGTCGAATGGTGCGGATGCATGATAAGTCTGTCGTTTGCGGAATGTTTCGACCCGACTGTATGCATACGTGCCACCAGAGTACCGAGTCGAATCCAGTCCTCCCTGGTAGTTATTTCGAGTTGTCGACCGGCTTTTTTGGGAAAAACGGCGAAAGGGGTGCCGTTGACCGTATCGAGGGTTGTTCCATTCATGAGTACCCTGGGGGGAACTACCGATAGTTCCTCCTTGTCCAGCTCCCCAAGAAATGTATGTTCATCGTTTATCGCGGTAGGATTCCATCTACCCGGTCGATAGAACTTGACGATGATTTTTTCACCTTCCGTGGAACGGAGCTCGTACACACGGTTGATATAACTCGGGAGCGGTGAAATAAGACCGGTGAGCGGAAGACCGGTGGCCCGCTCCACGGAACCGAGAATGGTTTCCGGATTGAGATCGAAGGTCATGTACCTGTTCCCGGTGTAGGTTTGAAACGCGGGGATACCGGAAGGCTCCGGGGCGATCGGGTTACCACAGACGCACCGGGAGTTCAAGTGAATCGCTGCCGATTTCAGCGAACAGTTTACGGAGCTCCGAGAGATTTTCAGAAACCTTCGCCGTATGTTTTTTCCAGATGAACAGTTCCGGATCGTCAATTTTCCCGAGCAGTGAATCGGTGGTGAGAATCAGCCGGTCAACCTTATCGACAACGGGTTCAAGATCTTCAATCAGATCGCTCACCGTGGCGGCAGCCGTTGGCAGAATCTCGCCGATGGAGTCGGCCGCGTTGCTGACATTGTCGAGCAGCACAGCGGCGCTGTCGATTCCCGTGCGCAGGAGCGAATCGAACGCTCCTATTTCAACCATGACGGTCTGCAACAGAGAATCTATATCATCGGTGAATTCAAGGATTGTTGTCACCAGCGATTTTTTATCGGCGGTGCCGCATTTGAGTTCTTCAGAGAGCAGCATAAGAGCGTGAACCGCGTCCTCGAGTTCTCCGATATGCGAGAGTGCCTCATCGGGACCCATCGCGACGGAACCGTACAGAAGTTTATCCGCAGGGACAAGCCTTTTTTGCGGGCTTCCGGGAAGAATAATCAGGTACCGGTCTCCCATCACTCCTTTTGCCACCACTGTTATCTTGTAATCCTCATGCAGGCGGAGCGTATCTCCGGTTTCGATCTCGATAAAAGCCGTTGTCCCCTTGATGGTGATATCACGTATGGTGCCGACATCCACGCCCTGAATACTAACCGGGTCCTGTACCGAAAGAAATGAGAGGCCTGCTACGTTTTTAAATGCGATGGTCCTGGTGACGACGGGAGTGGAGCCCTGCCAGAGTAGATAGCCGACAGGAAGTATCAGGAAAAGAACTACCATTGCGATGACAATGTAGCCGAGAGTGCGGTCGTTCATAGTACTGAAAGATAGGTAAAAAGGTTCAGAGCGTGCAAGAAGTATATATTTCCGTATAGGTAACGTATTGATGAAGACCCGGCGACAAGGAGTTCGGAGGGAGTGACCTGAATTGAAAACGGGAAGGTCAGGATTACTTTTCGGGGGGCATAGGCTGTATCTGTTCCAGTTCGAAGTGCAGTGCATCGATTATCCAACGGGTATCCGTGTAACTTGAATACGGTTTTCCGTTGATGAAATAACCCGGAAGGTAGTTGACCTCATTGCGTTTTCCTTCCTTCCGGTTTTTTTCGAGGAGCTGCCGGGTGGCCGGAGCTGAAAGCAGTTTAATGAATCGTTCAGTCAGAATTCCCGCTTTGGCGGCAATCGGTATAATATCCGAAGTGTCCTTGAAGATTGAATGAACGTGCCGGTAGGCGAAAAAAAGTTCCCAGAATCTTCCCTCCTGCGCAGCAGCGACCAGCGCGATATTGCCGATTCCACCTCCCGACGGTTTCGGAATAATGGCAACCCTGCCATGAAGCAGGGTGTCGGCGAGAATCGCGTTACGCAGGTCACCCACATACCGTTTACAGGAAGGACACAGGGCGGAAACATACACCATGAGAACAATCGGTGCATCACGGGGACCGGTCACCTGGCAATGGGAAGTATCGAAGGTGATTCTCTCGCCGGTGGTGAAGCCGTTGTAACGAAGGTCGAGTTGTTCAAGGACTTTAACCGGATCCGGGTCGGGATCGGTTCCCACCAGCCAGGTGAGAAACGTCTCCAGACGATGCGCGATCGAACACTTCTTTTTTGTTTCGAGACATTTTCCGAGAGTTGTGCCGCAGCAGTACTCAAGAGGGTAGACCTCGAGAAGTGAGTCGCGAAGCGTCCGCTGCACTTTCGTCAGGGTTCCGGCAGCGGGAGTGACGAGGAATCCCGTTAATATCGTGAACAGGATCGCGATGCTAGCGCGCATGCATGCAGCCGGAAGCGGAGGGAGTGTATGAAGGGTTGTTAATTTCATGGCTTCAAAATAGCCTTTTATGAAATGAAGAGTCAATGTCTGATTACCGGGGAGGACAGGGGGAACTGCCGGTTGTTGAACGAATTACAGGTAATATCGATTGTTTATTTTTGGAACGTAAACCATTTTTATAAAGTTCAATCCGTTTGAAGTACAGGAAACGCTCTGTTTCTTTTTCGTGTTTTTCGACAGGAAGGAGTGATTATGGGTGACAAAGGCAAGCGGGACAAGGGGCAGCGGGAGCTGCAGAAACAACCGAAACACAGTATGAAGGAAAAAAGAAAATTAAAAAAGGAAAAGAAACTCACCGGTATCTGACCGGAAATCCGGATCAGCGTAAAAAAACTGCTGTAAAAGGCGGGACGGTTGTTCGACAACCGCCCCGACCGTTCTCCATCCTCTTCAACGACAATGCATTCGCCTCACTGATTCCCGAATTGCAGCATGCGGTTGCCGCCAGAAACTATGCGGTACCGACTCCGGTACAGGAACAGTCGATTCCCCCGATTCTTGATGGACGAGACCTTCTCGGTTCCGCGCAAACCGGAACCGGAAAAACCGCCGCATTCGTGCTGCCGATTCTGCAGCGGTTGACCCTGTCGAAAAAGAACGTCGTTTCCGGCAGGCCGCGGGTACTCATTCTCGCTCCGACAAGAGAACTCGCCGCGCAGATCGGTATGAGTATTACTGTATACGGTCGTCATCTGCCGCTGCGTCATACAGTCGTTTTCGGCGGTGTCAAACAGCATGATCAGGTGAAAGGGCTCAGAAGGGGAAGCGATCTGCTCGTTGCCACCCCCGGGAGACTCATCGATCTTATGGGACAGGGCTACTGCAGCCTCGAGGCGGTCGAGATCTTCGTGCTTGACGAGGCGGACCGGATGCTCGATATGGGGTTTCTTCCGGACATCCGGAAGGTGATTGAAAAAATTCCCGTGCAGCGTCAGACGCTGTTTTTTTCGGCAACACTGCAACCGGAAGTGATGAAACTGGCCCGGTCGCTGGTACACGATGCAGTGGAAGTATCCATCGCTCCCGAAGTACCCGTGGTCGAGCGGATCGATCAATCGGTCTGTTTTGTCGATCCCGCCCGCAAGTTCAAACTGCTTGCCTCGCTGCTTGCCGATACGCAACTCACGAAAGTCCTGGTGTTCACCCGTTTGAAACATCAGGCGGACCGGCTGGCGGAGCGGCTGGTGAAGGCGGGGATTGCAGCCGATGCGATCCATAGCGACAAAAGTCAGAATGCCCGGATGCGCATACTGGAGAATTTCAAACGAAACAGGGTACGGGTACTGGTTGCCACCGATATCGCCGCCCGGGGGCTCGATGTCGATCGTATCAGCCATGTGGTCAATTACGATCTGCCCGATGAAGCCGAAACATACGTGCACCGTATCGGTCGTACGGCGCGGGCCGGAAAGGAAGGAGACGCGGTTTCATTCTGCAGTGCACCGGAGTGCGGCTGCCTTTATGCGATCGAACGGCTTCTGGGAAACAAAATGCCGGAACGATCCGACAACCCGTTTCACAGTGAGATAGCCCGGAGCGCCTATGCTGCCGCATCCCGAAAAAAGGAGAAGCGAACGTCCCCTCCGAAATTCAACCGGCAACGGGATAAAAACAGGCTGAAAAAGAGTATCGCCTATTCCGGCGGGAAAGAAACGAAAAGATCCGGATCACCACGGAAACGCAAATAGATTACCGGTTGGGGATCCATCGATATTCAGTTGACCGGATCAACACTCCCGCAGCAGGCGGTACAGATTATTCACATGGATGTCGAGTTCATCGGCGAGCGCTTTCCTGTTGCCCTGCAGAGCATCGAGCCGATTTTGAAGGTATCCGCATAGCAACTCTTTTTTCACCTCCATCAGCGAACCTTTGATTTTCGTCCGTTCCGTTTTTACCTGCTGCTTTTTCTGGATGATGAATGCATCGATATGGTTACCTTCAAGCAGCACCAGGGTACGGTGTACGATATTCCGCAGTTCCCGCACGTTCCCGGGAAAATCATAGGTATTCAGTGCCCGGAGCGCCTGCTCACCGATCGACGGCAGCGGAAGGTTGTTATTGTAGCAGTATTCATTAATGAATTTCCCGGTCAGTACGCGGATATCGTCTTTCCGTTCACGTAACGGTGGCAGTTCGATCTGCACGCCATTGATGCGGTAGTAAAGATCCTCACGGAATCTGTTTTCGGCAATACAGCGGTTGATGTCCTGATTGGTGGCCGAGAGTACCCGTACCGCGACCGGAACCGGTTGCGTATCGCCGAGGCGGGTAATTTCCTTCTCCTGAAGGACACGGAGGATCTTCGACTGTAATGCAAGCGGCATGTCACCGATTTCATCGAGAAACAGGGTACCTTTCGCCGCCTTGACGAAAAGTCCCTCTTTGTCGTGTATAGCACCGGTAAACGCACCCTTCCGGTACCCGAACAGTTCGCTTTCGAGCAGGTCTTTCGGGATCGAGGCGCAATTGACCGCAACAAAGGGCATGGCCGCCCGTTCCGAAAGGTAATGAATCCGGCGTGCGGCGATTTCCTTGCCGGTACCGTTTTCGCCGGTTATGAGTACCGGAATGTCCGATCGGGCGACTTTGGCGATAAATTTTTCGACCTTTCCGATCGGTTCGCTTTCACCGCCGAATGTGTGGGAACTCAGAAGTTCCTTCTGAAACTGATCGCTGCTCGTGCGGTTCCGGTAGTCGGCGATACTGTTTTTTATGGTTACTCTGAGTTTCGACTTGCTGAACGGTTTTTCGATGAAATCGAACGCACCCGCACGGACGGATCGTAAAGCGGTTTCGATATCGGATTCTCCGGAGATCATCACCACGTTTTTTTCGGGGTACTGCAAACGGATCTTTTCCAGAACGTCAACACCGTTGACGTCGCCCAGGAAAACATCAAGTAATATGGTGTTGATATCCTCTTTTTCAAGCAGTTCGAACACACGTTTTCCCGTATCATCGTACAGAAATTCATATTCGTCGTTCGTGAACAGCGAAGTGATCGATTCTATCACTCCGTAATCATCGTCAACTATCAGTATTTTTTCCACCGAACACCACCCGTATGACGGTTTCTCCGGTCGTAGCGTCCGAACCGAACTGCAGTTCATAACCGTGGTCATCAACCACTTTTTTGACGAAATACAAACCGAATCCGCTGCCGTTCTTTTTTGTCGTGAAATTCAATTTGCATATTTTATCGCTGATCGAAGGATCGATTCCGGGACCGTTGTCACGGCATTCGAGAATCGGCGTTTCACCCGGAATTACCGCAACGGTGATTCGTCCGTCGGAAACATTTTCGAGCGTGTCAATCGCATTGACGATGAGATTGTCGATGACGCTGCGCAGCTGCGGTGCATCGGCAACGACGATTGCAGTCGATCCCTGCAGCGTAATTCCGGGAAACTGTTTTTTGTATAACCGTACCGATTCACCGGCAATCGCGTAGAGATCCGCTTCCCGCACTTCCGGAACACTCATTGACGATAGATTGCGCATCGATTTCGACATGTTTTCGAGTATCCGGAGCGACTGCATGACGCGGGAGATATTCTGTTTGAGTACCGGATCGTTGTTGTCCATTGCCGATTCCAGGATGGTCTCGACGGAGAGTCTGGCGGGGACCAGTGTGTTTTTAATAACGTGGGCGATTTCGAGTGCGGAGTTACGCCATCCCATGAATCTGGACTGCAGTGCAATTTTGCGGTTCTGCCGGTCGATCGTGGCGACGAATCCATTGGTGGTTTCGAGGAGCAGTCTGGATTCCGAGGAACCTGCTACCGGCAGGGGAAATGCATCACGGTCACCTGCAGTATACCGTTGAATAGACCGGGTGAGCAGTTGTATCGGCCTGAAGAAATTTGCGGCGAGGTAGACGATTGCGAGCAGAACGAGCCCGATTACGAGGATCGGAACGAGCGAACTGTTCAGCAACAAAAGTAACCTGATTTCCCCGCTGAGCAGGTCGATTTCCTCGAATGCCAGAAGCCGTTCGTTTACGGAGGATGAGAGGGTCTCCACTGATCCGGGATCTTCACCTGCCTGCACCCGGCGCTGGTATTCATCCTGTGCCACCTTCCGGGTTTCCTTCAGAATGGCGATGGTTTTATCCGGCTGATAAAGGTCGTACAGCTTCGACAGTGACCGGTACTGTACCAGTATCATCAGCCCAACGGTGATCAGTACCGGCAGTACAATGAAGAGCATCGTTCTTCTGAAAAAGCTCATCCGCCATCCTTGAACCGGAAATTTCTGATTTTTTTGTTCGGAATATAGTAATCCCAAAGTGCATTGTCGGGTATGTCGATAGTGAGTGAGGATGAATAGCTGATCGATGCTTCGATATAGAAATCGATGCCCCTTTCATTCAGCGAATCGGGAACGTCAATTGAAACCGAGTAGGTTTCGATCGATCGGAATGCGTCATTTTTATCAGAAAAGACCAATTGATTCCGGTCAATGGTACAGAGGTAACATTTCTTCAGATTATCGTATTGTATCGTGTGTTCGAATTTCCGGTTAACGACGGTCTTTCCGCCGGCGGTCGTGAGGATGAGGGAAAGGTCGAAAGCGATACGTACTTCGGTACCGGTACTGATAATCCGTTCGACACGATCGGTGAAAATGCCGTTGAGTTTTCCGTCGATGCCGATTACAGAATCTTTACGGGATATATCGGGGGTGGAAAAGAACAGCAGCGCCGCAAGCGTGGTGGCGACTCCTTTCCCGAACAGTATCTTGAACAGATATTCCATTGATTGCTCAGCAGATCGTTATTATTGGAGTATCGTACCGTTAAAAGTAAATCCGACTGCCACCCGAAATAAGGGTGCCTCTCGTATACCCGACAACCACATTCGAGAGAATGCCGCCGCCGCCGAACTCCATGAAAAAACTCACTTTCTTCGTGGTAATCAGTTCAATACCGGCAAAACCCCGTATGTGGAAATAAGGACCTTTCCTGTCCCCGTTCACCTCTTTCGATCCGCCGAGGAACACGCCGCCGTACGTGTGAAAATTGTAAAACAGAGGACTTTTTCCGAGAATACCTGCGGAAGGCAGCACAATGAGCTGGTAAAAGTCACCGTCGGTATTGCCCAGAAAGTGAAGATCCGCGCGCACCCCGAGGTGATTTCTGAAAAAGTATCCGATTTCGAGGCCGTAAAGGTGGTCGTCGTTGTACAGTCCGGTCGGGAAACCGATTGAAAAACCGAGTCCCTCGCGTTTTATCTGCGGTACTCTGTTGTTCAGAGCGGTGACTTTTTCCTTGAGTCCCTGAATTTCAACTTTCAGATCATCGATTTCGTCGGCGAAAAGCGACGATACGGGAATAATCAGCAGCAGCAGAATTTTTACCAGCGAAAATGACATATAGACCTCCGGTGACGGTTTTCTCTATTCCACCGTAGAGTTCAGCGATATTTGTGCCATCAGGGCGCATTGCTCACGGTTAGCAACGAAAGGGCATGATTGTCCGTTTGCGGGTAGCTCATGATGGTTGATTCCGTATGATTTTTCTGTCTTGTTTAAAATTACTATCGGAAATGATAAAGAATACTATCAAAATTGATAGCCGGATGTTTTTTACGGGGAAGAAATCTGTTGCATTCCAGAAAATCTCCCGAGTAAAAGCTGTAAATAAGGGTAAATGAATATCGTTGCGACACATTTCGACAATCACGTTTCTGGCATACCATTTGCCTTAGCAGGATTATGAAAGCAACTGTTACCGAAACCGGGTCTGCAGGCGAAAAACCCCGAAGTCAAATAATACCCGTCGTACCATTAACAAAAAGGAGTTGTACAATGAAAAAAGCTATTTCCCTCGGATTAACAGCGATTATGCTGTTGGCGGCAGCAGGTTCGTACGCCGATGAAAACCAGGCGACAAAAAAGAACCAGATGACGGTCAATCCCAATGCGACGCGTCTGTCGATCGGTGTCGATATGACGAAGTTCAACTCCGATTACGGTATGGGTCTGAGCATCACCTCTCCTTCGTTTGCCAACGGCTATGTGGCGGTACGGGCGCATGGCGGCGTTTCCGTTCTCAACGGTCTTCCGGAAAATGCAACCGAATACGACATCATGAATTATCAGTCGGTACGGCTCGGTTTCGTCGTATCCGTCGGGATGCTCGGGGGGCTTGCCCGGTTCTACAGTGAGCCCGGTCTGCTCGTGCAGTTTCCCGATGAAGGGTTCAGCGACGATATCGCCACCGGCGGCTACGGTCTGATCGGATTCGAGTGCTTTACCGCAGAGAAATCACCGGTGACCTATTTTCTGCAGGCCGGAGGGTATGGTACCAGCGGTAATGCGGCTAAACTGTCGGGGAAACCGGGGTGGGGCAGCGGATATCTGTTTGAGGTCGGTGTGCGCTGGTACTTGTGATGAAAAGAGTAACAATATACCCCTGACAAGGTGGGATGGTACGTCCGGTCACCGTGTGCTGGTTTCAGGTGACCAGGTGTTTTGCTTCGGGCTTTTCTAGCTTAAGTACGGACCATACGTAAATAAAAAGTTGGCATTCGGCTCATTAGAGATCGATCTTCTTCTTTCACAACACGTTAGAAAGGAGAAAACAAGTTGCCAACTGCACAAGAAATACTCGATTTCTTTATTGGAATCAATGGTTATGCAATAGATCTACAAAATACTGAATTCAAACACGACGACACCATGGCTACTATAATTAAACAAGATTGGCCTAAAAAATTGCCAAAAGATCAGCTGATGCTTTTTCAAAAAATGATTAGTTGTGCCAGGCTGTCAGTATAGTCAGTAATGAAGAAAAGTAATGACAATATGGATAATCTTAAACTTAACGAATTTTTAAGGAGGTAATATGTATTATCATCTGCATCGTCTGAGTGCTCTCATTTTCCTGTTTGTTATACCTGATGTATGGGCCTTACCCAAAACAAACGGAACACCACTTGGGGGTATGGGTACCGGGTATGTTATCTATAATGCGGTAACCGGGGATTTTGCAGCAAGCGGCAAAGTTCCACCATTCGCTTCAGACATGAAAGATGAATTCGTAAATAATAAATCCATAAGCAGCGGTTTCCATTTCTTTGCAGGTGGAATGGCACAAAAAAAGGCCATTACAGATAAGGAAGACGGGAAATTTCCATTGTATTCAGCTGATTTCGGAAATGTTAATGATGTAGGTTTCACTCTCAGTGCTTGTGGTCCCATTGTTCCAGGTGCCGATCAATTGAATTACCAGCTGGTTACTTCACCTCTGGCATTTTTTAAAATTACTGCGACTAACCGGGGAAGTGCACCTACCGAAGTTGCAGTAGCTATGGAGTTCACCAACAGATCTTCTACCGGCAATCTTCTAGGTGGAGCAGATACTGGAAAAGTAGATCCTTCTTCGGATAACAAAGCGATTACCTTTGCCAATGCCGGAGATACGGATAACACCTATCTGATAGTCAACTGTGATGGGGCATCGCCAGTCTACAGCGCCGGAGCATTTGGTAATTTCCTTACCAGCGGTTTGCTTGCCGATTCAAACGGTAACTTATTAGCTGCAAAGTGCGTTATCCCGGCAGGGGGTTCGGTTCACTTTAAATTTGTTCTTTCGTGGTGGCGGACCTTCGTTTCGACCGTAGATCGATATGGTACCGGAAAGGTGGATGAGGATAACTACTATTACCAAAATTTCTATACTGATTCAAAGCAGGCTGCTCAATTCGGAATGACCCATTTCGATCGTGTTGTAAACGCCGTACAAACCATGGTGAATCGTGTGATGGGCTCCAATTTTCCTGAATTTTACAATGAAAGACTGCTGAATAATCTTTATCCCCAGATCCATAACTCGTTCTGTGCAAAAGATGGACGGGTAGCTTTCTGGGAGGGACACTATGCGCATACCGGTATCATTGATCAGGCGGAGCACGCTTCACTATGGTATACCTACAATTGGCCTCAGCACCAGTGGCAGGAACTTCAATACTGGTACCGGACTGCACACACGGGTGAAGGTGAAAACCCTGATCTGAAAGGACAGATCCATCACGATTTTAATACAGGGGAGGAATTCTGGTCTCATGCTTCACGTTTCATGTGTCCCTGGGATAATTACCTAAGAGATGATTACTGGTATCATCCTAATACAACTAACTGGGGCGATCTCAATTCAATGGCGATCTTTAAAACCTACGAACTCATGCTGGCTACAGGCAATCTTGATTCGATGAAAGTTTACGTACCTAAAGCGATGGTCACTGCTGATCGTCTGATGACTATGTGTTCGGCCATTGGGAAACATATTCCTATTGAAAGCAGGAGTACCTATGACACCGAAGGAAATGCCACCCCCAATTACCTCGCAGGAATAACCCTGACGACATTTCTTGTCATGGAAGAATTAACCAGATTCATTGGTGATACTGTGGCTGTTAAGAAATACCGGGAGTGGTACAATGCTGCACGTCAGGAGTGTGCGACACTTATTTACAATTCCCAATTCTGCACACACAGCGATTACGCAGAAGGTGATATGGCCGGTTACACCTGGGCAAACTACTTCTGTCTCGAACCCATCATGGATCCTGAGATCGTCAATGAGGGGTGCAGACGGCTTTGGCAAAAATACGGTTCTCAGTCAACAATTCAGAACAAACTGGGTAGATGGCATTTTTACACGTGCGATCACTGGGGCGGCGCAGAAATTGCCCGGGGCAGACCTGACACCGCCATGACCATTTTTAAGTGGGACTACGATTTTTTCCATACCACTCACCCGTACATAGTTTATTGGCAGGATCTCTGGAATGATAACAACATACGTTCGAGTTATCTGACGGCTCCCAGCGTGTGGCGTTCCTATTTTCAGATGACCGGGTATTTGCTTGACAATGCGAATCAACGGTTGTGGCTTCGTCCTCGTATACCCACATCCATGGGGCAGCAGATCACCAATGCACCGCTTCTGAATATAAAATGTTGGGGTAATCTGAATTTTGATGGCCGGATAACCGATGTTGCAGGTCAGATCCCCAAGCGCACCCAGCGACTTTCAGTAACATTCGACTCTCTGATTACAGTAAAGCAGCTCGTGCTTAATAACAATACCGATATTGACAAACCATTTATACGGGTTACCTCCGGCAATGCCAGTATCAACGATTTTGCCTGCTCGACTGAAGTTTCGGGACTTGAAAAAAATATCAGGATAACATTTAAGGAACCTCTGCAGATCGGCTCCTCCGGTTTGCTGGCAGAAGTATACACAGGAGAGGTCAGTGTCGGCGTACCCGGTGACAATCGGTCACTGCGCGAATCGGTATTGTCGATCAACACAACTGTCATTGCTAAGGGGAGACCAATCCAGTACACTGTCAATGCAGCCGGACCAGTTACCATTGACCTCCTGGCGTTAAACGGCGCAAAAATCTGCACTATGCTGCATCAGTACAAAGAAAAACCAGGAACATACAGTTTTTTCTGGAATAACAGAAAAGAGGAAGGAGTTATGCTTGCGCCGAAGATAATGGTGATGCGGCTTTCCACCCGTTCTGGAATTATTAGCCGGCTGGTTTCCCGCGAGCTGAAATAATGGGAATGCGTTATGGATTGTTACCCCGAAATGTACCTAATAACGAAATGTTGAGGCATAAAAACTGTGTAATGAAATGATGTATGATGTGTGTTATCGACATAGTATATGGGTTTACTAAAAAAACCGACATTAGGATATTTTTATGCCGTCCAAAGAAATCTGTTCTTAGTTCGGTCGGCAGGAGTAATGAGGAAGATACTGGGCTGGAAATAGAGTGGTTGGGGTTGAGACTTTGAGTTTAACACTCAACCCGGATTGTTAAAGTCTATATGACATAATAATTTTAACTACCTTGCGTCCATTCTTACCCAACCGATTAATTCTCAAATCATCGGCATGGAGTCTTAAAGATTATGTTCTTAACTGACAATAAATCGTATGAAATATTTAATAGGTGTTTCCATACTCAAACTATATTGGCCTTATTTTGGATTGTACCTCCTTGTAGCAATTTCACCAATTTTCGATGACATTCATAAACCGATAAGATCAGAATCCCGCGGTGAACACCCACGACAGTAGAAAATCGAACCGGTCTCTGCCGGATACCGAGTTGCTTGTCTGCCAGAAAAATGCCGCATTCAGTGAATGCAGGTATCCTTCAACATCGCCTAAATGAAAACCGATCTGGTCGGCGAAGATGGTGTTGTCCGATGTACCGGTTAATACTATTTCCCGGTAGTTTTCACTTTCAATTGCGCCGTTGTAAAGGTACTCTTGTCGCACAGCTTTCATGTCGAATTCATTCGAAAGTATGAAATTGCCGGTGATACCCGCGGCGATCGTCAGGCGATGATCGTAATCGTCAATGAACGGCCGGTTGTATCCGCTGACGGCTGCGGGAGACAGACTGTTCAACGGGTCGAAATCATAGATTGTATTCACCGTGCCGTTCGAGAGGTGTTCCAGTACCGGTAGCGGACTATAGGCGTGCTGATTGAAACGGGGAAGGGGGAGTCCGATTGTACCGTCGATCCGGAACTCGCCCTTGCGGGGCCAGTAGCCGAACGTGTATTCGAATTTTGATACCTGTTCCGGTCCGCGGGTACGCAGCGGAATATTTGAGAGGGTCGCGGTCAGCGATACATCGTAGAGCGGTTGCGCCGCGGTTGACACCCGTATCCTGCCCTGTTCTCCGATGGTTAGAAAAGGTGTGCAGCCGAAGCGAAGCGTGTTGTCAAGGGTAAAGGTGCGGGTATCCTCCCGGTCGGAAGATCTCGTGAATACGCCTTCAGGATGAAAATATGCAAGGAACTGTCGCGATCCGAGCCGGGGAGAAAAGTAACCGTCCCAGTTACCATTGACCTCTGCTAATGAACGGATCCGCTTTCCCGTAATGAACGTGACATCTGAAAAAAGACGATGAAGGTGGTATTCGTATTGAATCAATGTGGGGTCGGAATATTCCGACGGGTAGAAATAGGGATCATGCGGGTACGTATCTTCTCTGGAATAAAAGGGCCGCTCGTAGGAATACCAGAATGAGGCGGTCACCGGTTCAGTGCGCAGCTGTACGGTCCCGGAAGCGGAGATGGAATCCTGGACCAAATCAGTGAAACCGGTGTTCGAGCGGGAATGTATGATTGAGAAATGACCAGTACCTGACAGATTATCGAACAGACCAGCGGAGAGATATGAATCGGCAGAAAAAAAACGGGGATAATACGATTCGCTGGAACTGATGGTATGGTCGATTTCGATATGCACGCGAACCTGACCCGCATTGAGCTGCGGACCGAAGAAAAAACTGTTCTCGTATTGATCCGGTTCGACCCGGATGATTCCCCGTCTGCTCAGAAAATCCCAGCGGTACCTGTTGACGAAGTTCAGGGGATCCTGAAAACCGGTATGTGCTACATCGGCTACACCGAAATAGAAATTGGTCGAACTTACCGTGGCGGTCAGGCGGTTGCCGGGTGAAGGCGCCGCGGCGATACTACCCCCGGGAAGCATGAAGAGCAGCAGCCCTGAATCTTCATTCACTCCCAGCAGCGAGAGTGTGGACATCCCCGCTTCGATATGCTCGTTACCGGATGAAAAATGGTACAGATCGATCAGCGAGAACCCTTCGTAGAAATAGGGGACAAGAGCATTTGCATAGGTTTTATTTCCCGATATTCGTCCGAGATTATACCAGCTTCCCAGTCCGTCAATCATCAATGATTCAGCTAAGGAGTCGGGCAGTGGAGCGGGCAGGTCGATGGTTTGGGCGTGAGTACACCAAATGCAACCGAATATCGCTGCGATAACCGCGAAATGATGATGAAACGATTCAACTGTTTCTGAAACAATACTCTGCTGAAATTTCATACCTGCGTAAAGAATCCCGGAAGGTTCAGTGAGAAAGGAAAATGTTTCAATCGGTTGAATCCAGCAAAACAGGTAATCGCCGGGTAAGACGAATTACGGTAATAATATATACTAACGGCATCGGAGAATGCATCACACATGGCTTGGGAATCCATGCGGTTGCGTCGACCAACCACCATCGTGTGGCATTGGTCACTTCGAAGTTACTCAATGCATCGCTTCTGATCATGCACCTGAGTGGAGTAACGGGAATCATCGAACGGCTAGAGCCTGAAGACTGTGCCACACGGTACCTCGCCACAATTCGCTGACAGTAACACAGCGTTTTCCCTTCCAAATCCGCTAATAATACCCAGCGTCCCGTTTAACTGCTATATTTACCTTCAAACGGATTTTCCCAATATTTAACTATATCACTATTCACGGAGTATATTTTGCTACAGAGTTATCGGCATCGGATTCCAGTAACGTATCTGCTTATTATTATCACTCTCGCCTTCATTGCCCACGCCTCGTTCCAGCCCGAACGGATGTACCGGCTACGAAAGAAAATCAGCCTGAATCAGGACTGGAAGTTTTTCCGGAATACTCCCGAGGGAAATGCCTTCGAAACAGCGTACAACGACGCCGCCTGGGAGACGGTGAATGTGCCGCATTCGGCGATGTACGTTCCTCCCACTCCCGCAGGAGAAGCGACGACGATGCCGGCGGACGGGTCGGCATGGACCGGAATCAGCTGGTACCGGAAGACTTTCACGGTACCGCAGGGTGATCACACCCAGCGGGTGTTTCTCGAATTCGAAGGCGCCATGCAAAGTGCCGACGTGTACCTCAACGGCGAGCGGATCGGGGGGCACGGGGCGAGCGGCTATACGGCTTTCGGTTTTGATATCTCCGAGGC
>JAFGHA010000086.1 GCA_016930275.1 Chitinispirillaceae bacterium
AAAAGCCTGATGGAAATACCATCACTTTTCCGGCATCTCATATCGGGCTGGCGGAGGCACTGTGCGATATCGCCGACACCTGGTCGTCCGATGAACTCTTTCGGAGAAAAAAGGAACAGCTGCATACGTTCAAAGGGGTGGTTCCCCAGTCACTTCCCGAAGGGTTCTGTGCAACCCTGAGGGATTATCAGCATGCCGGGTATGACTGGTTTTACTTTCTCAAGGAATTCCGGTTCGGCGGCTGTCTTGCGGATGATATGGGGCTCGGGAAGACGGTACAGACACTTGCTCTGCTTCTCCGTGAGAAGCAGCTCGGTGAGGGGCAACCCTCGATCGTGGTAGTTCCGAATTCGCTGCTTTTCAACTGGCAGCGTGAGGCAAAGAAGTTTTCACCTGCTGTTAACATGTTGATTTATCACGGTAATAACAGACATACTTACAGTGATATCTTATATATGGCTGATGTCGTACTAACCACGTATGGTACCATTTTACGAGATTCTACCCGGTTACAGGGTATTCGTTTTCACTATATCATTCTTGATGAAGCACAGGCGATAAAAAATCCTTCATCCCGTATCAGTAAAGCGATCCGGATGCTGCAGTGCAATTATCGACTCGCATTGAGCGGTACTCCGATCGAAAACAATCTCTCTGAACTCTGGTCTCTAGTGTCATTTTTAAATCCCGGAATGGTAGGAAGTTACAGTGAATTCGTAAAGGAATTTATCAAGCCAGTTGAGAAGGAAATGAACGAAATACGTCTTGATATGCTTAAAAAAATGGTATTCCCGATCATTTTGCGGAGAACCAAAGCACAGGTGGCAAAGGATCTGCCACCGAAAAGCGAAATTGTTGTATACACCGAAATGCTCCAGCGACAGCGTACCATGTATGATATCACCCGAGAACTTTTCTATGGAAGAATCAGGGATTCTCTGGATCGTGTTGGTATTGAGGGAACTCAGATGCAGCTGCTTGAAGGCATGCTGCGTTTGCGGCAAATCTGTTGTCATCCAAGACTTTATGAAAACTCTTATGCGGATGATTCCGCCAAATATCAGCTTCTTGAAGAGGAATTGCACGATGCAGTGAGTGAAGGACATCGTGTGCTGGTGTTTTCACAGTTTGTTACTGCTCTCGAATTACTCCGGGAACGGTTGAGGTATACCGGCCTCCGGAGTGAGCTGCTTACCGGGGCCACACACGACCGGCAGAAAGTGGTTGACCGGTTTCAGAGCGGAGAGGGTGCTCCCGTTTTTCTGATAAGTCTGAAGGCAGGCGGTACGGGGCTCAATCTTACCGCAGCCGATTATGTCTTTCACCTCGATCCCTGGTGGAATCCGAGCGTGGAAAATCAGGCATCCGACCGTGCCTATCGAATTGGACAGACCAAACCGGTATTCGTCTACAAGTTGATCACTCAGGACAGCATAGAGGAATGGGTACTGGAACTTCAGGAAAAAAAGCGTCTCCTTGCCGGAACTATCATTCAGACGGAATCCTCCTTTTTCAAACACCTGGGTAGAGATGACATTCTTCATCTTTTTGAATGATTGGAAAATCGGCCGGTATACTACCTGCATCTTTGCTGAACATCGATTCAGTGCCAACATAAAACCAGTAATCCGGTTTCCAGTTTCCTTAGATTAGATTCATACCTACGTAATCATCACGAAACGACATTCCTTCTTTTCACCAAGCAGGCAGAAGCACTTAATAAATAGTCGCATTTTCGCGACTTAAAAATGGCCAGTCGCAAAAATGCGACTGTTTTTTTTATTGACCCCCATTTTTAGCTTAATTTCGGCATTTTAAATTTGGCATGGTAATTGATTATATACATTATTCACTACAGTTTAGCGACGCATTCTTGCGACCTTTGACATAGTCCTGACGATCAGGTTAAACATCGCTAAGAGGGAAGACTCTGAACATCACACACGTTTGTCAGAGTTCTACCGGTAGGTGGTGCTGGAGGGGATCGGACGCTTCACCCGGTCCCCGTTTTTTTTCCCGCTACTGTTCAGACCGGACTTTCACCTCTCAAAATGCACCGGGTTATTTTCAGCAATCCTTCCTTTTGTTGTATAACCGCTTAAGTTTTATTTCCAACACACCGATAATTAAACGAGACAACACGATACCTGTCCCTTTTAAGGAGTTAGCATTTATGGGTATTTCTGTAAACGGTCCATCAGGAATAGATACCCAGTATATCATCGATTCACTGGTAGAGCTTGAGCATACCAAGGTAACTAGGGTTGAGAACCAGAAGAAAGCCTACCAGCTTAAAATTGATGCTTATTCAAAATTGAAAACGTTGCTCACTGATCTGGGATCCCGTGCGGGCAGTCTTTCGAAACTGACCTCATTCGATTTATTCACCGAAACGAGTACCAACGAGAATGTCGCTACCATCACCGGTGGCGCCGGCAGTGTCGACGGTACCTATGATGTTCGCGTGTTTCAGCTTGCCACGAACGAGAAAATGATAAGTGGTGATGGTCTGATTGCCGATCAGAACGTTTCGTTGTCCAGTCTCGGCATGGGGGTCGGTACTATAAGCATCGATGGAGCCGAGATTGAAGTTGATGCGGACGACACTTTGCAGGATTTACGTCAGAAAATCAATTCCGCGACAGACTCTGAGGGTAAAAGAATCGGAGTAAGTGCATCGGTGCTTAAAATCGCCGAAGATAATTTCCGTCTGGTGCTTACCGCGAAGGAATCAGGAAACACGGGGGTGGAATACAGCGATGTTTCCGGTTCACTGCTGCAGGATCTGGGTATTATTACATCTGCCGAGGGTGATAAGGGGACTACCGCACAGCAGCTCACTTCCGCGGGTAATCTGCAGTCGGCCTGGGGGGCACTGGCCGATGGAGACAGTGTTCAGTTCACTGCAACCGATCGGACGGGCAGAGAGTTTACCGCAACCGTCGTGAAGCGCACCGGGAGTACCGAGGAAGACTTTCTGGCCGATATGCGTGATGCCTTCAACGGTATGGCCGATATGGAGTTCGATGGTGGCGGAAGCCTTGTCATAACGGATAAAGTGGGAGGGTCTTCACAACTGGCGATTTCGGAAATGACGGTCGGTGGAGCCGCGGAAACCGTGGATGTCACCACCTGGGGTGATGAAGGTACGGGCGTATTGTCGGTCGGAAAAGACTCCTATTTCAGTATCGAAAATATTTACATGAGCAACAGCAGTAACAGCGCCACCGGGTTCGTGAGCGGGGTGACGATCGATTTTCATAGTGTATCTGCGGAGCAGAGTACCACGTTGACGCTCGAACGGGACAAGGATGCGATCAAGAATAAATTCCAGGATATGGTCGACGCCTACAATGCACTGGTCAGGTTCTCGAAGAGCAGCACCAAAGTGGCCGACCCCAATGATGAAGACGATAAAAGCGGTAATCTTGCCGGTGATTCCACGGTAAAGAGCATCGTATCGCAGATCAACTGGATGTTTCACCAGCAGTTTGACAGTCTCAATCAGGTGTACACCAGTTTCAACATGGTCGGTCTGAAAACCAATACCCAGAGCGGTGAGCTGGAAGTTGACGACGAGATGTTCGATAAAGCGATCAATGACCGTTTTGATGAAGTGGTCAACCTGTTCATAACTATGGGTACGTCTGATAATAACAATATCGTGCTCGGTACACAGAATAAGGATACACAGCCGGGGATATACACGATTGAAGAAGTTGACGCCACCACCTTCAGGGCACAGCGGCAGGGTGATACCGTCTGGTATACTTCAGAGTCGCGTACCGGCGATATTGTCAGTTTTGAAAACGGTCCGCTTGCCGGATTGTCGCTCACCGCCCCGGCCGGAAGTATCGGAGTGGGGAACAGCGCCACCTTTACGCTGTCGAAAGGTCTCTCATCAATTATCAGTGATGCGATCGACAATTTAACCGACAGTCAGGAGGGCCTGGTGAAACTGCGCACCGATTCATGGCAGCACAGTATGGATCGGGCGGATGATAAAATATCGCAACTCGAGGAACGGATCGAAAGTTACCGGTTGCGGCTTGTCAACCAGTTCAGTGCCATGGAGCAGACACTGAGCCAGATGCAGTCGCAGAGTGCCAATATGCTCAGTGCAATCAGTTCATTTCAATACAGTAACTCTTAAAAGCGGGGGTTTCCGATGCAACAGGGGTATGCAGCTTATCGTTACGCTTCGATTGATACGGCCGATCAGGGCAAACTCATTCTGATCGCGTACGATGTCGCTATTAAAAACTGCAAACTGGCGATAGAAAAATTTGATCTGGTCGATAAAATCGAGGAACGGACCAAACATCTCTTCAAGGCACAGGATGCAGTGACGGAACTGTTGGGTGCATTACGAATCGATGTGGGTGAGATTGCACAGAATCTGTATAAACTGTATGATTATATTCTCCGGACGCTCGTCGATGCCGGTGTCAAAAACAATAAAGGAAAAGTCGTGGAAGTGGTCGGATATCTTGAAAGTCTGCGTGATGCCTGGGGTGAAGCGATCATCACCGTGAAAAGTGAAACAGCTCCCGCAATGAGTGCAGGGAACGTGGCGGTACAGGGATGAGTCTCACGCTGGACGGCACTGTGCTTCTCGGGAAAATCCGGGATCATTATCAGGACATCCAGTTGCTGACGATGCACTGTTGCAGCAATATCTCTCCCGAGGCGATTCCCGATATGATCAGGGAACGTGCCGATCTGATGAGTCGCATCGCCGCGCAGGAGCGGCTTCTTCCCGAGGAGTTTCTGACCGGCGATAAAAGTGATGAGGTTAAAAGCATTAAGGAAGAGATAAACGCAATTGTCGAGAAAATTCTTGAACTCGATCATCAGGTGGAAGAGGTAATCAACGAAAACCTCGGCAGGATCCGGAATGAACTCATCGTTTTGTATACCACGTCCCGGGCAGCTTCTGCATATACTGCCCACAGTCGCTATTGAAATCACCTGTATCTGCAGGTATCCAGAATCCGGGAGTCAAAATTGACGAAACGTCACTACTGCGTGGTCAGAATAATAAATAGAAACACACTGCCAGTTCTTTAAATAGTTGAGTTCTATCGACAAAAACAGGGATGCTCAGGATTTATGCAATAAATTATTGATCGTATCGATACAATCCGCGATTGCAACCGTCTGTTCTTTTCCGTCCGCCATCCGTTTGATTTTCACCTCACCGTTTACCAGCTCTTCGCCGCCGTAAAACAACGTAAGCTTCGCTCCCGTGGCATCGGCCTGTTTGAGTTGTTTGCCGACACCGCTCTTTCTGAGGGGAAATTCGCAGGCGATTCCAGCATTGCGGATTGTTCGGGTCATACCGATGATTCCATCAAACCCCGTATCATCCAGCGCAACAATAAAAACGGTACACCGGGATCGTACCGGCGGGAGCAATCCCTTTTCGGCGAGCAGATCACCCAGTACCACATCTCCCGCCGCGAAACCGACGGCAGGGGTTGGAGGGCCGCCGTAGAGCTCAACCAGTTTGTCGTATCTGCCGCCGCCGGCAATGGCGCGCATCGTGGTACCGAGTGCGAACACTTCAAATACGATTCCGGTATAATAGGCCAGACCGCGAACGATATTGATATCAAAGCCGGCGAAGGATTGCATACCGTAGGTATCGAGCAGCGAGAAGAGCTGCCGCAGCGTAGCGAGCGCGGAAGTACTTCCGGCAATGCCGGTTATATCATCGAGTGTTTCGACGGTAAACAGTGAATTGACTTTCGCACGAAGATCATCCTCGGGAATCAGGTCCGCCAGATCCTTGTCGTATGCTTCGGGTGAAATTTTATTTTTACGGTCGAGCAGTGCATACAGTGCCGCGTACCGCTCAAGGGGAAGCCCTACGGCGGCAAAGCACTCCTCGAGCAGCGTTCTACTCGATATCCGTACCTGAAAGTCCTTGTCGGTCAAACCGAGGTCACGCATCATATCAATGACCGCAGCGATTAGTTCCGCGTCGGCGGTGATTTCACTGCTCCCGAGAATATCCATGTTGAGCTGAAAGAATTCGCGCAGTCGCCCTTTCTGCATTTTTTCATATCTGAAGAGCCGCGGGATGGAATACC
>JAFGHA010000087.1 GCA_016930275.1 Chitinispirillaceae bacterium
AGGTTCGCAAAATCGGTGTCTCCTATGCTCATGTATTTCGGTTTTCGCCGCGTCCGGGGACTCAGGCTGCTAAATCCTCCCATCAAGTAAAGGAGGTCGTAAAAACGAAGCGAAGCGCCCGTCTGATGGAAATAGTCGGACAAAGCAGAGCGTTTTTTCTTAACCGGATGCAAAAAAGTACTCAAAGAATCATTGTTGAGTCTGGTCCTCCAGTACACGGGCTCACCTCCAATTACATCCATGTTGAAATCCCTGATTGTGCCCTTGAACATAACACATGGCTGGACGTAACCGTCACGGGACCGCTCCGCGGCAGATACTGTTCGGCTCAACCTGTCCTCTCCAAGGTGGCTTAAATGCAACAGAATCCTCCCGTTGATAATGAACGATATCGGCGTTTTATCGAACAGATCGACAATCTTCCCGCATTGCCGGCGATTGTCACGCGGCTTATTCAGGTAGTCAATTCCCCCGATACGTCGGCAGACGATGCGGCAAAGCTCATTCAAAAAGATCCTGCGCTCACCACGAAGATGCTGCGACTTGCCAACAGTGCTTTTTACGGCATACCCCGGAGTATATCTTCTGTGTCAAGTGCCGTGGTCATCCTCGGGTTCAATACGATCCGTTCACTGGTGCTCAGCGCATCGGTGATGAAAATGTTCTCGACGTCACGTGAACCGGCCATCGATAAAGACTGTTTCTGGAAGCATTCGATCACCTGTGCGATAGCGGCAAAGAGTATTGTCCGGCAATTTATCAGCGTCCGTATGATGGATCCGGAAAGCGCATTCTGTGCCGGCATGCTTCATGATATCGGCAAACTTATTTTCAGTGAATTTGCACAGGAAGATTATTCGGAAGTTTGCTCGTTCGCCCGGAAGAACGGGAAAAGTCTGCTTGAGGCGGAAAAGGAGATCCTGGGAATCAGTCATACCGACATCGGCCGGATACTGGCGGACAAATGGGCTTTGCCGCTTGACTTGGAGTATGCGCTCGTTTTTCATCATGAACCTATGAAGGCCGATTCACTGATTGATCTGGTAACGACAGTCCATGTGGCAAACACCTTATCGCATGCAATTGGCATGGGGCTATGGGAGAATGAAACGGTCACTCCCGAATGGGACGAAGCACGGTCGATTCTACGGATGGGGGAGTCTGACTATGAACACCTCCTCAAGAGTCTCACGGAGAGTATCGACAAATCCAGGGAATTTATTGACATTATCAAATAATTGCCGTGATTTGCCGGTGCTAAATACGGAACAGGTAAAAATATGGCGGAGTTAGGTGCCGACCGTGCCATGAATCAGAAGCTTTTTTCACGAGCCATCGAACGGTTACCCGTTCCATCGTCAGTTTTACGTCGGATAAGCCGACTACTTGCCGATCCGGAGACATCCGCGAATACGATTGCCGAGGTGCTGAAGTTGGATCCGGCGCTGTCGGGCAAGGTGCTGCGACTGGCGAATTCCGCCTACATCGGTATTCCTCGTACCGTTTCCTCGCTGCCGCATGCGGTGGTTCTTCTTGGTATGAAACGTATTCATGGGATCGTGCTTACCTCCGAACTGTTGAAACCATTTCATCATTCAACCTCGCTTCCTTTTTCGATGGACCGATTCAGACGCCATGCGGTTACCGTCGCTTTTATCGCAGAATCGATTGGTCGTCATCTCCAGCGTTATGATGCGCTTAACGAACATGAACTTTTTTCAGGTGCTCTGCTTCATGATATTGGTAAATTGCTTGCAGGTGCCGTGGATCCCGATGCGGTGTCTGAAATTCATAAGCGAAGCAGGAAATTGACTATTCCGTTTTATAGGGCCGAAAGTGATGAATTTTCACATACGTTTCTCGGTTTGCAACTGGCGCAGCGATGGCAATTTCCCACGGAATTGAGTGCCTGCATTCGGGGTCACCATACAGCCGCCTGTTTTCCGGAATTGCATCGTATGGTTTCTATAATTCATATTGCCGACATTATGGCGCATTTACTCGGTTATGCCCTTTATCCGGATGAGAAGACTCCGGCGATTGATGATGCCGCACTCTCTGCAGTCCAGCTTCCGGTTGAACGTCTGCGCGTCATCGCTGAAGATATTCTGAAACAGCAGGAGCAGATCGGGTCGTTGCTGGATATTTTTGACGGTGAGCGGTAGGATAGTATCCATTTTTATCCACTGGCATGTATAGCGGCAGAAACGCATGTCGGGAGTACGCTTTTTTATATAGAGGGATATGAGGCGAGATGATTCGCAGGTCAAACCAATTAACCGGATGTGAGATTTTTCTATGAGTTTATTGGCACGGTTGAAAGAGGGACTCAGTAAAACGCGTACCCAGATCACTTCGATTCTTGGAGGTGAAGGAGCATTTGATGAACAATTTTTTTCAGCGCTGGAAGATGCCCTGATTTCAGCAGACATCGGTGTGGAGTTATCGATAGAGATAATCGATGACCTGAAAGAACGGATTCGCCGGGAGAATATAACGACAATACCGGATGCGTATGAGGCCATGAAAGCGCTGCTTGTCGAAGAGTTGCAGGTCAATCGACTTTCCGACGACTTTCCGCCGAAACCCTGGGTAGTTCTCGTTGTCGGTGTCAACGGAGTTGGAAAGACGACGACGATCGGGAAAATCGCTCATCAACTGCGAGCGAAAGGGAAGTCGGTGATGCTCGGTGCCGTTGATACGTTTCGTGCGGGTGCGATCGAGCAGTTACGCATCTGGGCGCAACGTACCGGATCCGAGTTTATTGCACAACATGCAGGCGCCGATGCCGCATCGGTTGCATACGATGCGATGGAAGCTGCGCGGGCGCGGAACGTTGATGTTTTAATTCTCGATACCGCCGGGCGGCTGCATAATAAGGTAAATCTTATGAATGAAATCGAAAAGATTTTACGTGTAATCAAACGCAATACGCCTCATGCTCCCAATGAGATTCTTCTTGTTGTTGATGCTACCACCGGACAGAATGCTATCAAACAGGTGGCGGTTTTTAATACCGTGCTCGGGATTACCGGTCTGGTGATTACCAAGCTTGATGGAACGGCGAAAGGCGGTGTTGCGCTGGCTCTTGCAAA
>JAFGHA010000088.1 GCA_016930275.1 Chitinispirillaceae bacterium
GCGAATGACTTTTCGGTACTGGTATTCAACGTTCTCTGTATCACTATGGTCTGGCAGTCGATGGCTGCGGGAGCCGCCTATGTCGCACGAGGTATGGGGATGACCTATATCGAGATGAGAACGGCGATCATTGTTTTGATTGTCAATATCGTCGCATCGTATTCCTTCATCAGATTTTTTTCTGTTGAGGGAGTGGTCTTTGGAACCGCACTCTCGTCGATTATCGCTCCCGTGGTTTGTTACATGATGGTGTGTAAAGAGTTTTCCTGCGGCTTTGTCTCTTTCATGTACCGTTTATTCACGGTTCCGCTGATCGGATTTCTCAGCGCCGGAGCAGTCTGCTGGGGGGTAAAAATGTATCTGACCGGTACTTCTGCCTGGTGGGTGAATATTCTGATTTCCGGGACGGTATTTACAGGACTTACTCACCTGTTCTATATGCTTTGCAGATATCAGTCGTATAAAGAACTGCTATCAATGGCATATTCCGTTAAAAGAGTATTTTTCACTGATAAGTGAAACAGAAGATATATTGTATGAAAACAGTGACAAGAATCGTCCGATTCTGGTTTTTCAGTAACCCTGGTCCGGTGGAGCAGCATGGCTCATAAAGCTCAAAATGAAATTTTAAAATCATTAAAAAAACAGTATAAACCCTTTTTCGTAAAATCGAAAGTGCTTGAAATCGGAAGCTACAACATTAATGGTACTATCCGGAAACTTTTCAGCAGATGTGATTATACGGGAATTGATGTGGCACCCGGAAAGTGTGTGGATATTGTCTGTCCCGGAGAAAAATTCGATGCTCCCGACAATTCTTTTGATCTTTGCATCAGTTCTGAATGTTTTGAACATAACCCGATGTGGGTGGAAACATTCCGGAACATGATCAGGATGACCCGTCCGGGAGGGTTGATCATTGTTACCTGTGCCACTACCGGCCGGGCGGAACATGGTACTGTGAACGCGGGGGAACTTGAATCGCTTACTACCCGGATTGAGGAGTGGAAAAGCTACTATAAAAATCTAACCGAAGAAGATTTCCGCAGGGAATTTGATTTTCAGTCTGTTTTTGAAACACATACGTTTTTAGTCAACAGTATAGCTTGTGACCTTTATTTTTACGGTATAAAGAAGTAACACCCTATCTGTACCGGTGAGTGTTACCGTTGTATCGGTTGGAAGAAAGTCGGGCTGAAATGCTGCACGGATAATTCTTGTAAATAATTGATAATAATATTTTTAGTAAGTTATTTTCTTCTCTTTCCGAAGCCTGAAAACATCGGTTTCGGCTCCTTCCAAACGATTTTTGTCGGACAGACTTGATCAGAGGACATTTCAACATTTGTAATTTCAGCAATTAATTCTGATGTTTTATCAGAATTATCTGTTGTAGTTGCTCATAAAAACAGATTGTTCTAGGCGCTTAAGTGGCAGCGCGTCCTCTCGAAGAAAATAATCTATAATTACTTATATATCATTAACTTAAAATGATATATCTGCTGGCTTGAAGTAAGAAATGAATTGACGGAAGTACTTTCACGATTTAATTTAATTAAGATACCGTCAGAATTTTCCTGCCAGGAGGATTGATCCGGTAATCCTTGGTTTGCAAGAAAATTTACTAAATCCCTGGGCCTAAAAATTAAAATGTTGCAGGTATACCACGGTTACAGCGCTTGCTGACGGGAAAAAATATAAACTATTGCCTGTCCGAAAGTCCCTCTCATGTTTGGACAGCTGTACCAAACGATCTGTGTTGTCACGTTAATAGAAATTCGTGAAGAACCAGCCGTTGGTTTGAGGTTTACCATTTAATTTGGCAGTACCCTGTCAGGCTGCTGATTAAACGTGTTATTGTGACCGGTTGTATTCGCCGGAAAATACGGGAACTGACAGACATTGATGACGAATTTCACTGACAGTAACATCACACTCACAGACTGGAGACCGGTTTGAAAAATTTAAAAGAGATGTTGAAGAAACCGAGTCGGGAATCACTACCCTGGGTTTTATGGAACTGGAATAATACCATCTCATCAGAACTGTTGCAGGAACAACTTACCTGGTTTATCGATTGTGGTGTTGGTGGTATTGCAATCCGTCCAAGCCGTGATATGAGACCGACATATCTTTCCGAAGAGTTTCTTGACCTTTTTTCGATTGTGCTCAAGACCGCTGCCAAGCAGGGAATCGGTATTCGGATTGCGGACGATTTTTCTTTGCCGTGGGGGGGCTGTTTTGCCGGTGAAGTGAGTAATTCACCGAAGATGCGTGCTCAGCATCTTCGCTTTGCCGAAACCAGACCTCTTGTTGCAGGAGAGGATTTGAATATCGCGTCGACTGATTCTGAAAAGGAAATATATCTCTCGTTAAAAAGCAGTAATGGTACCCTAGAACCGGCCTCGGTCCATGAACTTACCGGAACCGGAAGTTCCGGTGCAATCAAATGGCACGTTCCCGAGGGGGAGTGGAAGTTACTTGTTTTCAAAAAGGAATACATCGAAGATCCGGTCGCCGGATACATTCCTAATATATTCAGTCAGAAGCTTTCCTCCCACTACATTCAGCATGTTCTGGAAGTTTTCAAGACCAATTATTCCAAATATATGCCGCAGACTTTTGAAGGATTCATCACGGAACTTCCTTCCACTCGACCGTGCGAAACCACCATCCCGTGGGATGACGACCTTGTGGTAAAGTTCCGCAGCAGATCAAAAAAGAATATCATAAAGTTGCTGCCGGCACTGTTCTGTGATAATTTTCCGGCGGCACAGAAAAACCGTCAACAAGTCTACTCTTTCATTTTTCAGTCGATGTATGAACGTTTTGTTCTGCCGATGGAGACCTGGTCAAAAAAGAACCGGTTGTCGCAATGGGTGTTGGCGCCTGAACGTTCCGTTTATTCAACCACAGCAGTTTTGGTCGATGGCTATATCCCGCCGGAAACTGAATTAAGTACTGTGGGGTATCAGAATATTGATGGTGTTCAGGATAATTATCCGCTTATGCGGGTAATGGCCGATGCTAATTCCAATGAATTCAGAAGAGAAACCGTATCGGTGATAGGCAGGAACCGTAACGGTACAGGGGCGACGATTCAATCTCTGAAGAATGATATTGACACGGTCCTGCTTTCAGGTGCCTCCAGAATTCTTATCGATGGTTTCTTTTTCAATCTTGATCAGCGTAGTTACTGCAAAACACCTTTCAATCCCGGATGGTATACTCCAGAAGGAAAACAGATCAAGGAGCTATGCCGTTATGCGGCCCGCAGCCAGGAGCTGGTGAAAGGGGTCCACTGGAACCGTCAGGTCGCAGTGCTCTCACCAACATCGGAGATGATGGCTGCATACCTCGCCGGCGACGGTACCGCTTCGGCCGTCGGTCTGGAACGGCTGGAAAAAACTATTACTGCACTGGAACGGTGCGGTATCAGTTTTGATCTCGTAAGTGAAATGCTGCTTGCAAGCTGTAGTGTACGGACCAACGGAGAATTCGGCACTGCGGATCGTATCAGAAAGGGAAATTATCAGGTGCTCATCGTTCCGTTCGCGCCCGACATTGCACGGAATGTTCTGATTTTCATCGAAAAGCTGGTTCAGAAAGAGGGGCGAATCCTGTTTGTTGAGGAACCCCCGCGGGGCACCATCGAAGACGGTGTCAGTGCTACAATGTCTTCCCGTATCGATAAAATACTTGCTGATCGTCACAAGGGAACCGCGGTTATTCCGATCGACGATCTCGAAGCATCGTTTGAATCGATCATCCCTTTTGTAAAAATTCAGATAAATGGAAAATACGGAACGGATCTTTATCATTCATTCGGATCGGCCGACGGGCATGAGGTATACGTGTTTCACAATCTGTCGGATAAGAAAGAACAGAACGTGACGATTGAATGTCCGGAGAGCAAGCATTTCACTATGGTTGATTGTGAACATGGTCTGCTGCATGAGATTGTGCCGGTGGATCGCTCAAACGGAACCTGTAAGCTGCAGTATAGTGCCTATCCGAACGCTACCGCTGTTATTATCGGAACATCGGCACAGGTTACCGGCACGAAAGAACAGAGTAAGGAATGGTATAACCCGTTTGCCAATCCTGAACGGGGATACCGGATCGTTTTGAAGGATCAGTGGATGTTTTCAACCCAATCGGTCAATACGCTGCCGCTGGCCAACTGGAATATTCGTATCGGTCTCAGCAGAGAATCGGGAGGATTTTCCCATTTTTACGAAACCCATTTTCAGGCGAAGGCCCTACCGGATATATGCAAACTGATACTGAATGATCAGGGGCTTTTGCGGGGGTGCGGTGCACCGATTGAAGTTACGATTAATGGTATAAAAATCGAGCCACTTCTTTCGCCGCAGGAAACGCCGGAACCACAGGATGAGGAAGAACCGGCTGCTTCGGAAACGGATGCGGTGGTATATGATGAAACGGTGCCGGAGGTATTTGGTATCGGAGGGCTGACTTTTGATCTACGGGAACATATCGTCCGCGGCTTCAACCGGATTTCGTTCCGCACGGCGGGGCAGATTCTTGATCCGGGAAATATTCACTATCCGCCGCTTATATTCGGAAATTTCGTTCTCGTTAAGGGTCAGAACGGATGGGCAATTGACAAACTCGAAGATGTTCCGGTTCCGGATTCATGGGTTCGGTATGGTTTTCCCTATCTCTGCGGAAGAGGGATATACCGGCAGTCGTTTGAGATCCCCAATGAGTACAAGCGGTTGATTCTGCGATTCGCGGAGGTATCAGGAACGGTTGACGTAACTTTGAACGGTAAAGATCTCGGCGTTTACAGCTGGCAACCAGCCGAACTTGACATCACCTCGATTTGCGAGCCGAAGCGGAATGAACTGGAAATCGGTGTTACCAACAGTCTCGATACGATTCTGAGAATGAACGGTCGGCCGTCAGGTCTGATCGGAGAGGTATATCTGGACGTGTACTGATCCCGGTGGGAAGTATCCTTTGTTTTTCAGGGATAAAGAATTTATAGCGGAAATCCGGTAACCGGAAGAACGATAAACGGTTACCGGATTTCCATTTTTTTTGATTCCGGGTTTCTTTTTCTTAATTGTTTTATTCGGTTTTCTCCTGTTGAAAATCCCTGTTAAATGATGATACTATTTCCGGTACGATTGTCCGGTATCCACCGGTACTTGCCGCCCAGAGAGTATATTTGCATGAGCGTCACCTCATTTGCAATACTACAAGGCAATACCACTCACCCAAAAGGAGGCACTATGCGTCCACTTTACCTACTAACCGCTGTAGCGACATTGGCGGTGTCAACATTCAGTCAGGATATTTCGGTAACCGGAACGATCAAGGATACCGATGGGAAAGTAATCGAAAATGCCCTTATCCGGTTTGAAAAGCTGGGGTATGTTACGGTCAGTACGGCTGATGGCAGTTTTGATCTTACCGACGATGCGCCGGTGCAACGACCGCAACCACTGCAGCAGGCAGTACCGGTGATACGCATCGCCAGAGGTATCATTCATTTGAATGTCGAGCATTTCTCAGTAGTGCATATGGTCGTTTTTTCTCTTCACGGACAGAAATGTGTCGAACACACCTTTGAACGGGTATCTGCCGGAAGATATTCCCTGCCGCTGGGTGCCGCAGTTCCTTCTCGTTTAAAAAGCGGTACCTATGTTGTTTCGGTTACTGTGGGGATGACTCGAATCGCGGAAAAGGTTATCCATCGTTCAGGTTCATCGATGCCTCTTTTACTCCGTCCGGAAAAAACGGAAAGTATACCGTTCGGACTGGCCCGCCAGACCGAGGTTGTCGATGTTGTAACTATCAGTAAACTCGGGTATGTTTCGCAGTCGATCCAGATAGAAGACTATACGGTTGATCTCGGTGAAATCATTCTTGAAAAATCATCTGAACTCGGAACAGAAGAAGCGATAGCCGAAATTGAAGATTCCCTGTTTGCCCTGCTTATTGAAAGGATTGAATCGATCGGCGATATCGAGGGACCGGATGAACTCAAAACAATTGATTTCATCTCGATTCGCAACGGGTTCGAAGCGATCCTCTCGGTCGATGCGGACCGCCCGAAAGCGAATATCGGTTATATGGTGGCGGCTCTCGCATCACTCAATACCGATCAGAAAATATGGACACTGGCCGATTCGCTTGATGCTTATTTTGAAGCAATGAGTAACGAAAGTGAAGGGAGTGCCACGGAATCGGCGCCGCTTATGAAAACGGCAATGAAAAAAGGTGGTATCGTCACCCTCGGAAAAGTGCTTGCGGCAAAAACACCCGCGCTCATGATGGCTTCCGCACAGAAACCATCGTTTCCGAAATTCATCACGGTCAGTTATATCCAGGGGATCATGGAACAGTCGATTATCCCGGTGATCACACAGGTGGTACAGGCTGCCGCACGTGTTGAGGCGCTGGAGGATCCCTCGATTCTCGTGACGGTGGACGATGATGAATATGAAATAGACAAAGGGGAGGTGTACCTGGTCGATGCCTACCTCCATCTTTACCAGGCGTATATGTTCATGTTGTGCGCGTATGACATGGATCTCTATGCCGCCGCCGACCGGCAGGATTATTCGTGGATAGATACCCTGGTGAATCTTGATGGAGATGACCGGGAGGTCATCACGCTTTCCGGCGATACACTGCTTCGAATCAGCACCTGGGAAGGCGAGTTGAAAGCGATCAAAACCATGGTGTCGACCGTCAAATACAACCTCGAGGACCGCGAATCCTTCATGACCATCAGGAGCCCTTATCATCAGGGAGCGTACGGAAGCCTCAAGGCGATTCCGCATCTGATCAAGGCCGGACTTGCGTCGATCAAGGCAGAAACCGATGACCAGGAAAATGATCTGCTGCAGATTTCAATGATCGATGACGCCAACGGCGATATGCTCGATTTCAGCAGCGAAATGGAAAACGAAGGATTCAGCGCATCGTTCGCGGAGAACTTCTCATCGATAGAAAAACTGATGGATTTCATCACCTCGATTCTTGAGGGCCCCTACCAGTTTGAAGAAACGGTTGACGGAAAAGCTGTATCGGTGACTATCGATCTTTCCGCATTCTTCACCAATCCGGTTGAAGACCTCAGAGATCTGCTACCGCATTACACCTGGACCAGTGAGGCGGAGTGGGCTGAACTGGACGGGTATACTGACGGTTATCAGTCCAATCCGAGAACTATCCGGTACAACGCCGAAACGGATACGTATGATACATTGTATTATTTCTACGTGTATGATGATAAAGCCCTGGTGGAAATTGATGAAACACTGATTGATTCAGTTGAGGTTACGGAGTATGGTGAAACAAAGTATTTTATCACCAGTCCGATCAATTACGTCGGCTACGTCGATTCATCGTATTATTTCAATGCGTTGCGTCTGACCGATGAGGGTGGAACGATCATGACCGAGGAACAGATGGAAGAGGCCATGGACAACGGAACATTTTTTCCGTATTTTGACGATTACACCTTTGGCGGTGTGTTTCCCGATATGACGCGTGACAAATGGATTGATCTTATCTGGAGCGAGTAGCGGTTGCTGTCACATTTCTTCCGAAAACCGGTACAAAGACAGATGGGTTTACTCATCTGTCTTTTTTTTTGCCTTTTGTCAGCAACACCAGTATCGATTACCGGCTATGTGACCGGGTTACCGTTCTCCGGCCGAGAGGAGCTTTTCAGGATTTCCCCGATGGCTGCCGATACCGGTTTTCTGTTTTCAATGTCGGGTTCCTATGATCTTCTGTACCGCGAAAAGGAGGAGCATTCCGACATGCTGCCCGGCAACCGGACGTCGGTGGATAAATTAAGCGGCAGGGTATGGACTGGAATCAACCGGGATCATGCGGGAATTCTGTTCGGTGCCGTATTTGGACGGCTGTGGATGAGGCGATCCGAGCCTGCTGACGGCGTGTCGGAAGCGGCTCTTCTTTCAAACGGCACCGTTGGAGCCGTTGGCTGGCTGAAGAGGGGAATCTGCACGATGCGGGCGGGATTCGACGGGAATCCCCGTTATGGTCCACTCGTTTCCGGAGCAACGTCGGCGTTGAAAAAGGGGTTTCGGCTGCTCAATTCTCCGGCGATTAATCTTACAGGGTCGCTGTATTTTGCTTTTCCCCACTCGGGTGCTGAATTCGCTTACCGGAATCGATCGTTGCTTTCCGGAGATGGTATCTTGCGCAACAGTTCAAATGGCGCATACCGGAAATGCGTTTTGTTGATTGACGAACATCGATGGAGTGGTACGGCGAACCGCATCAGTGAAGGTGTGTTCTGGTCGGTTACGCCATCGATATATCAATTATCAAGTAACGCGCCGAAGGAACAACTCGAGGTATTTCCCCTGGAGATTTCCGGTGTCGGTTATTCGCTTGCCGGCAGCGGAAATTTCAATCGCTTGACGAAACAACCCGGTTTTACTGTTGACATGGAGAGAGGAAGCCTTCTCCTGAACGGTTATGACGGGCAGGCGCGGCGGTTTCTGAAGGTTGATGAGAGTCATTGGCGACGATTCAGCGGTGCAGTCGGTCTGCAAACCGGGATCGGCAGCGAAGTCGGGATTTTCGGATCGTATCGTAGCGGCAGGGCGGGGAAGGGGAATGTGGCACTGTACCCTTTTTCCAACTGGTTGTTTCTTCTGGATCTTCCTGATCGGGTCAGACTGGATGAGGCGATAATAAAAATCAGGGAGGCAGGAATCAGAGGAGTAAAAAGGTGGAACGTTCATCGGAAGCTGCGATTGCGGACGGAGGTGGCGCTGAGCGGTTGCGTCGTAGAGGGATCTGTCGCGACGGCGAATCTGGTACGGTATATCGGTTTGTTACCGGTGTATGAGGATGCCCGGAAGGAAAAGGTTGACGAAAGGTATGCGGTGATCAGGGGAAAGCTGCAGCTGGAAAAAGAGGTGCGCGGCCATGATTTTCATATCTCGGTACAGCAGATCGTTCCGGTACGACTAGATGGAAGTGCTCCGATAAACGCCGGGGAACAAAGTTCAGGCGGGGATCTTCAGGTCAGACGATGGCGTTACGGCGGTCTGAAGGTAGAGTGCGGAATGGATATCGGTGGTCAGGGAAGATAAGCGAAAGGTTATCTTCCCTGTGTTCTCGTTGAAAACTTCAACAACCGTTCAAACACACGTTATTCAGTGTAATTCCTGTTGTAATATGAATATGATGCATCCATTATAACCGAAATGACGGTTTCGAATTCATCGGTAATCGGTTTCGGGTTGACAAGGATTGAAGAAAGATAATTGTCGGCGGGATCTATTGTTACCGCCAAAGTATAAACAGTCGTATCAACCTCGGCCACTACAGCTTCCAGATCGTTCAGCGATTTGTAAAACGCCCGTTCTTCAGTAGTGAGTTCGTAATTGTCGGTCACTCTTATCGCTTTGACAATGATGTCATTTTCAACATATAGCCTCACCCAGTCACCCGGACCGGGAGAGATGAAACTTTCTTCCTCTTCATTTTCGAAAAAGAGTTTCCTCTCCGTTGGACAGAAACAGTTGTGCTGTTGCTCAATGGTGTAATTATACGAAAACGCCGGACTTGATGTGTTACTGCAGGAAATGACAACAGCTAATAAGATAACTGAAATGAGTGTTGTTCTCATGTTCTCCTCCATGGCTCACCTGCTATCAGACAATGCGGTTTATACTGAAATTCCTGTTGCGCCGGCGCTGCTCTTTTGTTAACTATTTTCAATATACCATGCATGGCTATAATGCCTTATCAATTTTTCAACAATCCGTATTCAACCGGAATACACACCTGATTTATTTTTCTGTAACGTGTATGTTTTTCTTTTCCGATCAGGAGTGACCCATGTCGTCATCTGCTGAATTTGTTGAATATGTCACGGAGAATATGTGCGGTGCAGGAACTATCTCCGCACGGAAAATGTTTGGTGAGTACGGCGTGTACTGTGACGGAAAAATTGTTGCGCTTATTTGTAACAACCAGCTCTTCATCAAACCCACCGATGCCGGCCGGGGTAAAATCCCCCAGGCGGAGTGTGCTTTTCCCTATCCGGGTGCAAAACCATACCTGTTAATCGGCGGTGACATCATCGATGACGTTGAGCGGCTGAGCGAACTCGTCAGAGTAACTGCGGACGCCTTGCCGTTGCCGAAAAGGAGGAGATTGAAATGAACTATGTTTACGGCAGGTTTGGTGGAGGGCAGTTTTTTTACACTGCGGAAAAGGATACATGATGGTACGGCAACGACGATACGCAATTCTCGGCACGGGGGCAATCGGTGGTTACTACGGAGGATTGCTGCAGAAGTCCGGCATTGAGGTACATTTTTTTCTGCGAAGTGATTTCGATCATGTCCGACGGCACGGCCTGCGGGTCGATTCGGTCAACGGCGATTTTCTGCTGCCGAACGTACATGCCCACCGGAGTACCGACACGATGCCACCCTGTGATGTGATTGTTGTCGCACTCAAAACGACCGCTAACTATCTTCTTGCAGAATCGCTTCCGCCGCTGTTGAAAAAAGAAAGTGTTGTCGTCATGATGCAGAATGGGCTGGGAGTGGAGGAGATTGCCGCCGCAGTTCCCGGCGTCAGATGCGTACTCGGGGCGCTCTGTTTCATCTGCTCAAATAAAATCGGTCCGGGACACGTCAGGCATCTTGATTACGGCAGTTTCACCCTGGGGGAACACACCGGATCGCTTGGGGGCAGAGATACTTCAGGAGCGCTCACGACCGTTGCCGAAGATTTCAAAGCGGCGGGAGTGAACGTACACCTGACCGACACTCTTGCTGAAGCACGATGGAAAAAACTGGTATGGAATATTCCCTATAACGGTCTTTCGGTAGTATTGAATGCGACTACCGATCTTCTTATGCATAAAGAAGGAAGCCGACAGCTGGTTAAACGATTGATGGAGGAGGTGCTTGAAGGTGCTGCGGCATGCGGCCATACTATCGAAGGAAGTTTTATCACGAAAATGATTGAAGCGACCGAATCGATGGCACCCTACCGGCCAAGCATGAAAATTGATTTTGATGAAGGACGTCCAATGGAACTCGAAGCGATTTACGGTATTCCTCTATCGAGAACACGTTCCCATGGCGTGGCGCTTCCAACAGTTCAGACATTGTATGAGGAACTGCGGTTTCTCGATGCCGGTTCGTTGTAGAGACGTTGCGCGCGATGTCTCTACAGACCGACAATGCCGCTACACCTGTTACACCACATCGATGAAATAGTTACACTGCGCTCAGGGCTATTCCGATCGCGTGACGTGCATCGAATGCTTCCTTGAAACGAGCCGCATCAACCGGAGCTAATTTTTTAAGATCCCATGCGCCGGGAAGGTAGACGACCGTTTTCCCCAAAGCGAGCGCAAAGGCGATTTCGCTGAGAGTTCCATACGAACCGGGAAACGCAATCAGAACATCGGCCATCTGAACGACCAGTGTATTGCGGGCAATACCCATTCCCGTAGGAAGAGCGATGGAAACATATGGATTCGCGGAAGTTTTATCGGATCCGGGGAGAATACCGATAGCCGTTCCTTCGCTGTCGGCAACACCTTTACTGACCGCTTCCATGATTCCACCGAGACCGCCGCATATCAGGACGGCTCCGCGTCCGGCGATATGGGTACCGAGTTCATAGGCGATATCGTAGTTGGCTTTGTCGACCTCGTTTCCGCCGATGACACCGATGCAGATCCGCTGCTGTGTCATAAATATTCCTTTTATAAAAATAGACTATTCGCCGATTATTTTAATCAGCACCCGTTTTGATCGCTGCCCGTCGAACTCGCCGTAGAAAATCTGTTCCCACGGACCGAAATCGAGTTTCCCGTCCGTCACCGCCACCACCACCTCCCGGCCCATTACCTGACGTTTGAGATGAGCGTCGCCGTTGTCTTCGCCACCGTTGTGACGGTAACGTGAGAGCGGCTCATGGGGTGCGAGCCCTTCCAGCCAGTCATCGTAATCCTTGATGAGACCGGGTTCGTCATCATTGATGTACACACTGGCGGTAATATGCATGGCATTAACAAGACAGATTCCCTCGCTGATGCCGCTTTCTGAAAGTGCCGCCTCGACCTGGGGGGTAATATTAAGGTAATCCCGCCGGTGAGGCGTCGAGAAGACAAGAACTTTGCGAAACGATTTCATTATTATACTCCAAGCTTTTTCGTACGGGCCTGCAGATCACTCCCGAGCTCCTCGAATCCTTTTTTTCCGAGAAGTGCGAACATGTTCTTTTTATATGCCTCCACTCCCGGCTGGTCGAATGGATTGACACGAAGCATATAGCCGCTCAGTGCGATCGCCTTCTCGAAAAAATAGAAAAGTTGACCAAGGGAACGGGGTGTCCGGTCTTCGATCGAAAGCGTTGCACAGGGGACACCGCCGTCGATGTGGGCGAGAAGCGTGCCTTTGAATGCACTGCTGTTGATCGTCTCGTAGGACTTTCCGGCCAGATAGTTCAATCCGTCGCTGTCATCTTCGAATTCCGGCACACTTAGTGTACGGCTGGTTGATTCAAGTACCATGAAGGTTTCAAAAACATTGCGTATCCCTTCCTGCATCCACTGGCCGAGGGAATGCAGGTCGGTTGTGTAGTCAACCGCTGCGGGAAATATTCCGGTATTGTTTTTTCCTTCACTTTCTCCGGCAAGCTGTTTCCACCACTCTCCCACAAAGTGAAGATGCGGCTGAAAATTGGCGAGCATTTCGGTGGTGTAACCGCGGCGGAAAAGGATATTGCGTATCGCTGCGTATTTTCCCGAGAGGTTGGTTTCAACGGTGGTTCCATTGCAGAACGACATCGCGTCAACTGCACCGGCAACAAGTTCTTCGATCGGGATACCCGCCACCGCTACCGGGAAAAGACCAACCGGTGTCAATACGGAAAAACGGCCGCCGACATCGGCGGGGATCGGAAAGGTAGTATAACCTTCGGCCTGTGCGAGCTGACGGAGCGCTCCTTTTTCAGGATCGGTGGTAGCGATAATCCGGGAAGCGGCTTCTTTCCGGCCGTATTTTTTCTCCATCCATTCGCGAACCGTTCTGAAAGCGATACCCGGTTCGGTGGTGGTACCGCTTTTGGAGATCACGTTGACGGCGACGCTTCGGTCTTCGACAAGGTCGAGAAGGTCGGCCAGGTAATCTGAATTGATGGCGTGGCCGGCGAAGACCACCTGCGGTTTGCGAAGTGCATCGAATGACGGCGAAAGAAACTCGATAACCGCTTTCGCACCGAGATAGGAACCGCCGATACCGATACAGATAAGAATGTCTGCCTTGTTCCGCACCGCAGCTGCGGTTTCATTGATCCGGCTGATTGTCGGCTGATCGATTTCCGCCGGAAGGTTAAGCCAGCCGAGGAAATCGGCACCGGGACCGTTTTTTTTCTGCAGCATGGTTTCCGAAGCGGCGACCGCGTCGTTGTATTGTTCCAGTTCGTTGCCGTCTATGACCGTGTCGAGTAACGAACTGTTGTAACGAATGTTCTGCTGACCCATGATTATTCCTTCCGGAAGTTATTGAAAATTATTGTGGTACAAGATCGGCGAGTACTCAGAGAAATCGTTGCACGACTCCTTTTTCCCGGGCGACCGGTCGCGAGATGGACATCATGATAACACCGCCCTTGAATATGGTGACGGTACCGGTTGATTCCGAAATGGTAATGGCAAGTGCATTGGTGCAGGCCGTAATGCTCGCTCCGGCGAGGTGTCGAGCACCATACCCGCCGGGAAGCGTGGGAACCTCCTCGGTTGCGGGGGGTTTGAGATAGCTGCCGGCCGAAAGAACAATTCCATCCCCGGTGATGATGAACGCTCCGTCGATACTTGCGAACTCTTTGATCGTTTCATCAAGGCCGGGATCGAGAATGTTGCGTTCTGCTTCGCTGTAACCCCTGAACGGATTGATGATCAATTGACGGACGTAGGCATTGACTGAGTTGGTATCGCCGAGTACAAAAATAGTACCGACCGGTTTTCCTTCACGGCCTTCGACGGCAATTTCTCCGGCGAGACCGATAACTCTCTCAATCACTTCGGGTTTGACATCCTGTGGAATCATGGTTTTCGCTGTGGTGAAGAAGAATTCATATTCTGTGGCGACATCAATCGCGACGATAGTATCGAACACCCCGTTTTTGGAATTACCGGAAATACAGATAATCCGATCCTCACGACCTATGAGGTTACGGGAGAGCGCCAGCAGCATGCCGATTTTCATTTGTCCGGTCCGTGATGCCGGAATGGCGGGTGCCTGCAGCAGTCCGGCGATTTTCTTGTCGGTTGCAGGATCGAACCGGGTTTTATTGCTGGTTACCATGATCACTTTCGGCCGGGTCTTAAGAAGATCAAGAAATTCATTTTCCCGGACGGAATCGGCGAACACCATAATCGCACTCGCTTTTGTTTCACGGGCGAGTGCAACAGCCGCAGAGACGATAGGATTGGTATTTTTCGTTTTACCGGCTTTTCCTGATGATTTGACCGGTTTGGTCTGTTTTTCCTCGGGAAGCCCGGTTTTAAGCGTGCTGATGATCATTCGCAGATCACGCGGACAGTCTATAGCCAGAATTTCCTGCTGAACCTGTTCGAGCTTGAAAAACGCTGCGATCTCGGCAAGAAGCTGAAGCTGCCGGGTGTTGTTGTCGAAGTCATCCTTCGAAAGAACCAGAACGATGATATGTGCCAGAGCACCGCGGGCGGCATCGTATTTCACCCCGTTGATGCTGCGACCCACGACAATGGTGAATTCGTCCTTTATGGGACCTTTCGCCTGCGGTAGTGCCACCCCCTGACCAACGAATGAGGACGCCGCCTCTTCTCCCTTCTGGATTTCATCCAGAAGCTGCTTGTGTTTTCTTATGTCAAGCGTTTTGCACATCACCTGCGTCAGTTCCCTGAGGGCTTCATTTTTCTCATCGGACTTGATCTCGACGATGGCAGGCAGGATGAGGTATTGTTCAAACGGCATGCTGGAGAGCCTCCTTACGAAAGAGTTGCAGCATAATAGTCAACGAGTGCTTTTTTCCTGACGGTACAGATCGTGTTTCGGTACGCTACCGCTTTGATACGGAGCAGCTGTCGGATTCCTTCTTCGGCGTTATGCTCGGGTGAATTATTTTCGAGCTGTTTCACGTTTCGGTCGTTCTTTCTGAGCGTCTCGATGGTCGACGGAAAAACAGCGGCGAGATCACCTGTTGAAGCTTTCCCGTGTTCCGAAAGATGCGCCGCAACCACATGCATGGGCAGAACACGGTAAAGGCGAAGGAGATGCCGGAATACCGCATCGCTGAGCTGCTGCATATTATTACGGTGGGATGAGAACTCGTCGCGGGCGTTTTCGATTCTGCCGGCGGCGACGTCCACAATTGATTTAAGGGAAACCGGTTCGCCGTAATCGACGTACGCGACTCCGTACGATTTCGGTCTGAAATACTGTGCGAAGAGAAAAGGTATAAATGAAAAGGCATCCGCGCCGAAATACTGCAGGTTGCCGATCAGGCGCTGAAGAATGAAATTCGATTTTTTCCGCCACTTTTTTCCGGTTTGCTGCATGGAGAACCAGGGGATGTCCGGAGCGTATTCATAGGATATCGCTACCGGAATATACCGGACGTCGCGGGAGAGATCTTTGGCCTGACTGATGATTGATGCACCGAGAATCCCCGTTTTGATATCGAGCATTGCACCGCTGTAACTGCGCCCGCCTTCAGGGAACACGAGAACGGTTTCGCCGTCTTCGATCATTTTTACAACACGGTAACAGAGGTCGCGGACATAGTGACGATTGAATCCCGTATCCCGCTCGACGGTGAACGAACCGAACGAGGTGAATCGCGGCCCGATCCAGGGTAATTTGGTGAGGTTATCTCCCGCCGCGAACCGTAGGGTATTGAATCCCGCCAGGTGAAAGATATACCCGAGCATGAAATAATCGGCATGACTGCGATGGGTACTTACCAACATCAGAGGACTTTGATTGAGAACTGCGGGATCAAGATCAGGCCCTTCGATGTGTACCTCGGAAAAGGTCTTGCTGAAAAAAGTTCTAACTTCGGAGACAACATTCGCGACGGCTTTATGATATGAATTCATGGTGGTACCTGTAGTGGAGACCCTGGTTTAAACAGCTAAAAATAGGATGTGAGGGGAGTAAAAACCAAGGAAAATAAGGAATATACGGTTATCTCGGGTTTCGGACGAATCTGGTAAAAAGCGGAACGTTTTTCAGTTGCGGATTTAATGTGTGGTTGGCTGCAGCACTTGCATTTGCTATATTACCATTGTCTTTTGGAGGCGGAAATCCCCCGACTCCGTAAGTGGTAGGCCTTACACATTCACCCTTTACCAGAGCGGAGAAACCATGAATAGACATCTGGTCGCATGTTGTTTCACACTGTGTTTTTTCCTCCTTTCCACTACCCGTATTTACAGTGAACCGGAGGAGGTTGAAAGCTCTTCAGGAATTCAGGAAGTTCAAACTACCGATGATTCCGGAGAAATGTCGGAAGAGAATGGCATCAACGAGGGGGAAAATGATGCAACCGGGGAAACGGGAACCATTTCGGAGTACGGTGATTCGGAAACCGGCAATACTTCTCTGCCGGAGCCGATGTCCGGGAGCACATCGGTTTCGGAAGATGAGGAATCCGAACCGGTGAATTATGCCACACTTCTGGCCGAAGGAAAAGCGAAGAAAGGTGCCGGAGTTGCCCTGGTCAGCGTCGGCGGTGTTTTTCTCGGAGCGGCTATAGTATACACCACCATGTTTCTTATTGACGAAGAGACGTTCGGTATTCGGTTGTTCAGTACAACAAGCAGCAGCGGATATTATACGGAAACTAAAACATTTTATCTCAATCCGGGGATTTTCGGAATACCGATCGGTGCGCCCTGTATGGCGGTGGGTATTGTGAATCTGATAAAAGGTAAAAAAATGATACAGCGAGCCTCGGTACGGACGAATGCTTCATCGACACCCGTTGAGATTATACCTTACCTCTCTTTCGCTCGTAAATCAAAAACCGTAGGAACCGGTTTCGTTGCACGGTTCTGATGGCATGAAGCTGAAATTTTCGGAGATTGGAAATAAAAAAGGGAGATAAATTCTCCCTTTTTTATTTCCGGCTGAAATCAGAAGCGATCAGGCGACATCTTCCATGGCTTCTCCACTGTCACTGCCGCTGTCGGCGTTCACCGAATGCTCAATTTCAAAACTTTCTCCCTCGAGTTTCATCTGTTCAATGAGATCTTCTCTGCCGATCAACTGGAGGTGACGAATCCTTTTATATTCATTACGATGCTCCGGACAGTACTTCGGATAGATGTACTGACGAGGATAAATTTTAACTTCAAACTGGTGATCACATCCTTCAAGCGCACAATTCATAACCATGGTGACCACCTCGGTATAATTATGCTTGAAAGTCTGATTTTTTATATTGACATCTTCCGGTTTCGTCCGTTTTCGAATCCGGTATCGATCCTGACGATGCTCCGGGCAGTATTTTGAAATGTGGATGCCGAAAAAGATTTTTCCGCATCCCGGGTACTGACACTTCTTTTCACGTAACTTCTGACGCCTACGGGATTTAGGTAGCTGCATTTGGTGGTCCTCCAGAGTGGGTGGCATGGTGACACCGAACGTGTCGTTTTGTCTGATCATGCCAAAAAGTGACTATAATATATCGAGAAATGGCGAAAAATGCAACCTATTTATAGGACGATCACCATTCGAAAAAGGGCGTCTCCGATGGAAATGCGTTGTAACAGATTGAAATAAAACAAGATAAAAAAACTTGTTTTCCGTCGTGCCGCCATGTATTTTCTGAAATCAGGTTTACTTTGGTGATTCCCGTTTCGTCAACCACTGCTCACCCGGTACAATTTTCGCCTCTCATTTCCGCTGTTTAATTTCGCATACAATGGTGCATTTATTGTACTATCTCAAGGCGTGTCGCGGTAACCACCGCTGTTACAAGCAGTTGTTTCCTTTTTTATCGGCAGTTCGCGACGTAGCTTTATATATATTTCGCTTATCAGTGTCTGTTGAGACTCCCGGGGGGTGCATGAGCAATGCAGTTGTTGGTTGAATGGTCACTGAAATGTTTTTCGGTAAGTTTTTCTGAACGCTACCCGGTTCAACCATGTGCCGATCTATTTCGAATAAGGTACGATGACTGCTCAGGACTGGATGTCGGACGGATCCGGCAGTTACATGATAATCATGGTGAAACGGAGATGGTTGTGGGTAGTTCTTCACAACGCCTGATAAGCTTCGGATCAGGTAACATATGAACGGACGGGAACAACGTCGCCGATTATCAGAGGGGCAACCTGTCACCGTAAGGATGCCGGTGGAACTTGACCGACGCTGGGTGGAAAAGGAGGGTGCTGCGTACTTTCGTCCGTCCGCCGAAACGTTGTTCGATTTCTTAAAAACCGAAAAAATCGATTCCGCCGGGCTTGGATTTATCCGTTCTCTCGACAGCCTCTACAAGCAGGCGGGAAAAAAGCTGGTTATCACCAACATTACACAGGATCATCTGACTGCGCTTACCGCATGGTCTGTTCCGGATCCGTCTGCAGGAAAAAAAGAGAAAAAAAATCTCTTTATCGGGACGGCGGATACGTTCCTGGCACTCTACAGACAGTCGGTAGAGGCGCTTTCCGTACTGGTTGAGATGCTCTTTTGGGGTACGATCGGTGTCCTGAAGAAACAGGATTTCAAACGTGGTGCGCTCGGTGAGCAGATGTACCAGCTCGGATTCAAAGCAGTCGGTATCGTGGGACTACTGTCGTTTCTGATCGGTATCGTTCTGGCCTTGCAGACGGCGATGCAATTGCGCACCTATGGTGCAGGTATTTTTCTTGCACCACTAATCGGGATAACCATGGTACGGGAGATGGGGCCGCTGCTTACGGCGATTATTCTTGCAGGCCGAACCGGCAGTGCGACAACAGCGGAGATCGCCACCATGGGGGTGAGTGAAGAGATCGATGCACTGAAAACAATGGGCATCAACCCCGTCCAGTTTGTGGTGGTCCCCAAATTCTGGGCGATTACCCTTACCATGCCGCTGCTTTCGATTATCGCGACAGCGGCCGGCATTTTCGGCGGGTATTGTGTTGCGATCGTGTATCTGGACCTGGCACCGAGCCTGTTTTTCTCGGAACTCAGCAAGCATATCGGCTTTGACGATTTCTGGGCCGGTTTCGTGAAATCGGTGGTATTTTCTTGGCTGATTGTCTGGATCGGTTCATTTTACGGCTTGCGCGTGCACGGTGGCGCGGAAGCGGTCGGAAAAGAGACGACGGAAAGTGTCGTTACGGGCATATTCATTATTATAATAGCTGATGCCATTTTCTCATTTTTATTGTAAGGTTAGTATCTATGTCGATTGGCGTGGAGCCGGTTATCACCATTGATCATCTGGTGGCGAAATACGGTGACAGAACCATTCTTAATGATATCTCCACCACCTTTTCCTCATCGGAAATCAAGGTGATTCTCGGAACATCGGGATGCGGTAAAAGTACGCTGTTGAAATCGATTGTCGGGCTTCTGAAACCGTTTTCCGGAACGGTTCGTATATTCGGTACCGAAATTCTCGATCAGGATGATCCGACAACGGTTGATGTGCTGAAAAAGACCGGGGTGCTGTTTCAGAACGGTGCCCTGCTCGGTTCGATAACCGTCGGGGAGAATGTGGCGTTGCCGCTCCAGATGCATACGGATCTCTCCGATCAGGTGATCAGGGAGATCGTCAGGATGAAACTCAGCCAGGTTGATCTGCCGCATGCGATCGATCTTTACCCGAGTGAACTCTCGGGTGGAATGCGTAAACGGGCAGCGCTGGCACGTGCACTGGCGCTCGATCCGCCGCTTCTGTTCTGCGATGAACCCTCGGCGGGGCTCGATCCGGTTACCAGTGCGGGACTTGATGAACTGCTGCTGCGGCTGCGTGAGGCGCTGGAGATTTCGGTGATCGTGGTGACGCATGAGCTGCTTTCGATCGATCGGATCGCCGATAGGCTGTTGTTTTTACATAAGGGAAAGCTGCTGTTTGATGGCCTCTATAGGGAAGCCCGTGCATTGCGGGAGGGGCCGATATTCGATTTTTTTGAACGGACCGATGTTCATAATGCCGGAAGCGATGCTTTCGGATGCAAACTGAATGTGGAGAACGTACGATGAGTATTTCCCGTGCCCAGCGAGTGCGACTGGGGGTGTTTTTGGTAGTGGGAGTGCTGCTTCTTCTGCTGTTCGCCGCAATCCCGCTGGGGTTCCGGTTGAAAAACACCACGAATAGCTTTATCGCTTTTTTTGAAGGAGAGTCGCTCAGCGGACTTGAACAGGGTGCGACCGTCAAATTCAGCGGTGTTCCCATCGGCAAGGTTGATCATATCAGTTATCTGCCCGATGATCTTTCCAGGGTACGGGTGGAAATGAAAATTCAGAGCGATTTTCCCATGAAGACCGATATGGTGGCGACCACCGGTGCCATGGGGATTACCGGACTCAAGTATATCGAGATTACCGGCGGTACCAACGAAGCGCCGACACTTAAGCCGGGAGCCGAGATTACCACGAAGGTTTCTGCATTTTCGTCCATAACCGGCAAGGCCGAGGCGATTGTCGCAAAAGTTGAATTGCTGCTCAACCACCTTAACGAAATCAGCAACCCCGACAGTCTTCGGGGAGTAAAGCAGATTCTTGACAATGTCGCCACAATTACCGAAGATGTCCAGGGACTGGTCGGGGATGTACGTCCGGAAATATCCCGTATTACCGGTACTGCAACGGATTTCATGGTGCGGCTCGATTCGGTAACGCAGGATATAAAGAGCGTTACCGGAAGAATCAACGAGAGCATTCAGGGAGACCGGATCGGTAATACGCTGGCACAGATCGACAGCGCCGCGATTTCGCTGCGCAGTGTTGCGGAGAATGTGGCGCTTCTGGTGCGGCAGAGCAGGGAGGATTTCACCATGACCATGCAAAATGTGCGGCAGGCGAGTGAAAACGCCGATCAGCTCACGAAACTGCTGGTCGAGAATCCGTCGCTGCTGTTGCGGAGTGAAAATCAGAAAGAGAGGGACTTTTAATGAGGGCCCGGCAAAAATGGCTGGTATTAACGACTACAGGACTGTTGCTGCCGCTGCTGTTCGGTTGTGTCCGGATGCCGGTCAAACAGTTTTATGTGCTTAACTATGTTCCGTCGGCGTCCCGGGACCGGCTCAATCCCGGAGCGTATCCGTGTGTTTTCAGGCTCAGGGAGTTCGGTGTGGAGGAGGCGTACACGAAGCCGCAGATCGTTTACCGGCAGAGTCCGTTTCAGTTGCGCTACTATGTGTATCGCGTTTGGGCGGTAAAGCCAGAACGGATGATCACCGATCTGTTTCATAAACATCTTCTTACCGCGAATCTGGTGAGCAATGTGGTGCGTCGCTTTGACGAAGGGCACAAACCCGATTACGAGATCAACGGGATGATCGAGGCTATCGAGGAGTACGACAGCGATGAACTCTGGTTCGCCCATCTGGCTATTCGTATTAACCTTACCCGAATCAGGGACGGTCGCCTGATGTATTCACGCCGGTTCGACCAGCGGAAACGGGTGTTTACGCATGAGCCGGAGTATGTGGTACGGGAGATGTCGGCGCTTATGGAATATATTCTTTCACAGGTGATTCATGATTTCGACGCGGTGCTTTCGTCGGAATTCGGTGTTCCGGAAGCCAAGGAGCAGCAGAATGCCGGGGAAACGATCATTCCGACCACGGTACTCGATTCGACCGTTATCATTGAGGAGAAGTAATGATTTCGGTACGGAAAACTTTTTTACCGTGTGCGGTGCTGCTGGCACTGAGCGGTTTGACCGGTCGGGTTCTGGCGAAACTGCCTCCTGATCTGCCGGGAGAAGAAGTTTCGAAAGAGATGTTTCGCCGGGCGATTCCGCGAGACACCATCGGGGCGCAGCGGGTGGGTCCGCAAAAGAAGGATTCGCTGACCTGGTACGACCGTGCCGCCCGGACATGGGAGGCTCCCCCGCTTACCGAACAAATGTCGGTGGAACGCGGAAGTGTTCCGATGGGAATGGGAGGCATATTCGTTCCGAGGTTTACCGAGGCGAACGACGAGCCGGATGTCGAAATCCTCTCCGCCGACGGAGAATCGGTCAAAAGCGGGGAGCCGGGACAGACCTTCAGCGTTGAGCCGGGAAATTATTTCGTAATGATCGGCAGTGGTTCCCACCGCCAGCGTCTGGTAAGAAAGGTTGAGGTTACCGAGTCGAAGACGACACCGGTAATGCCGGACTGGTCGGGGTTGACTATCGAAACGGTCGACTCGACTACCATCGCGTTTCGTGGAGAGTACGAACTGCTGCGGATCGATGAATTCGAACCGCACGGCCGCGGGTTCGGAGCCGACCCTGAACTCGGCGAAAAATCGAAAACCTGGGTACTGAAACCGGGAACCTATAAAATTCTCGGTCGTGGAGAAGGGTACAATAATCTTCGTAATTTCATCACCGTTCGTCTGTTGCCCGGTGAACTGGTCAATGTGCTGCTGGTGCAGCGGCCGAGCGATATGGCGATCATCAGCGGCGGTACGGTGGATGTACGCCCCGGGACGCGTATCGCTTCCCACTGGAAGTACGGTATCAATATCGGCGGCAATCTGCAATTTACCGGTGAAATCGATCGCCGGGTGGAGCAGCAGAAAATCAATTCGGTGCTTAGTTTACGTACGGGACTCTGGCTGCGGTTCAATCTCCAGCCGTTCGAGTGGGAATCGAATCTGCTTCTCGATGAAGGACTGAATCTCTCTGAGACCAATTTTGAGGATGTCGTCGCCGCGCCGGACGATTTCAGGGTAATTTCGCTCTTTGTCTGGCGAATATTCAGCTGGGCGGGACCATATGGACGATCCGAGCTGCGAACCGATCTCCTGCCCAGCAAAATCAGGCGCGAAGAGACAAAGCAGAATTTCTGTATTTTAGACAAGGACTCCACCATCGCCCGGTTTGATACGGCGACCTCCTTTCGTGAACGGCCCTCATTCGGAGAGTTGAGCCTGGATATTGATGCCGGAGCCAATATCGATGTTATTAATTTCCGGTTTCTTGAAATTAAACTTCGCGGTGGATTAGGTTTTTCGTACAACCATTTCCGTGATCGTTTTGACAAAGTATCCGCATCTGCCGTTGCTGGTGATTCCGCAACGATAGCGCAGATCGGCAACAGTCTGATAATGATGCCATTCGACGCCAAAAGCACGAAAGAATTCGGACCGCAGGGAAGTGCCACGGGAAATCTCCGGATCGGCAGGGTTGCTACTGCAAGTGGTGAGCTGCGTGTTTTTGCACCGATTGTTCCGGAGATGCGTCTGACACGGCCTGATTTTGATCTTACCGTAACCCTGAGCTGGCGACTGGCAAGGGCGCTCACACTTGATTACGACTACACTTACGAGCTGGAGCAACCTGAAGATGAGGCCACACGGAAAAATGTGAGCACGCACAAGATCTACCTGCGTTTCTCGTACGCCAGCAGGTAACCCTCGGTTCCGGAGAGTATTTTTTCTGCGTATCGGGCGGTGAGCGTTCTCCCGGTTTTTGGCTGAAAATTCATACTGAAAGGACCTTATTCAATGGCTGTGCTTAAAAAACTGCTGGTAACCGGACATCTTGGTTTCATCGCGTCTGCATTCTGCAACCGGTATCGTGACCGGTACGATATCACCGGTGTCGATTTCGCCGGTTGGGGATCAATGGAGGAGAATTGCCCGGAAGGTGTGGTTGATATCAGGGCGGATATCGCCGACGAGGAGCGGATGCACGCGGTTATGGATGATGTACAGCCGGATGCGATAGTCAATTTTGCCGCCGAGAGTCACGTGGACCGTTCAAACGAAGACGATTCCTCGTTCTGGCGATCCAATGTAATGGGTGCCCGGGTCCTTGCTCTCGAAGCGATGCGCAGAAACATCCGTATGGTGCATGTGTCAACCGATGAGGTATATGGCGACGCGCTCGACAACAGCGAGCCGTGGATCGAAACCTCACCCATCAGCGCGAAAAATCCCTATTCCGTTACGAAAGCTGCAGCCGAGATGCTGTTGGGCGTGTATGCGACCAGCGAACGACACGGTCTTGATGTGGTGATCACCCGTGGCGCCAATACGATCGGTCCCCGTCAGTTTCCCGAAAAGGCAGTTCCGAAAGCGGTCTGGTGTTTTACTCATGATATCGAGTTTCCGCTCTACCGGACACCGGCGCGGCGGATGTGGCTCCATGTTGACGATCATGCCGCGGGAATCGAGGCGGCGCTGCGTCTCGGTATAAAAGGCGAAGTGTACAACATCGCCCCTTCCTTTGCAAATGAACAGATGACGGCCGGGGTTATCGGTATGGTTCGCGACATCATCGGAAAAGGCAGGGTAAAAGAGGTGCCGGACCGTGCAAATTATGATCTGCGTTACTGGATGGATCCGGCGAAGGCGAAGCGGGAGCTTGGCTGGGAGGCGCAGTATGACCTTGCTGCCACGGTACAGGATACCGTCCGCTGGTATCTGGAAAATCCCGAATGGCTCGAGGCGGCGAACCGGGTACTGGAGGGAAACAGGTAATAGTTCTTTCCGGTTTTTTGATCAGAGGCTGCAATTATGACTTCATTGTTCTCTGACGCAATTAGAAGTGTTGTCATACTGATGGTGGTATACCTTCTGAGTGCGCCCTGTGCTGTTCATGCCGAAGAACAGTATTCCCGGAATGAAATAACCGAAAAGATCAGTTCCTACAAACGCCTGCAGACCGGTGGTGGGATTATGCTGATTGGAGGAATTGCCCTTGACGTTGCAGGAACTATAGCTCTTGTACATGGGGTGCACCAATACAATACTAGCGGAGCCTTTGAGATGCAGCTTGGAGGAGTCGGATGGGTACTGTTGGGAGGTATCGGAATGCTTTGCGGCGCATTGACTACTACCGGTGGCATTGTCATGATATCGGTGGGTAAAAGAAAAATGGAGGAGTATCAGAGAAAACCCGGGACGGTTTCTCTGGGAGTGCAGCCCGGGGGCTTGACACTGAATATTCAATTCTGATAAGCCAACCTTTTTATTAAGATTACAATATCAACGAGTATATGGAACCGTTATGTTTAATCTCATTGTAAAGTATCTATTTTTCATTTCTACCATAGTATCCGTCCCTTTTTCTATGGTTTCTACCCAAAATACCGCTACGACTCAACGTATCGAATCGTTTGACAGGAGTAGTGGTTACAGGGGAATCGGATTGGATTTCGGGCTCACCTTGTTTTATCCATCGGAAGTCAATGAGATGATTGACGATATTTACAGCGATTTCATACGAGGCTATGAAGAATTTACCGATATATTTGAACCATCCGTATTTTGGGGTATATCCCTTAAAGGCAAAGGCGTATTCTACCTGAATCGCCATCTCGCCCTGGAACCCTATGGCCAAGTATTCACAGCAAGTGAAAGCATCGCACATACTCTCTTCCCCGGTTTCGAATATATCTATGTATTCTTTTTCAGTGGAGGTATTAACTGCTGGATACGGTTCAAAACGGATAAACTGGTATCGTTTAAAACCGGGGTTGGAGCCTTTGGTGGATACAGTCGGATTGAGATGGATGGGGATGTCGGGAGGCTCAGCATGAGTGGTCCGGGATTCGGCGGCAATGTTCTTGGTGGCCTTGATCTTACCTTCAGGAAAGTGGTCGTAAACTTGGATTTCGCTGTACCAATAGGAGTAATAAGGTATCTGCACCGGAAAGGGGATCTTATTATATATGGTCAGAATGGTTATTCTGCCACACCACCGGTATATACCAACTATCCTGATCGTCTTCTCCTCTTTGGCTTCGAATTTCGCCCGGGAGTTACATTCAAGTTCTGATCCCGTGCGAAACTGCAGGTTGACCGGATCTATGAGCGGGGGAACTCTGTGCGCATTCAACGCGGGTAACCACCATTGACGCCTGTTGTGAAGGTGGAGAGGTACTGCAACTGGTGGGGCATGAGTATGCGGCCAATGCGGTGATGCTGATTAATTGTTAGTACACTGCAAAACTGCACATAATAGCTAGCACAGCGGGCTGCCAGTATGAAAAATCCTGTACAAAAACACGACACTGATGTCGTGTTTTTATCGTTATGCAATAACTATCTTGTATGGGCAGTTTGAGTTAGCTGGTATAGTCAATTCTATCCACAGTATTTCATGTCTTACGGTCTGGCTGGTGTTTTTGTCCTGTCAATATTGCAGACAATGTAGTACACCTCTATTTTAATCTCTCGTCAATTTGGCCCTTTGTGCCTTTTAAATACACTGCCCACTTTTAAAGGAAATATCGATGGTTCATCTTTCCTACTCTTTTCGTTATACAACGTTTCTTACGGTGCTGCTTTTTTCGTTTTCTGCATTTTCCATTTCCAAAATCGATCTTATCAAACAGGTCGAGCTGCATTCCAACCCTGTCAAAGTCGGTTTTTCCGCCCGTTTTTCCTCAAAAACATCAGTCGGAAATAAAACCATGTGCGATTCCGGCACGTTTTATTTTTCTCCCCCCAACATGAGCAGAATTGAATTCCTCGTTTCCAAAATCATGGCGAATTCCTGCGGTGATACAACCTGGACAAAAGCGGCCAATGGCGATGTTACCCGTTCCATTTCCTCCGGATCCGGTTTACCGGTTTGACTCTGATGATGGAAAAAATGCAAAAATCTATTCACCCCCATCCGATTTTACAGGTGACTGTGATGGTGGTTCAGAAAGTGGTTATCCCGATTTATCTCCTTGCTATATGCTAAGCCGCTACAGTTCTGTTTCAGTTGGAGAAAGCCCTTATGGTGGTCAGACACAGCTTGTTCGTACCCGCATTATTCAGTTGTTGAATGAATACTACGGCGACTGGAAGTGGGTACATGATCCTACCGCTAAAATCAACATAGTATGTCACAGTAATGACGGCCTTATCGTTACCAATGCCCTTAAGAACGATTCCATTTTTTATAACGACGGCAACAGTTACAGCACTTCCAGTGGCTATTATATCAACGGTCTTGGTATACGTTTGAGTGATCATGTCAATTTGGTACAAACGGTCGATACGCCGTTTGCTGAAACTGAATATGGTGTCTTCAACAAGTATTCCGGATTTCAGTATGAAGCCGTACGACTTCTTGTTGAAGCGGCTCCGGATCTGGCCGGTAGTTTATTTAATAATTGTAATCCAATGAGTTTTGCCATTAAACAGGCTATATCTCCACTGGTTCAAATGTTCGTTAATGAAGTGATTGTTCATGATGCTGCAGGCACCGGTACCGCCGTAGCGAAAACCATGCAAAACGGCGGAGCATTTCTTAACGGTTTAAAAGGGGACGGCAAATCACCGGCTTTTTCCGATCAGCTTGATTATACTTACTTTTCTCAGGAACCGGACCAGAAAATACCCTACATCAATTATCAAGGTATAACAAGTGATGTCGGCGTCCTTTTTACCGCTCTCGAAGTCGCTTCTGTTGCCGCACTTTCATATAATGTTGCTAAATGTTTCTTCCCTATTCCTGGTTTCTGCAATCCTTGTGCTGTTCATGGCTGGGCGAACACAGTGTCCTTAACCAACATGTTAAGAAAATGGGCATTTGAGTCTGATCTGATCGTCCCGGCCAAAAGCCAGAGAATGTTGTATATCTACACAGATATGGATCGTTCAAGGTATAAGCTGATATCGAAATCCCGCGTCATGTTTGAACCCTGGCACTCTGCAATGCCGCTCACCATGAACGACGAGATATTACGCCGGCTTAATCCTGATCCTGTTATCAAATTCACACATGCCATAGGCGCGAACCAGATTGCCACGGTTCCTGAAGACAGTATATCCCTCCTGTTCCCCGTCGAATATGCGGGGGAAGATGTCTTTTCCAACAGTTCCAGCAATAATTACGTTGAATCCCACCCCATTGCCTCGTTCAACGGCATGACCGATACATCGAATCCCGCCATGCAGTGGCCGGCAATTGATTCTTTCGGCACCATCAGAACCAATGCCGCAAGCGGAAGTGCGGTACAGATAGTCGGATACATCAAAAACAGTTTCATGAACCTGCTTGCCTGTTCTCTCTCGGTTAACGGCGGCTGGAAAACTCCATTGATCTTCTACCGTGATTACGGGAAGTGGACAAGCAGATGCGTCGACCGCGATGGCGACAACCGCATCACCGATAACGACTGGCCGGGTGGAAGCTGGTTCTTTACCCCGGACATCTCCTGTTATATGCATCCGGGCGAAAACAGTGTTGTGATTACCGCCGGGCGAACAGACGATACGTATCCGTTAACCGTTGCCACTCCGGCAGCTATGTATGCTCGAACCACGGTGGTCAACGGCAAGGCTTTGCGTCTCTTCGAAGCCGATTCAACGGGGCTCCGGAGGAGAGATGCCCTCTTCAACATGCCGATACGCTGGAATATCAGCGGAAACGAGGTAAAATCTTTCTACGTCGCCATTGCAGATTCGGTCACGCGTTATTCATCCGACGGTATCTGGATTGTCACCGATGCGCCACCGGATTCATGTGATCCGCCGATTGAAACGCAGTTCAATGAAACATTCAACTGTGCCGTTGTAGGGGCAGGTGAGTTCTGTGCTCAGGATAACCCCTCCATGCCCGGCCATTTTCTCATCAATTTTAATCTCAATCCTTCGTGGTTCAGGGTGGATGGTTCCGATCCTGCCGTTGAGCAGAACCTTCATTTCTCTTTTTACGAGAACAGTTCCGGTGAGTTCCTTCACAAGTATGTGCCCTTCTACATCGATAACGAACGAGTCAGTATCAACCTCTTCTCTCCGTCTCTTCTGGGTGACTTCAACGGTGACGGCATTGTCGATTCCAATGATTCCTGTGGCATCACAAACGATTCCCTTCCTGCAACGTGCGACAGCGTTTCGTTGTGCGGCGGGTTCGGGTTGTCTTCCGAGGAATGTGATTCGGCAATAAGCGCCTGCAACAATCTCCGCTCAAACTATTCCGAATTTCTGCTTCCCGATTGCGATGGTATCGATAATGATTTCGATGGTGCGGCTGATGCAACAGCTGATATTTCGGAAATGACCAATATCGAATATTACTCTCCGCAGTTCAATACCGCGGGCAAGTTGCTCACTCCGCCCATGTATTCACGTTTTACGATTACAGACAATCTTCAGGCGCAGTTCACTATTCCCCGGAAACTTGAAATCCGGGTCTACAAGGTCGCCGGGTACACATTCAACCCGTCCGCCGATCAGCTGCTGTTTGCAGAAGATCACGGCAGCGATGGTGCCGATTCCGTCTGGCAGTATGGTGAACATTCCTTTTTATGGCCCTTTGTTAAAAATCAGGGCGGTACCCAATTCGACAGCCTGAACCCGCCACCCGACGGGCTCTACTGCATGGTGGTTGCGGGGTGCGACATTGCGGGTGATACGGCAACCGCCGATCTGGTAGTAAGCGATCCAGGCTACTTCATCGTCGATAGAACACCGCCGACAATGACTATTCTTAAAAACTGGCACGATCCCGCCAACAGTGATTCGGCGGTCATTCAATCCACTACCACCATTTTCGAAATGAGTTACCGGCCCGGCCCGGCTGGGCATTCAGGTCCTTTCAGTGACCGGTTCGATTCGGAAACCGAGGATGTGACCGCTTATTTTCATCAGTATGTCGATCTTCTCAACACCGGGATTACAATACCGGTCGGTTACTATGTCGTAAGTTCAACACCTTCTTATCAGGATAGAATTAGAAACAGTCTGTATCTCAGCGGCGATCCCGCTTATCAGGGTACCGACGGCGATATCGATCCCACTACCTGTTATATTGAGACTCAGGATTATACCAACCCTGTTCTTAAATCAATCCGCCGGTTTCTGGTTCCCGCGCTGGGTACAGGTAAATACACCGTTGAATATGTGTTTAAGGATAAGGCCGGGAATGTTGGTAGAATGCATGATACCAACTTGGTGATTACGGTGAACAGGGATGAGGGGTTTGAGGGAGCGACGGAGGATGGTCGTATTGGTGTTGATTCTTCAGAGTCTTCATTTGATGAAAATACTGGTGAGGGTGTAGTAACATCAACGGGCACCAACACCGAAAGTAACAGCTGGAAAACTGACGATGGTTTCGGTTTGAACTATGTTCCCGCTGAGGGTGCTTTCAGCATTGCTATTCGCGTTGACAGCTTGTACGGTTCTTTCCTTTCCGGTGGTATCGTGGCACGGCAGAGCCTTGATGTATCCGATGTTTCTATAATGCTTGAGGTGGACTTCACCGGTAAGGTCTGGTTCTCTTACAGATCTGTTCGCGGTGCTACCCGTATAGGTGTCGGCAGTGCCGATATCGGTCGCACTTCCGGTGTCTGTCTCTGGCTGCAACGATTCGAGAATGGTCTGGTATCCGCATCGTACAGTCTCGATTGTGTCAACTACACATCACTCGGTACCATCAGTTTCGGCACGCAGGATCTCATTGTCGGACCGTTTGTTCGGGTGAGTGAAGGCTCAGCTACTCTTGAATACACTAAAGTGCAGCCGCCGGGTCGCACCTGGGAACCGGTGCAGCCGATCGCCAATACCGTCGTCAACAACTGCGACGGCAGCTTCACCGCGAGTTTCGGGTACAACAATCCCAACGCTTCGGCGGTGGCGCTGCCATACGGTAGCCGGAACTGGTTCTTCAATAACAATGGTTCCTTTACCGTTCCGGAGTGTCCGGCTATTTTCGAGCCCGGTAGTCATTCCAATGTATTCACGGTTGACTTCAACGGTTCCACGATCGCATGGTTTCTTGACAGCACCTACGTAACGGCAACCGGTGTTCCCGCCGCGTGTGAACCGGTCATTATTCCCGGTTCGGTTTCCGGGTATGCGGTGTACGGGTTCAATCGGGTGGATCTTGCCGATCGCAGCGAGCTGATCTGCGGCAGCGGGAAGTGCGCCACGGCTTCGGGTAACGGAGGTGGTGTAACAATCGGCGTACAGAGCAAGGTGAGGAGTATCGAGAGCCGGGGGCCGGTATTCCTGCGGAACTATGCGGATTGCTCGGACTTTATCAAATCCGCCGATTCGGTAAATCTGCAGAGTAGTGCAACGTGTCCCTCTATCACACCGTTCTACACCTTCCCTGCGGAGGTACTGCCGTCATCGGCATCCACCGGCAGCATCGATTTTACCGGAGTGCCGCAAGCCGATACGTTTGTTGAATCGTATCAGACGAAAACGCTCTCGCCCGGTACCTTCTGGAACTATACCTGCCGGGCGAACGGTAAACTGAAGTTGAGTGCCGGTACCTACTATTTTCATAACCTCCACATGGAGAATAACTCCATCATCGAGTGTACTGTGTCGTCGGGATCGGTGAAGGTGTTTGTGGAGAACTATTATTACTCCGGGGCAACGTGCACTATAGTCGGCGGCGATGCTTCGAAAGTGTTGTACGGGTATATCGGTACCAATACCGTTACCGTGGATAAACTCAAGGGAACGCTTGTCGCACCGAATGCGACCATCGAGGCCGGTGGGTGGGCACCTACCTTCTACGGGCAGCTTATTGGCAAAGAGGTGGTGGCGAGGCCGGATTTCAAGTTGTATTATCAGCCATTCGCTGAATAAGTATTTCCCGTAGTTTGATTAGAAAAGCCGCTTGTGCAGTCTCCTGTATAAGCGGCTTTTTTCGTCAAGTAGCGTGAACAGGCAGTTGTTCGAAATGTCGAACCAACCGTCAGAGCACGCCATGGCGTTTCGTTACAAATGAGATATTCATTTCGTGGTGTTGGCGCGACTTTGCGGTGAACTGTCGGTAGGGACGTTCAATTGAACGTCCTTACATGAAGTATGCCGGGGAATACACGGTATGTTTTTTATTCCTGCGGCCGGTGTACATACAGGCCCGGCGTAACGTGTACCCTACCGGGAGCGGCTGCAGCTGCGGCCATTCTACCGGCGAGCGTATAATAGCGCATTCCGTCCTTTGGGAGAGTATTGGTGAATGTCAAACTGGTCTGCGGTTTAGCAAGGGTAATCCGCCGCAGCCGCTGCGGTGTTGTTACACCACTTGCCAGCTTGAGTGCATTATAAGCGTTGAGGCGGCCGTAACCAAAGTACTTGTCCCAGCCCTTGGTGTCTTCGGACGGGTCGCCCACCTGGTCCTCGGCGGATTGGTGGAGGATTTCCTTGATTTGGGCGGGTGTGAGGGTCGGGTTTTTCGCGAGGAGGAGGGAAACCACACCGGTGGTGTAAGCTGTTGAATGGGAAGTGCCAGAGCTATTTAAGCCATATTTGTTTTCATCTATTTCATCCAAATAAAAAATGAACATTCCTGGTGCAACGATATCTATCTCCTGTCCGTAATTGCTTCCAGAAGTATCAGAAAGTTCATACCTTTTATCGTCTGGCCCTGTAGCCCCAATTGCAATTACCTCATCATACGCTGCAGGATAGCCAATTTTTTCAATATTTTTATTGCCTGTCCCAGCTATCGCTACAACATTTTTCTCATCTACGTATTTTATCAAATCGTTTTCTGTTTGTATATTTTCATCTCCAGTGTATGAGATATTTAGTACTTTTGCTCCCATTTTTATTGCATATTCAATCCCTTTAAGGGATGTTTGAGTGCTCCCCGTTTTAATACTATCTAATATCTTTAATACCATAATACTTGCATTCAGATTCACTCCTGCAAACCCTATCGCATTGTTCGTATTCGCACCTATCGTTCCTGCCATAGCTGTCCCATGTCCGTTATCATCACTCGGATCATTGTCGTCATTCACAAAATCCCATCCGTTCACATCATCCACATACCCGTTATCATCGTCATCAATGCCATTGTCGGGTATCTCTCCCTGATTTTTCCACAATCGTCCCGCAAGTTCAGGGTGGTCCATTTTACAACCTGAATCCAGTATCGCAATTATTATTGTGCGGTCTCCCTGTTCCAGCTCCCACGCTTCCGGCATGTCGATATCCGCGTCGTCCTTCGGAGTGTATGCACCACCCATGTCGAAGCTCGCGTCGTTGTGGAGTGCCCACTGGCGGTTAAAATACTGGTCGTTTGGAAACCAAGCTTCTTCGGATGAGCAGCCGCGGGTAATGTAATCCGGTTCCACATACTCGAACAGGTCGGTGGCCATGTAGGCGGCTGTCAGGCGCTCTATCGTTTTGGTGGTTTTAAAGGTGAAAACGTACGTCTGCAGCAGCGGGTTGTTTACATCGTCGTGTTTTGTGCGGGGAATCAGCGGTTCGAGCTTGCTGCAGCGGTAGGTGTCGTTCAGGCTGTCGAGTGTCGGGTTGCCGGTGTTTTTCGGGGTTATATCTGCCTTAAAAGTGATTCCCGGTTTGAACTTTCCGAGCAGTCTTCCTTCAACATATTTACAGTGTTGCGTGTTTGCTAAAGCAGTGCTAAATAGTAAGAGTGCAAGCAGTCCGGGTATATTTATAGGCATTCTGTTTTTCATGGTAATATTGCTCCTGTCAATAGTTGGGTGTTATACCTTATATATAGCATTACCTGTTCATTCTCTCAAATTGTACCGCAGAGCTTCCCCTGAGTGCTGGTTCAATCCTTTACCAGCCTTACCACGAGTCCGTTGTTCTTGTTTTTATAATCAAAACCGCAGTATTCCCAGTTCGATTTCAATGCGCAAAAATCAGCCGCATAACTTTCCGTTCCATCAAAACACCACCAGTAAGTGGCATACTCCCGGTCATAGTTAATTCCAATATTTCGGTCGAGAAAACCGGTCGGTAACGCGGTAAATCCGCTTCGGTTATTTTTAGATAGGTCACATCCCAATGCTCCCTCTGTTATATCGGTATTCCAGTCCGTGGTTGCCGCCATGGCTTTTGCAACCTTGTTTTCCGTCGTTGTGCCGTCCCAGTTGTAACCGTTTAACGCAAGATAGTTCAGAAGTGTAAACCATTCTTCCAGTGTGGGAACATGCCACCCTTCGGGGGCGAGTTTTCGCGTGTCCACAGTATAGCCGTTGTAAAAAGCTCCATATTTTCTGATGCTTGCCTTGTTGGTGGTGTCGACGTAACAATATTGGGGTGTACCGGAATCAATCCAGGTTTTGGCGTTCATGTTCAGGGAGATCGGTGTACCGTCGTTGAGCCTGGTTGTCCTCAGGTTCTCCACCGTCCAGATCTGGGTACCGAGTTTTACCAGGTGGTAGGTGTTGCCGTCAATATCGGTCATGGTTGAATCGGTCATCGTACTCCCTGTATCTGGTGTGTCAACAGGAATTGACACTGTTTTTTCACAGACCAGTCGTATCGATCCTGCAACGGTTTTTATTGAACTGCCGCCATGGAGTCTTTTTTCAGTATTGTATAACATCCGGTAGTCTGCCGTTGTGTCCGTCCTTTCATCAGCGGTCCACCAAATACTGTTTGTTCCCATGCTCCAGAATACCCCATCAGGTGTCCGGCCACCACTCGGGTATGCGGAAAATCCGCTGCTGTTATTCGTTGCCATGTCATTTCCAGGAGTTCCCTGCGTCTGTGTGCTTTTCCAATCGGTTTGAGCGGCCAAGGATTTGGCAATTTCTCCCGAATATGCCGGGTTCCAGCTGTAGTCATGGTCGATCAGGTAAATTTCCAGAATATTCCAGTCATTGAGTGTCGGCACTCTCCACCCCTCCGGTGCAAGTTTACCGGTTTCGACGGTTAACCAGTTGTACAATGCGCCGTTTTTTTCTATGGAGTCATTGTCCGTTGTATTGTTGTAATAACAGTATCCCGGGGTATTGAGGCTGCTCCATGCAGCACTGTCGGAGACTTGGGGAATCGGTGTTCCATCGTTGTACCTGGTTGTACGCAGGTTTTCAACCGTCCAGATCTGGGTACCGATAACTACCGTATGGTAAACATTTCCATCGGCATCGGTTACGGTCGAATCTACTTCCACCGGTTCGTCTTTGTCAGCCGTTACCGGCTGGTCGCATGCGGTGTGGAGTATTCCTGTTATTGCCGCCAAAGTTATGAGTACTATTTTATCTGTTTTCATGGTGTTTGAGGCTCCCGGTGTGTGATGCGGTATATTCTTAGTAAGAAATATATTGTTTATGGTGCATTATTCTCACCTTTACTGCCCTGTTTATGCCTCTTAATACATCGCTTAAATTTGGTGCCATGGGATCTGTGTCCGAAAAGTAATTTATCTGCACAGTACTATTTTTTAGTGTCCGGTTCTGGAGGTGTATACTCCTTGAGCACTGATTGTCAAAACGATTCCGGAGGGGTGTTCCTTTACAGACCGATAGCATTCCGATACAACGCACGGAACGGACTGGAACTTTTTTAAGTGAGAGTATTTAAAGGAATCATTGAAAACTGTTTCTTGGTAAAAAAACATAAGTCTTGGCGAAATTAACCGAGGGTAGGAGCGGGGTAATAAAATAATATCCACATGAAAAAGAAGAAATTTGAATTCAATGCAATTAACCTGATATATCAATTTTATATAGATGTATTTTTGGGTTTGGTATAAAGCGGTTTTGTCTGAATGTAAAAAGTAATCGATCCATTGCAATAAAGAACATTCCGCGACGTCAGAATATGGCATGAAATCTGCTACAATACATCGCTTCTGTTTTGAATACATTCTACTTTAATAGAGGCTGGAGGAAAAGGTGAACATAATCGAGATCAGGAATCTGAAAAAAGATTATGCACTGGGAAAGACCACGGTGCATGCACTGCGAGGAATTGATCTGTCGATCGTAAAGGGAGACCTTATCAGTATTATCGGTCCGTCGGGAAGCGGTAAGACCACCCTGCTCAACGTCATCGGTTGTATCGACGATGCGACCGAGGGAAGCGTGAAGGTGGGTGAGCGCGAGATCACCAAAATGACCGATAAGCAGATTACCGATCTCCGTCTCCACCATATCGGGTTTATCTTTCAGACGTTCAATCTGATTCCGGTGCTCAATGCGATAGAAAATGTCGAATTCCCGCTGCTGCTCATGAAAAAGCAGTCGAAGGGCGAAATCCGCCGACGGGCCGAAAAGCTCATCGATGAAGTAGGACTGCGTGAGTACGTCAAACACCGTCCGGCCGAACTTTCCGGAGGGCAGCGTCAGCGGGTGGCGATTGCCCGGGCGCTGGTGACCAATCCCGATATTGTGCTTGCGGATGAACCGACAGCAAACCTCGATTCGGTAACCGGTGCGCAGATTCTCGACCTGATGAAAGAGATGAACCGGATCGAAAAGACCACGTTCATTTTTTCCACTCACGACGCCAATGTGCTTAAATACGCGAACAGCGTGGTGAAAATCCGTGACGGTCTCATTGCGGAAGAGGCGTAAATCATGAGTCTGATTATAAAAATCGCCTGGAGAAATATCATGCGTCACCGGGGAAAGAGCCTGGTGATCGGTGTGATACTGTTTGTCGGCGCGCTTCTGATGACGATCGGAAACGGCGTGATTTCAGGAATGGAAAAAGGGTTGCGGAAGAATATCATCAACGGATTTACCGGTGATATCGTCCTGGTTTCGGAAAAGCAGGAATCAGACGCGGTATTCATGGATATGATGGGGAAAACGGTAGAACCCATCAACAATTTCAAACAGATCGATTCCCTTCTTAAAACGGTGGACGAGCTTGAAGACTGGGTGCCCATCGGAAAGAACGGCGCGATGGTCCTCAACGAGGAGGGGGGATCACCGGGGTTTACGTTTCTGATCGGGATGGATTTCGAGCGGTACCGGAGAATGTTTCCCAATACCATGAAAGCGGTAGAGGGAAGATTGCTGGAAGCGGGAGAAAAGGGAGTTCTGGTACCGACCGGTGCCCGCAAACAGATGTTCGAAGTATCCAACATCTGGTTCATTCCCGAAGGATGCGATATCGATACGGCGAACATGTTTCCCGAAGCGAAAGCCGCGCTCAGCGGTCTGGTGTTAAAACAGAATATTGTTTTCATGGGAATGGGGGCCGACAACACGAGCACCGATATCAGGCTCGGGATTAAAGGTGTGGTGAAATACAATGCACTCAATCAGATATGGGGACACTTCGGTCTGGTCGACATTGAATCGTACCGTACCTGTCTCGGCTACATTTCAGCCGGCGACAAGGCGACCGTGGAACTTTCAGCCGACGATCGGTCGCTGCTTGAAGGCAGCGGGGATGATATCGACAACCTGTTTTCCTCCGACGGAATGATGACTGACGATGTATTCGCTTCGTCAACGGATACTGCACCTGAGGAGAAGTCGGCAGAAGATAAGGAACTCCCGGAAGTCGAAAACATAGCTCCCGCAGATCTCGATGACGGTACGTATAATCTCGTACTTATCCTTCTGAAGGACCATGAGAATCTTGACGAAAAGGTAAACATGCTCAACACCCGTCTGAAAGAAGCGAATCTCGGTGTACGGGCCATGACGTGGAAAAAGGCCATTGGTGCCATCGGCAGTATGGCCGGCCTGATCAAGGGGGCGCTGTTCGTATTCGTGATGTTCCTGTTTTTCGTGGCGATCATCATCATAGTGAACACCCTGAGTATGGCGGCGCTTGAACGGACTTCGGAAATAGGGATGATGCGCGCGGTTGGTGCCCGGAAGGGGTTTATTTCGACTATGTTTTTAGGAGAGACCGCACTTCTGTCGTTTTTCTTCGGCGGGCTGGGAATCGTAACCGGTTATATAGTGGTACAGGTTCTGGCGTATCTGAAAATCACGCACGATAACGATATGGTGCAGTTGCTTTTCGGTGGTGATACGTTTCATCCGTTTCTGTCGGGTGGCGATATTTCACTGGCGGTTCTCCAACTGGCGATCGTGACGGCTCTCGCGGTTATCTACCCGATGCTGGTGGCCCGTTCAATCACTCCACTCGATGCGATCACGCGCGAGTAGGCAAGAAGGGAACAACAATGAACTTTCTATTTACCATAAGTATACGGAATCTGTTCCGGCAGCGACGGCGCAGTATCCTGCTCGGAACGGCGATCGCGTTCGGTACCGCGATACTGGTGCTGGCCAACGCATTCGCGCACGGTATTTCCGAGGTGCTTTTCAATGAAATCGTCTCGTACGTTTCGGGTCATGTGAGTGCTTCGTTCACCAAAGGAGGTAATGCCAACAAGCAGGTGTTTCACGACGGTGAACGGATGAAGGCGATCATTCATGAGCGGGTCCCGCAGGTAAAGCGTATTGACGAGGCGATCGGTGTGATGGCACGGGCAATCGGTAACGGCAAGGCGGATAACGTCATCATGGTGGGTATGGACCCGAATGCCGAAGTGGATGCGAAAGAGCAGAAGAAGCTGGAGAAGAATTTCAAGATACTCGAGGGCAGTTTCGAGGATCTGAGCGACTCGACCATAGAAAATCCGGTCGGACTGGCCGATGACAAGGCGAAAGCGCTCAATGTCAAATACAAAGATATTCTGCGAGTCCGGTTCACCGATATCAACGGGCAGACACAGGCAGCGCGTCTTACCGTCACGACGATTTTCAAACCGTCGAACGTGTTCATGTCGGCACCCGTGTTTCTCAATGTCTATACCTTAAAACGGCTGCTCGGTTACGGGAAACACGATGTTGCACAGCTCTATCTCACCATCGATAATCCGAAACGGGATGCAAAACGGTTTGCCGATTCACTGCATGCGGGGCTCCACCCCGATCTCGCAGTGATCGATGCGACGGTAACGACGAATGATACGACGATTGCGGCGACACTTCTCTGCTTGCGGACAGATTCGGCGTCGCTCGTTCTGGCGGATTCTTCGTTGCGGTTTGCAGCACGCTCACCGATCGACAGCAGCAACCGAAAGCAGTCGGTGGTGATATCGTCGTTGTTTGCCGAAACCGCCGGCGTACAGCCCGGTGACACGTTCACGTTCACCTACGAGGGAAAGTTTGACGCTGCGGAAGGAAACGGCAGATATATTGTATCTGCGGTTGCCGATACCGGGTGCGGTATTGATGGGATGACGGTCCTTGTCAACGAGAAGGAATTCTATAAAACCTTTTATGATGCCTGGCCGAAGTCGACGGCGCATGTCGAAGGGCCGTTCCGCCCTGATACCGCAACAGGATTGTACCCGGCGCTCGGTGGTGAATGGCTCCTCATGGATCGGTCGAAAACCACCAAGGACGTGATGAAAACCTATCGGGAAATCGCGCATAGGGGGTGGAAGGCGATCGTGGTCGATGTCGGATCGATGTATGAGACCGCGAGCATGGTACTCAATCTGGAGTATGCACTCAACCTGATTACGTTCATCTGTGTGTTGCTGCTGTTTTTCATCATCCTCATCGGTGTCGTCAATACTCTCCGGATGACCATACGTGAACGAACGCGTGAAATCGGTACCGTCAGGGCAATCGGTATGCAGCGCAGGGATGTCCGCAATTCGTTTCTCATCGAGACCGGCCTGCTGGCGTTTATGGCCTCGGTCGCGGGAATACTGGTTGCGTTCGCGGCGATGTTCGGACTTTCGCAGTTGACATTCAAGGCCGATGACAATCCGATGAGCATGCTGCTCAGTGACGGGCATCTGTTTTTCGCACCGACGGTAGGAGCGGTGGTCTTTTTTGTTTTCCTGATTGTCGGTATCGCTGTAGTAACGGCGTATTTTCCAGCGAAGCGTGCGGCGAAACTTTCCGCAGCCGATGCGTTGCGGCATTTTGAATAAGTGCGGTATTGAAAACGAGACAGTTCAAAATAACGATTGTTTATAAGGAGGAATAATGAATAAATTATTGACGGGGGTTTTACTTGCGGCAGGGGTCAGTTTCGGAGCACCGCCGATTGATTCGCTTCTCAGCGGACTTGATGAACTCTACAGACAGGTATCGGATATAAAGGCGGAGGTAACGCTTACGCAACAGAAAACCGATCAGGGCGCCAAGAAGCTCGAGATGATATACTACCGTCGGGATTCGGATAAATCGTTTCTTATTTTCATGACCGGGCCCGAAGCGGAAAAAGGAAACGGGTATCTGCGGGTGGGAGATAATTTCTGGATGTACCGTAAAAACACCCGTACGTTCCAGCATATCAACCGTGATGAGAGTATCGGCGGTTCCGACGCGCACGGCGACGATTTCGAGGGCAGGTTGCTTACCGAGATGTACGAGCCGGCAGTGGATGAGAACGGCAAAGAGAAGATCACCGAGGAGATGCTCGGCAAGATTCCGGTGTACCGGTTCGAAGTAAAGGCGAAGGTCAATGATGTCGATTACCCGAAAAAAGTGTACTGGGTCCGCAAAGACCAGACCGTCATGCTCAAGGAGGCTGCCTATTCCGCATCGGGTTCGCTCATGCAGACCGCATATTTTCTCAGTTTCACCAAGATAAAGGGACGGCTGATCCCGGTCAAGCAGCTCTTTGTCGATGAATTTGAAAAAGGCAATAAGACGATCGTCGAGATAGCGGGGATTTCGACAAAAAAACTCGATGATGAAGTATTCACGAAGGCATATCTTGAGAACCTCAGCAAGTAGGACTCTATGAGAACTGAATGGGGAACGATCGCCGCGGTGATGGCGGCAATGTGCGTAGCGGTAACGGCGCAGGAGATTGATGAGGACGCGTTGTTTGGCGATACGTCGCTGGTCATGATCGACAGCACGGAGTTGCAGGTGGAAAGTACGGCGATTGACGGTGTCGATTCGACGATGGTGTCGTTTTCGGGAGCGGTGACCGGTGTTGCGGACGCGACGGCGAGTCGCGACTGGTTCAAAGAACGCGATCGTCGTGAAATCGATCCCGGTGCGCTGATGCTTGGAGATCTCATGCTCGATGTACGGTTGCCGTTCGGGATGAAGACCTACACCAATTGTGAACTGTACCTGGCACCTGAGGGTGGAGGGCTCGCGTTCTCAGATCCGGATAACTATTTCTCTTCGGGCAGCGGAAGCGGTCTGGCTATTGCCGTACCGGAAATCTTTCTGGATGCGAATATCGACCGGAAGGTGTACTTCCGTGCTGGAAAACAGGTACTGCAATGGGGTCGCGGATACTTCTGGAATCCGACCGATCTGGTCAATGTTGAAAAAAAGGCATTTGTCGAAAAAATCGGTTCACGCGAAGGAACGTACGGCGTCAAGGCGCATGTTCCGTTCGGGACAAAGGCGAATATCTACACGTTCATCGATATGAACAGGCTCTCGTCGGTTGACGATCTTGCCGGAGCGGCCCGTGTCGAGGGACTTTTCGGCGGTGTTGAGGCGGGGGTCGCACTCTGGGGAAAACGGGGATACGATCCCATTGCCGGAATAGATTTTTCGGCTACGCTTTTCTCGTGGAGCATTACCGGAGAAATGAGCATCACGAGCGGTAAAAATTATCGTGTACTTGATATGGGAAAAAGCGCGGTTATTACAGGTAACCCCGCCAATGCGCCGCTGGCGTTCAAGGATTTCGGCAATACTGCGGTGGTGCGGTTGAGTGCGGGGTTCATGAGAATGTTTGATCTGCTCGATATCGACGATCGGGTAATGGTGGTGGGTGAATTCTATTTCAACCAGATCGGCGATGACGGAAACGTGTTTAAAAAATATCATGTTGGAGACATGATCGATGCTGTTGAAGCACTTCCTGATACCAGTTCCGTGAAACAAAATGCATATTCCGCACTCAGCAACGCCTTCGAGTTCAATTCGCTGGCAAAATACTACAGTGCATTTTTCGTGACGGTCAACAGATTCCTCATTACCGACATGACGCTCACCATGAACGGGCTTGTCAATTTCAACCACGGATGCGCGATGCTCACCGTGGGCGTGAATTACCTGACCCTGCATAATTTCAGCCTCGGGTGCAGTATCACCGGGGTGGTCGGCCCGGAGGAATCGGAGTATGCGCTCATGGGAACGGGGGCTTCGGTGCGGGTGACGACGGGGATGAGTTTCTAGCCTGAAAGACTCTGTCTGGTATAGAATTTTTTCGGTGAGGTATATCCGGTCAGAAAATAACCGTAGAGCGCAATGCGCCCGGAAGTGTTGATTGCGTTAATCTGCTTGATGATCGGGTTGAGCGAGTGCACTGCAACCTCCTTTTTTTTAAGGTGGTGTATGATGTATGGAATGGGTGTTTCACTGAATCGAAGGGAAAGTATACGTTTTTGGAAAGTGATTGCCTACTGAAAAGTGAAGGAAAAAATGTTTCCGTGATGAAAAGCATTTTTAGAGGATGCAGAGCAGCACTGGGCGGATAATAATCGAATACGGGAGAACGGTTCACAATGGGTCATGGAGTTACCAGTACCTTCCCTCGCCATTTCCGGTTGTTATACCTGATGAATACAAGATAGGTGCCGGGAGTGATACGTGATCCTTTGGCGGTTCTGCAATCCCACTGTTCATCGAAAAGAGCAAAGGTGCCGTATCGGCGTTGCGACCACACCAGTCCACCGGAAATTGAGCGGATCGTTACGGTGCATTCCCGTGTCGTTGCTGAATCCGGCAACCGGACTTTTATGCGGAGCGGCGAAGCATGCGACAATCGCAGAACGGTCGGATAGACTGAAACAGCGGGAGTCGTGGTCGGGGTCTCCGGGGTCAACCGTAACGTCTGACGTACGGATTCTCCGTCAAGAAGAAATCTGATGGTGTCTGATGGAATATATCCTTCGGCGGAGACAATCCCATTGAATGAAAGCCGGAAAAATTCATATACCGACAGGTGCCCCAGTGAATCCCCTTCCACCGTATACAGAACCGAATCGGCAACGTACCTGAAAACAGGGTGGGCGACCGGGCGCCCGAGATTGTTTGTCACCGTGACCGTCAGACTGCAGGGACCCTCCTTCAGTCTGACGGGAGTGGAAACATAGCTGATCTTGCGGCTGCGTCCATCACGTTGTAAAACAAACGCCGCTGCCCCTTCAGGAACTAGGGTAAAGAGACACTGACCGGCACTGTCGGTAATCGAAAGCGAATCGCCGTCAAGGTTTGTAACGGTTGTACGGGAAAGCGGTACGTTGCCGGTATCGGTTACGGTAAGCATTATTTCTCCACTGCGCATAACACCGACCAGAGCGTCGGGTAATCCACGGCCGTAAACATTGTCGACTGTGGTCTGGTTTTTCAGAAACGTGCACGACTCATAAAGTTTTTTACGGATGGTGGCCGCAGGTGCCTCCGGTTCGGTCTGTTTGATCAACGCACAGATTCCCGTAACGAGTGGTGCTGAAAACGAGGTGCCGCTGCTTGATAAATAGGATCCCACGGCGTCGTAATAATAGACATCGGGAAAAACGTTTCCTTCACCGGGTGCGACCAGATCCGGTTTGATTCTGCCGTCGGCGGAGGGCCCCCGGCTGCTGAACGGGGCGATGCCACCATAGCGGTCAACGGCTCCCACGGCGATAACGCCGTCGACATCGGCGGGTACGTTGATGGTTGTATCTCCCAGGGTACCGTCGTTACCGGCTGAGTTGATGATAAGCACTCCGCGTTTGACCGCTTCCATCGCTGCCCGTGACGCGACTGAGGTGGCACCGTCGGTATCGGATTTACGGTAATCCACAAGGGTATCGAAGGTTCCGTTCTCGTGCTCAATAACAACGGTATCTTCAAAGTCGGTCCGGTAACCGACCGAGCTGGAGATGATATCGACGCCGAGGCTCTCCGCCCAGATGACCGCCGCCGCCCAGTTGTCCTCTTCGCGGTGGACCTCTCGTTGCTGATAAGGATACTCATCGTGGATATAGGAATCTTCCGTCCGGGCGAGTAGAAAATCGGCACCCCATGCAGCTCCGCAGAAGTTGGGCGGATCGTAGGCGGCGATAAGGCTCGCGACCATTGAACCATGCAGATCGTTTTCGTAGTAAGGATGGTCGGAATTCAGAAAAACGGAATCGGGGTCTTCGACCGTGGAATCGTTATCAACAAAATCATGCGTGGCCAGAATCGCACCCCGTGAGACGAGGTGCGTGAGGCTGCGGTGGCGGAGGCGGAATCCTCCGTCAAAGAGTGCGATCCGCACTCCGCTGCCGGGCGCGACACCGGGAAATCGAAGCGCGAGATAGTCGTGAGCGTCGGGAACGGCAAGCGGTTCAAGCTCATCAATCATCGGGCCATATCCATCAGGATTCGATGATCGTCGTTTCGCGAGAGCACGTTGTTCCGGGACCGAACCTCGGGTATGTTCGCTTCGCATTGGTGCGACTGCTACTACAAAGGGCAATGCTCTGATTTCCGCCAATTTGCCGACGGGCAGATCGAAACTCGCGGCATTTTCCCATTTGCAGCATTGACGGAGTCTGCCGCCAATTCGTATGACAGTGCGGAGGTAGGAGGTATTGACCGGAGCATCTTTGTTTCCCGCCGGAGCAAAGCCGGCTTTTCGTCGCCTGGCGAGAGCCCGGGTGGTGACGGGCGTTGGTGATGGAGAAGGTTTGTCGGCAAAGTAGACCCATATGGTTATGGATGCGGCGGGGGTTCCGTCAATATGCACTACTTTTGATTGCAGCGAAAACGGCAGCAGCAGAAGCAGCACCGGCATTGCCGGGCGAATGAGTTGAATAATGCTTTCTGGAATGCAGTTACAGATCGTGGTGTTAATCATTCTGATAATATAGCACTATGGCGTTCGGGAAGACAGGGCCGGGAAAGGGGGCGTAAGTGTCTATTCTGAACAGAAACTAAAAAGGATCGTCCGGAAGCTGTGAGAAACGGAAAACCATTTCACTTTGGGAGGCAATGGTTACCCCTGGAGCGAGGCTATTTTCTTTCCCTTCTCAAACACCGCCGCCACCTTCTCAAGTTCCTGCGGAATGGCGATTTTCTGCGGACATTTCGGCACGCAGGCGTTGCACTTCGTGCATAGTGAGGCTCTGCCGTTTTCTTTGTTTTCCGCAAGTTGTCTGCTGTTTTTGGCAAGATGCCGGTAGTTGCGGGAAACCATCCACTGGACGATTTTTCCCGAGAATTTTCCCACACGCAAAAATGATTTATTGTTAAGCAAGGCGAAATTCTGCGGAATGTTCACCCCGGAGGGGCACGGCATACAGTAATGACAGGATGTGCAGGGGACGATGATCTTTTGCCGGTAAGTTTCCGCGAGCGTATCGATAACTTTGTTTTCCTCATCGGTAAGCGATCCGATTCCTGAACGTTCAGCGCTGCTGCAGTTTTCCTCCACCATCTTCATTGAGCCCATGCCGCTCAGGACGCAGGCAACCTCTGGCCGGTTCCAGAGAAACTGCAGTGCCCAGTCGACCGGGGTACGCTTTACCGGTGCCTGATCGATAATCGCCTGCGCTTCGGCAGGGGGACTCGCGAGCTGTCCGCCTTTGAGCGGTTCCATGATCACCACCGCGATACCCTTTGCATGAGCATACTGCAACCCTTCGGTGGTTGCCTGCACGCCGGTATCCATATAGTTGTACTGGATTTGCGCCATCTCCCACGGATAAAAATCGATAATCTGTTTGAAAACGGGAAGGGTATCGTGGAAGGAGAACCCGATATGCCGGAGCTTTCCGGCATCCCGTGCCTTTTCCATTTTGGCAAGCAGTTCGAGCTTTTTCATTTTGTCGAAGTTGACCTGATTGAGCATGTGGAAGAGATAGATATCCAGATACTCCGTTTGAAGCCGTGCGAGCTGTTCGTCGAGATACCGTTCAAAATCAGCTGTTTTTCTCACGAAAATCATCGGCAGTTTGGTGACGAGTTTCACTTTTTCGCGATACCCGCCTGCGAGAGCCCGTCCGAGTACTTTTTCGCTCTGCCCCATATGGTACATCCAGGCGGTATCCATATAATTGATCCCGCGGTCGATACCGTATCTGATAATCTCGATCGCCGTGCGTTCGTTGACAAGGGGAATAATTCCCGACGTCGGCAGCCGCATGCAGCCGAACCCGAGAGCCGAAACTTCCCAGGGCAGGGAACCCATTTTGCGATAGTTCATAACGGAGGAGTCCTTTTGCTAAAGGTCAAGGGATAGCTGGGGTGCGTCGTTCTTTCGATGAACGCGTGCAGGTCCGCTTTTTTTTCCGGTGGTTCCTTCGTTTTCATACGACACTTCGAAGGTATGGTCACCGGACGGTCTGACCGATGTTGGTATTCGCAGTATCAGTTCCGTTTCCTGTTTCGTCATTACCGGAAAACCGTGCGGAGAATTCGTATAGCCGCAGGGCTTATTTTCCTTTGCCCTTTTTGCGGCAAACTCCAGATGCATCGAGAGCCGGTCGGACTGGAATTGCTGCGCTTCTGTGGGAACGGTGCCTAACAGGTCTCGGATACCGGGCAGAAATTCCTCTTCCAGGTCGATACCGATACTGTTTCTGCCGCACATTGCCGCCGCGATCATCGAGGTTCCCGTTCCGACAAAGGGGTCCAGCACGCAGTCTCCGTAAAGAGAATACATGTAAATGAGTCGGCGGGCGAGTTCCAGAGGAAATGCGCCGCTGCGTTTCCGCAGCGTATCGCCGCCAAGGAGCTGTCTGGTTCCTTTAAAATCCCACACATCCGAAAACCAGATGTTGCGTTCCTCCCAGAAATAAGCGCTTCGCATTCTCTTCAGTTTTTCGTCGGCGGAAGAAAAAAGGCGTTTTCCGCCTTTGCGGAAAATGAGAATATACTCATGCTCGAGTGTCACGTAGGCGCCGGCGGGCAGCATACCCGATCCCATGAATTTATTGGGAGCATTGGTCTGTTTGTGCCAGAGCAGCACCGGAAGGGCGTCGAAACCCGTCTCAATACACGAGGCAATGATCCGTGTATGGTTGGTGTACAGCTGGAAACTGCCGCCGATGGTCCGGGTCGCATCACCGATGTTGATGCAGACGAATGCGCCGTCACGGCAGACCCGGTAGCATTCTCTCCAGACTTTATCAAGTTCCTCGTGCATCAGAATGAATGCACTGAACGCATCTTCCTGCCGTAGAGCTTCCCTGACGTCCGGGCACAACTGCGTAAAAATATCGTCCCACATCTGAATCATAGGGTAGGGAGGCGATGTGACCACCAGATCGACCGATTCATCGGGAAGCACCGAAATCGAACGGGAATCTGCAGGAATGAAACGATGGGTGGTGGTGAAATGATCGGTGTTCATAAAAATTACTCTGTTTCCGGCCGGCTGTTTCCTGCCGGCCTGTTTCGGGGTTCGAATTGCTTTTATAAGCCGGATGGCTATACGGATGAATGATCGCTGTTGAGAATCAGCTTTGCCGTTGTATATCCGCATTCCATGACGTTCCACACACCGCCTCCCGGTTTACACCAGTGACCGGTCTGGAAAAGATTTTTTATATACGTCGCGGCCGGCATCCGGGCTTCGCCGTAGACTTCTTTCGTATTTTCAAATCCGTAAAGCGCTCCTGCGGTATTCCCGCTGAACCGTTCGAATGTGTCAGGAGAGGCAACCTCATAATAATCGAGGGCCTCCTCAAATCCCGGGATCAACCGGCGTGTTCTGGCGATAATGGCATCCGCATAACGCATTTTATCCGTTTTCCAGTCATTCGAACGGTTGCTGTTTACAAAATTGAGAATGAGCATCGTCAGTTTCTCGTCTTCCACCGGAGAATGAAGAAAAACGAGATGGCTGCAGTCCGCCGCGGTTCCCTGCTCGATGGACCGGTAGATATCGTTGTAATCGTTATGTTCAAACCAGAAATCAAGCGTACTGCCGCCGGGAAACCGCACCGGGCGGTGCAAACCGCAGTATACCCCTACTGCCGATACCGACGGAGTCAGGTTGCGCAGGCGGCGGCGCCACATTTTATTGCGGGCGGTTTCGGGAATGAGTGATCCGTGCAGGACATGGGGGGAAATGTTCGATATGAAAAGGTCCGCCTCGATTTCCTCACCGGAACGAAACTTTACCGAACGGACCGTAAGATTCTCAGCAGTCATTCCGGTCACTTCGGCACCGGTTCTGACTTCGCCGCCCCGATCGGTGATAGCACGGGAGAGTGCCAGGGCGATACGGGAAAAACCGCCCTTGATATGATGTGATCCTTCGAGGGTGTGCACATAAAAAGCGAGCAGCGGATAGATCGTGGGTGATCTGTCGGGCGGCATTCCCCAGAAAGGCCACTGGCTGCAGAAAATCCGAATCAGGCGTTCATCGGACAGATGGGAACAGAGATGTTCGCGGTAGGAACGCTTGAAATACCGCGCGATGAATTCCTTGTCTTTTTCGGTGAACCGTTCCTCAAAATAAAAAAGTGGCCGTATAAGCGTATCGTAAAAACGGCTCATATCGATGAAGAGTGATTTCAGATTTGATCGCTGATGTGGAAAGTCCGATGCCAGCTGATCGGAAATAGCGTCGAATCTGGCGGGTACCCGGTAGGAAAAATCACCTGCGGTGAAACTGTACATCGCATCGTGCGGAATGCTCTCGATCGTCGACTCGACGCCGAGAAGCCTCAGGAGATGCATTATAAAACCGTCGGGGGCGAGTGATACCGAATGTATACCCGATTCGAACCGGTAGGTACCACGCCTGAAGCTGTGAGCGTATCCGCCTATGGTATGGTGCCGTTCGCATACCAGTACCCTCATTCCGGCCCGGGCGAGAAATGCGCCGCAGGTCAGGCCGCTGAGACCCGATCCGATAATAACCGCGTCGAACCGTTTACTCATGTCTGCGTTCCGCCCTTTTCCGCAGCAGTGTCGCCGGTGGCAACCTCGAAAGTTCTGAGCGTATCCGCGGGTTTTTTCCCCGCATAAAACCCTCGCCACAGGGAATAAAAATCATCCACCAGCTCATCTTCGGTGAAGTTTTTCGGTTTGAACACGATATTACCGTGATTCCATACATGGTAATTACGGTGAAGTATACGACCTTCCCGCTCCGCTTGGTTTCCGAACGGAGTACCGGGGAATGGGGTGGGAATATAGAATTCGGCAAGATCGATTCCACTCTCTTCACAGAATCGGAGAATCGATTCAACTGTTGACCGGTCCTGATAATCGAATCCGATACCGAACGATCCGAAAAAGTGAATTCCCGCATCCTCGTTCATCCGCACCAGATCGATACATTTCTGCCAGCGTTCCCGGCTGCAGTCCTTGCTGAAAAGTTCGATCGTCACCGGATCGAATCCGAAAATGGTATACATCGACGAAACGCCGCCACGGTGCAGTTTGCGGTAAAAATCCGGCTCATCGATCATCATCATCGTTGACGCGAGAAAAATACTCACATCAAGATCGGCCGTGCGGTCCATCAGTTTGAGCAGGAACTTCATGTATTTCTTGCCCGGGAGCATAACCGTATCATCGGCAAAATAAAACTGACGGTAGGGCATCTGAACGATGTCGTCAATAATATGATCAACCGGCCGGAGACGCACGTTAATGCCCTCTTTCCCCGGAATCGGACATCCGATACACTGGACCGGACAGCCGCGGGTGGTGAGCACCAGGTGGGCATTCCATTCATAGACATCGGCGGGAAAAATGTCCCTTTTGGGAATCGGGAAATCGGCGAGGGGATAGGTTCCCGGTTCGCTCCGGTAGAGCGGCTGCAGTGACCCTTTTCCGAGGTCTTCGAGAATGGTGTGCCACACCGGCTCGACTTCACCGACGCAAACGGCATCTGCATGACCGAGGGCCTCCTGCGGCAGTGCGGTGGGATGGATACCTCCCATGATAACGGTGGTTCCCCGTGCCCGGTAGGCATCGGCTATTTCATACGCACGCTGGGCCTGAGGTGTAAAGCAGCTGATCGCGACGGCATCGAGTTTTTCGTCGTAGTCGATCGGCTGTCCGATGTTGTCGTCGGTAAGTACCAGTTCGATGTCGGATGGAGTAAGAGCCGCAATGATCGGAATCGCCAGTGACGGCGGCATGGTATAATTACCGACGAGATATTCTTTGAGCAGTCCGTCAAGTGCGGAGTGTCCTTCCAGAAATTTGCGGAAATGGGGATAAATACACCTGATCTTCATTTGAACTCCTAAGAGGTTCTTCCCGCCGCCGCATTCCGACAGAAATGTCCCGAACTGGGGGAAATACGGTACATCCACTAACCGGCAGGTCGAACGGTGGTAAAATCGTAAAAAATACAATCTTTGAATAAGATCATGAAATTATTCTTGGTGGAAACGGTTAAAATATTACATCGTATCGATTTCAGTAGTATTTTCACCTTGAGAATTCTCGTCACTGCCACTGCAGAGAAAGGTATGCCATCATGAAACCGTTATCTGCCCTTATTATCCTTATTGCGGGTACACTTCTTCAGATTCATGCGATGGACGGGAAAACCGTCAGTCATCTTATCACGATTCCGGTTATTGAAGGCGCGGGTATTTATACATCGGTGCAGATGATACGTACCGGTCAGGCCAACTCCACCGCGGCGGCGATTACCAATCTTGCGCTCATCGGGGTTGATGCGGGAATCGGTGCGTACACACTTTTCGGTAAACCCGACAACTACGGTACCCTTCGGATGGTTCACCGGATTGCGGGGATGGTAACCGGTGCGGCTGCAATATGGCTTACCACCTCGGCGTGGCTCAACTCCGATATGAAAACGGTCGGCAGAGGAGTTTCCACCGGCTATTCCGTCATGACGGTGGTTCCCGTCATTCTTTTCTCTTTCTGAACCGTACCGCTCAGTCGATAGGAACTGCATTTCCCTTCATGAAATATACCTGTGCGGACGGGCACACGGGATTTTCGGTAACAGGTCCGGAAAATGTTCCAGTGTGTAGTGGTAAACAGTAGCTGTTCATATTTGATGAAAATCGGGCATTGACCCTGCCGGGCGGGATCAATGCGTGGTTGCCGGTTATTTCTGAACAGAAATCGGGTAAAATGGTAAAAACGAGCTTTTAACCGTTTTTATTGTGAAAACCTGAGGTTTTAATCTGTCCTGTGGTCTACCCATACACTATTTTATTATGAATTATTTGCACGAGTAGTCTCAGCCATTCCATTGCCATTATGAATAAGGAGTTTTAAGGAATTGATTCCAGCGGAAATACATACCAGAGCGAAAGAATACATCGCCTACGAAGAGAACACGTTTTTCCGGGAGCAGGTGGAGCAATTACTTGCAAAAGAGCAGACTGACGAACTTACCGACCGGTTTTATACCGACCTCGCATTCGGTACCGGCGGACTTCGCGGAGTGATCGGTGGCGGGTACAACCGCATGAATCCCTATACCGTCCGGCGGGCGACGCAGGGGCTCGCGAATTATATCAACAAAACGGTCGGTGCAGGCAACGGTTCAGCGGTTATCGCGTTTGACTCGCGCAATTATTCCGACCTTTTCTCGCTCGAGGCCGCCAGGGTGCTTTGCGGAAACGGTATCCGCACCTATCTGTTCTCGTCGCTCCGGCCCACTCCCGAACTGTCGTTTGCCGTTCGTCAACTCGGTTGCACCGCCGGCATCGTCGTGACCGCAAGTCACAATCCTCCCGAGTACAACGGGTACAAAGTATACTGGAGTGACGGCGCCCAGGTGGTCGCGCCGCATGACAGCGCGATAATCGCCGAGGTGCGGGCTGCCGCTCAGACTCCGAAGACGCTCACCCGTGAAGAAGCGGAAACCAGTGGTCTTCTCAGGATAATCGATGCCGAAGTGGACGATCCGTTTATCGCAATGGTCAAGAAATGCTCCCTGCGGCCTGAACTGTTGCGCAGTCACGGCAATTCATTCAAAGTCGTTTTCACTCCCCTCCACGGAGCAGGTGCCATGCCTGTCGCGCGTGCACTCGAAGAGATGGGGGTGAAGGTGATTTTCGTACCGCAGCAGAAAGAGCCCGACGGTAATTTTCCCACCGTGAGCTATCCCAATCCCGAAGAGGCGTCGGCAATGCGGCTTGCGCTGGAACTGGGGGCGAACGAGGGTGCCGATCTGGTATTCGGTACCGATCCTGATGCCGACCGGCTCGGAATCGCGGCTCCCGATGGCGATACGATCAGACTTATTACCGGAAATCAACTTGGTGCGCTGCTTGCCGATTATATCTTCGGTGCGCATGCCGACGCCGGAACAATGCCGGAGCGGCCCGTGCTCGTAAAAACAATCGTCACCACCGAGCTGCAGCGGCTGATCGCCCGCTCCTACGGAGCCGACTGTATCGATACGCTGACGGGGTTTAAATATATCGGCGAGAAAATCGCCCGGTTTGAATCGATGCCGGACGGTCCATCGTACGTGTTCGGCGGGGAGGAAAGCTACGGATATCTGGTCAATACCGCCGTCAGGGATAAGGATGCCGTTTCTGCGGCGACGATGGTGGTTGAAATGGCATTGTACCATCGTGTCAATGGTCGTACGCTGTTTGATCAGCTTACTGCGATATGGGAAAAGTACGGTTACTTTCAGGAAACGCAGATCGCGAAATACTTTAAAGGTCAGGCGGGACTTGCGACCATGAAGGCACTTATGGAACGGCTGCGCACCGATCCGCCCGCCGAAATCGACGGGAAGAACATCGTGGAAATCAGAGATTACCGGGAGGGTACCACACGGTTGCTGCAAAGTGGCAGTGTGGAGAAAAATATTACCCTTCCCTCGTCGAATGTGATCCAGATGCTGCTTGACGACGAGAGTATCATCACCGCACGTCCTTCAGGAACCGAACCGAAAATAAAATTTTATGCATCGTGCCGAAGCAGACCCGGTTTGCCGCTTGCCTCCGCCCGGGAAAAGGTGCAACGTTCCATCGAGGGCATCACCGAGGCACTCACCACCTTGATTGCGGAGGCTTAGAATGCAACAGGGGATAAGAAAAACCGCGGAACATGAATCCCATGGAGCCGCCACCGGAACCATCAAAACGGTAAATACCGGGGTGCACCATGCCGATCAGTTCATCGGTAAAACGATCGGCAATTGTGAAATCATCAAGCGGATGAATGAAGGCGGTACCGCGCTTATTTACCAGGCGCACAACATCCGGTTCGATCTCAAACGGGTGGTGAAGATACTCAAACCGGCCTTTACCGAAGAGGAAGAGTATTTCATCCGTTTCAGACAGGAAGCGCAGCTCGTCGCCCGTTTCGATCATCCCAATATTCTCCGGGTGTACGATACCGGTCAGGTGGGCGGTTTTTTCTACATTGAAATGGAGTATATCGAAGGGCAGACCCTCCGGGAATATATCCGCTCGAATCCTAAAATTTCCGAACGGGAAATTCTCAGCATCGCCGCACAGCTCGCCGACGCACTCGATTATGCCCATAGCGTGCATATTCAGGGCGGCGGCAGCGACGATATTCACGGTATTCTTCATCGGGATATCAAGCCCGAAAACATCATGCTTACCGCCAGTAAGACGGTGAAATTGATGGATTTCGGTGCCGCGAAACCGCTCAACATCACCTCAAACACCATGCAGGGAATGATCGTCGGAACGTTTCATTACATGTCACCGGAACAGATCAGCGACGCCCCCCTCGATGTGCGCAGTGATTTCTTTTCTCTGGGAATTGTGATGTACGAACTCGCCACCGGCGTACGTCCTTTCAGCGCGACCACGCTCACCGAACTGATCGAGCGGATTAGAACCTGCAAGTACACCCGGGTACGTCAGTTGCGTAAAACCATCTCGCCGCTTACCGAGGAACTTATCGACCGGTTGCTTTCGAAAACCCGTGACCATCGTCCTTCCACTGCAAAAGAGATAAGTGAATCGGTTACCCACTGCATTCATTCATACGATAACTGGGGAACCGGAAAAAGGGTATTCGTTCCCTTTTCGTTTAAACGGCATTTCAGTACGGTCGCTTTGATCGCCTCGATTGTTGCGTTGGTATTTTCGGGGATTGCGCTCTACCGCAGCTTTTTCATCGACCTTACACCGGTCAATTTTTCCGAATCCGCCTCGATTCCGCTCCTGGAACAGGGGCGTAACGCCGAGCGCAAGGAGATGTGGGATGATGCGATCGGCCTGTATAAAATGGTGCCGCCCATGGAAAAAGGCGGATTGGCGAATGAATATCTCGAGGCACAGGTCCGTATGGCAGCCATCATGATCAAATATCAGGAGAATTACACCAAGGCACGAAAAATCCTCGAGGCACTCAAAAGCCATTACAGTGATCCGGTTATCGATGCCTATCTCGGAAGAGTCTATTTTCATCTTGATCTCTTCAAAGAAGCGCAGGAACGTTTCGAAAGTGCGCTTAAGTCTACCGCGGGATCGGTCATCGCCCAGACCCCCGACAGCAAAAGTGAGATTCTCTATTACAGTGCCTGCTCGATCGACGGCAGATTCACCCAGGATGAACAGAATGAAGCTCTGCTGGTTGAGGCGATCAAAGCCTGGGATTTCTATCTTGAATTCTCCAAATGCGACATGAAACCGAAAGAGCCGGCCTGTGTCTATGCAATGCGCCGGCGGGAAGAGCTTTCAACAACAATGCATCACTGATCTCCCGAGAGGTTCTTCAATGCAGTATGCACGCTCCGGTATATACCGCAATGCATTGTATCGTGTACTGTTTTCGCCTGTTCTGATGCTCTCGCTGTTTGCGATGCCGACAAAAGCAAAAATACGGGAAATCGGCAGCAAACTATCGATCCGTCCGGTGATCATCAGGAATCTTGCCTACAGAGCCGACGGTACCCTCTTCGCAATTCCCAATTTCGTTTCCGCCGGAAGTGTCGCTTTGTTTGAGGTGAACCAGCGTGGCGAAATTACTGAAGTTCCATCACGACTATCGGAAAAAGATTTCGTCCGTTCTGCCGGTCTCTTTCACTTGCGGAAAGAAAACGTGAACGATCCCTACATGGCGTTTATTGGACTTCCGGAAAATCTGAGCGGGTATGCGGTCGATTTTTCCGATACCGGCAGCATGCTGGTGATTGCGGGAGGCAACCAGGCGGTTATCTACGACGGTGGAGCAGCACAATGGGATAAGGCTAGATCGCTCACGGTTGGTGCATCGGTTACCCGGGCGGTATTCTCACCTGACGGCAAACGGCTGGCGGTAATTGCCGACGGAAAGTTGTATCTTTTTTCAACCGAGACCTATGCGGCGGTTGCGAGAATCGAGCCGGCTACTGATTGCAAGTTTTGTGATGTAACATTCTCCCGGGATAATACACGTTGCGCGGTGTATGAGTTCCGGACCGTAATGTTCGATTACGGTGCCCGTGTCAGAATCTTTTCGGCTTCGAACGGCACACACGACCGGGACCTCCCGAAATTATCGGTACGACCATCCGTCGAACCGCAGGAGAATTTTCCACTTCTCTCCTTTGCTCCGGGAGATTCGTTACTTGCCGTCACCATACCGACCGCGTTTACCGGGAAAGTATTGCTGATTGAAAGCAACGATGGTGACCTTTATAGAGAGTACAAAGGATATTGCCATTCATTTTCTCCCGACGGTACCAAATTTATCGCTCAGGGAACGGTTTTTTCCACCGCTGACTGGTCGGTTCTCGGAAAGGTGCCGAGAGCGACCCGGACCTGTGTGTTTTCACCGACCGAACCGGTGGTAATCTGTATTACGCAGGATGCGGTCCGCCGGTTCCGTATCGAAGAGTGAATTTCGTAGTGGTGTCGTACCGGACGGTCATAAACGCCTCCCGTTAAATTGTAAATGACAACTTATTGACCCGGAAGCAGATAACAACTATTTTTGCAAGGTACTGGAACCGATTCGGATGACTGCCATATTTTCCGGGGTAAGCCAGTGGCAGATAATGCCTCCGTTTTTCAGATTTCTCTATGATGCCTTAGTACTTCCGGTTCCGTTTATAAAGCCTGTAGTTTGACACGCCTGAAAAAACTGTTCACACATTCTCGGTTTACGCACATGATACGGAATAATCGCTTAAATTCTCATATGTCGGTCTCGCTGCGGAATGATGTGGTACCAGGGGGGCGATCGTTGTTATTCGTCGGTACCGCCGGTTTTATTCTATTACTGTTTCTGCTCCCGGCACGGGCGCAGATGAATGACGCGGTGATCCGGCAGAAAAAAATGGCGGTAATGCGATTGCGGGAAAGCGGACTTTCCCGTGAAGATGCCGAAAACTACAGCATGCACATGCAAGTCGCGCTCGTCGGGGTCACCGGCTGGGAGGTCATGGATTATTCCGTAACCGAAGCCCTGATTACCGAACGGGGTGGTTCTGAAAGCTGTTCGGATCTGCAGTGCCGTATTATCAATGGTCAACTTCTGGGCGTCGATTACCTCTGTTTCGGAAGCATCGAGACCATAGGCAAAACCTTTTCTCTCAACATTCAGATCGCCGACATCCTGACGGGACGGCTCGTCGCGAATGTTTCGAGGTTTTACAAGGGGAAAGAGAGCAACTTCATCAAAAAGGTCATTCCCGAACTCGCCCGTCAAGCAACTGTCAATCTGGTCGATAAAAATGACCGTGCAAATAAAACCGCCCGACAGCAGGCCGAGGCGAGGGACCGATTGGAACAGCAGGCGGGTGGCGCCTTCGGTGATGTGCGGGGTTATCTTGCCTACGGCAGTGACGAGGGGATCGAAACCAGCGGCAAGCTGGCGTTCGGGTATCTGGTGACCGGACGGAATATCGATGCCGATGGTGCGCTGCGATACAGCTACCAGCTGCAGTCGTATCTTGCCGATGTCGGTGGATGTGCCATGCTCTATATCGACGAGATGGAACGGCTGATGCAGGCTCGCGGAGGGACACTGCAGTGCGGTTCCAAACGATGTGCCAGAAATGTCGGGAAACTTCTTGGGGTTAACTATATGGGCTACGGACGGCTTAAAAAACTCTTCGGGAGATACATTGTACGTATCTACATAGTTGATGTGGAAACCGGAGATGTCGTCGCACGTCACCGTCAGCGTTTTTTCGGAAGAGAGATTGTCTTCCTTACCGATATTATACCGCAGATCGCCACCAGGCTCGGTGAGACACTCGAGATGCATACCGGAGGAGTGCAGCAGTGAACTTCTTTCCGGCTTCTATTCTGTCACGGCGTCGGGATTGAGATATAACATTTCTGATCCGGAATGGTCTCGACAACGGTATTCGTACTCTGTTCCTGTAAATCCCCTTCGAAAAAGTAATGCTTCACCATGCCTGGTTTTTTCCCGGCCGATATCCTCGATATATCAGAATGATATAAAATGGCTATTTCCAACCGTGGAAAAGATCTATTTTTCGTGATAATCATTTAAATTTCAGCCGATTACGGATTCTCTCTCCGGCTGGCACACAAGTTGAGATAGGAAAAGGTGAAACAGTATACTGACAAAATACTGACAAATCACCTTTCATCCATATTCAGGGGGTTACCATGAGAATATTAGAAAAGACACTCTTTGTTACACTGCTGCTGCTGTGTGGCGTTTTCGCGACTGCCGATACCGCAGCACATCCTGATCTCGATGCCAAAAAAGCCATTGCCGATTCACTGCAGCAGGCGGCTGATTCGCTTGACCTGAAGGCGCAACAGCTTGAGGAGCAGCTCAGAAATATCGAGAAAAGCCGAACCGATCTTCGCGACGAGATCGAGGAACAGATTGAGAATCTCCGTGAAGTTATCGAGGATATCAAGGAACAGGTAGAGAAGACACTCGACGATCTTCGGGAATCGCAGGACGAGGCAGTGGAACGCCTGGAGGAACAGATTGAAGAACGGGAGGAACACCGGCATGCGGGATCATTCATTTTCGGGATTGAATATTCCCATCTTGATACCGATCCGTTGCGGTACCTGCAGGATCATGACAAGTCGCTCACGGGTAAATATAATTTCGATTTCAACGACAGAAACATGCTGATGTTCGGATTGATGGGGTATTACAACATGCAGAGCGATGTCCGGGTCGGCAACGGTATCTATGCGGGATATAAAAGTTATCAGAGTGACGAGTATACCACCATCGCGGTTGATTCACTCTTCAATACCTCCGAAGAAGTTGATTCCATCGTTACCCTCCGGGTGATTCCGATGTATATCGGTTTCATCTGTGAAAAAGCGTTCATTTTCGAGCCGGTCAATTTCTTCGCCGGTATCATGCTCGGTGGTAATCTTTCATTTATCATCAAGGAGGAAGAACGGGCACAAATGAACAGCTCGTTCATTTCGGACGATTATGATGATAATGGCGGCAGTGATTACAGCTTCGCATTTGCACCGGCAGTGGCGTGGGATGTTCACGGAGGTATGGCGTTCAGGCTTTCGGAGCATATGCATATCGGTATCGATGGCGTCATGCGGTTCGCTTATGCCTATGAGGGGTACGGTGCGGGATTCGGTGATTTTCTCTCCGTCAGCCCAGGGGTCCGTTTAAGATTGACTTTTGGAAATGCGGGATAACGCGGTCCACTATTCGCTACGGATACCAACAAGGAGAATACGATGAAATACTATACATGGTTGAGCTGGATTCTGACAGCGGCGGTACTGTCGTCTGCCGAACCGGTCGAACCGTCCGACACCGCTGCAGCGCCGGTGGAATCCGCTGCCACAGAAGAGGATACGATTACTTTAAAGCCGGACACTTCTGCTTCCGATGCAGCTACGGGCAGCACTCCGGCAGTGACCGTTTCGGAAAAAGATACTGTTGGTAAAAATGATATCGTAGTACTTAAAGAGAATCTTGATACGGTATTTATTTTTGATAAGTCGGTATTCCGGCATGTTGCGAAGGACTGGCGGAACAACATTGATATTTTCCGCCAGCGTGGTTACGGTGCGTCGGGGAGTTCCTATTATGGTGCCTCGGCCGTTTCCATCCGACCGGTCGAGGAACTTGCGGAACACCTGCCTTCACTGGCGAATAAGAAGTTTCATTTCAGCAGATTCGGATTTGAGCCGTTTCTGATGTCCGGAGGTGCAGGATTTGTAGGACTCGGAGACGGTTTCCGCCTCGGTGGGGTTGGTATGAGCGGTGAACGAAGATTTTCGAGTGTTCCGTTTTCCGGAGATTCGGTACTGGTGCTTAGAACCAGAGTAAGTTACGGTGGATTTCTCATCGAGAAATGTATGCTTCGTGACAAGTGGAATCTTTCGATGGGAGGACTGCTGGGGGGGAGCAGTATAAAGGTGGCAATTTCAGAACAAACTGCTACGGCATTCTGGAATGAGGATGACGACCCATTCAGTGGCGAGGAACAGTACAATCACCAGGCGGTCTGTTTCATGGTGGAACCGCATTGCGGTCTGACCTATACGATTTTCCATTTTTTTCATCTCGGGGCGCGCGTTTCGCTTCCGATGTTCATGTCACTCGATAAATTCGGTGTTTATACCAATGATTTCTTCTCGGTCAATCCTGGATTTCAGATCAGTCTCACCTTCGGAAATCTCGGGTAAGACCACGGAAAGCGCGGAAGAGGTATATCGTGAAGCAACAACGGGATAATTTGGCAACCGGCTTGAATGGTTCATTCCGGCGACTGTTTGTTTTAGTCTGCATTGTCGGTGCAGCTTTGGGTACTGCCGCAGCTGGAGAGGAAAATGCACCGGGCGGGGCGTCCCGATCGAAGACTCCGGCACCCGAGATCGACTCGCTGCGCAGAGCGATCGATCAACTGCGACAGGAAGCTGCACGTCTTCGTGAGAAAGCTGATCAGATCGATGACGATGTTGACGAGGCAGTCATCGGGAAGACTGCGGACCATTCCGGTTCGTCCCGGAAGGATACTGTGGAGACTGCCGAGGAATCCAGGCAGCCGAAAGATACGGTTGAATTATTGTCAAAAGAGGGAACGCGCGCATTTCTGGAATCATTCGGACGGAAGCGTGGTTCCCGGGAACGCGGGTACGGGGGGGGGATCGGTGCGATGCCGGGAATATTCGTCATGAATATGCGACCGGTGCATCAGTTGCTTGATGCTATTACCTCAAGCAGTGATTTCAGTGAAATCGCCTTTCCGATAAACAGCAACCTGCAGGGGTTTTTCATGATGGGAATCACCGGGTACGGTGCTCTGGGGAATGGTCTGCGCGTGGGAGGCAGCTATCAGTCCGGTTCCAGAAGTTATTCCACCCGTGAGCACGATACCACCTATACGGTTGACGTGCATACCTCATTCGGCGGTTTTCTGCTGGAAAAAGCGGCGGTCACCGGTCCGATGAACTGGTTTGTTGGCGGAATGGCCGGCGGGGCGGAGATTGACGTCAATCCGTCAAAGGCATCAAACCTTTTTTCAACTATCGATATCAGGAGTGAGATCGGAAAATCGTATAACCGGTTGAGCGCTCCGGCGCTGCTTCTGGAACTCCACGGCGGATTCACGTATACCATGGTCAACTGGTTCCACATTGGTGGCGAACTTATGACGCCGTTGTACTTTTCACCTTCAGGATTCAAGACATCGGCCGGACAGAGCGTCACCAACGGATTTGTAACGGTGAATCCCGGGTTTCGTATCAGAATCATTCTCGGCAATATAGGATAACGGAAAAGAAACAATGCTCGAAAACGTCGCAGACGGGTTTCTGGGTTTATTCATGTTTTTTTCGCACTGGCTTTCGGTCGGCAATGATCAGGGGGAGATCAAAATTGCCGCGGTGCAGGAGCTGAAGAGCCGTGTTGTACTCGAGTGCATCATCTCCTTCGACTGGAACGAGCGGATGAACGATCTTATCGATGCGGGGATTCCTCTGCGGTTCCGGATCGAATCGATGAGTGACCGGGGGGATACGACCGTTTCACTCCGGACACTGGTGTGCGATGTTGGCGACTATACCTATTCTTTCAGTGATTCCATTATCAAGCCTCCCGGCGACAGTGTTTACCATTCCAGGGAATTCAGACAGGTCTACCGTGCATTGCGCGATTACCGGCAGGTATCGAGAAGTTTTTCCGCCGGTGCGGGTGTATTTCAGATTGAGGCGGTACTGCTGCCGAGTAGCGTCCGTCAACTTGATCGCAGTATCGACATGTCGGATATCTGCGGATGCAGAAAGTTTTCCACGAAGATCGTCCGGAAAGAGAAACGGTAGCCGACAATGAATCCCTGGAGAAAACTTGAACTCGAATGGAAAGTGCTGCTGCTCGCGGCGATCCTTTTTATCGCCTTTGTCTGGCCCGTACAACGGTATTTCATTACCCGACTCGCGACGGCACTTGACCAGGCGGTTGATCCGCATCTCGAGGAAACGTTGCGCACTGAACTGTCTGATGCCGACAGTACCCGGCGTGACGTGCTCAAGGAACATATCGAGCGGTACCGGCAGACGCGGGTACTCATTCCGATTGTGGTAGGCGAACAGCAACAGCTTCTGCTGGCGCTTTCCATTGGACTGTTCCTGGTGTTTCTGCTGCTGGCGTACTGGATGCTCACCCGGCTCACCCGACCGCTCAAACAACTGGCAAGGGCGGTCGATAAAATTGCCAAAGGAGAATCCGCCGAGGTGCGGCGTGAATCGGGGGGGGCACTGGGTGTTGTTGAACAGGCGGTTATCAATCTGCAGAATGAACTAATGACGCTTCGTGAGAAAGCCCGCATCCAGGGTATGGAGTCCGCCTGGAAAGATATCGCACGGGTGATGGCGCACGAGATCAAGAATCCGCTTACTCCGATCCGGCTCACGCTCGACCGGATCGAGGAACGTGCGGCATCCGGCCATACGATAGAACAGGCGGATTTGACGAAATTTCTCGATCGGATCAATTCTCAGATCGACATGCTTGAACGTCTGGTTGATCAGTTCCGAAGTTTCTCACGGGAACCTGAAGTAAGTATCGCCACGGTCGATTGCGCTGCTCTGATACGGCAGGCTGCCGACGATATGGGTGAAAAAATCATTACCACGGTTACCGGGGAAGCGACGATTGAGTCCGATCCTTATCTGCTCCAGCAGATTTTTCTGAATCTCTGGAAAAACGCTCTGGAGGCGGGTGCCGATTCGGTATCGGCGGTTATTACCCGGAAGGATACCGTAACGGAAATAACCGTTACCGATAACGGTCCGGGAATTGCCCGCGGGGATCTCGACCGTATCTGGCTGCCGTATGTGACACTCAAGAAAAACGGAACCGGCCTCGGCCTTCCGGTAGTCAAGCGGCTCATCGAAACGCTCGGCGGCAGCGTTACCCTCGCTTCTCCCGCACGGGGAGGCGTACGAATTGAGATCATTGTACCGAACCACCTGAGCAGGGGGACTGCCTGAATGGAAAAACAGATGCGTATTCTGGTTGTTGATGACGAAGCGGCGATTCGGGAGAGTCTGTCGGAGATACTGATCGAGGAAGGGTACGACGTCTGTTGCGCGGAAAGTGCGGGAAGCGCCCGACAGCAGGTGTCCGGGCCGGTTGATCTGGTACTTCTGGATATAAAGCTCGGCAGTGACAACGGTATTGAACTGCTCAGGGAAATCAAGGAGCAGCGACCGTTTCTGCCGGTCATCATGATCAGCGGACATGGGACGGTTGCGCTTACCGCTGAGGCGTTCAAGCTGGGTGCTCATGAATTTATGGAAAAACCGCTTCGGTTGATACAGGTGCGCGCCTGTGTCCGTAATGCGCTCGAAGCGGTGAAACTTAAAAACCGGGTACTCGAACAGGAACGGGCGCGATATCCACGTCCGCTTTACAAATCAGGTATCATGAAACAGTTGTTCGGACAGGCGGGGCGTCTGGCTTCATTGAAAGAACCGGTGGTTATTACCGGTCCTTCCGGTTCGGGCAAGGAACTGGTGGCCCACGCGCTTCATTACGAAGGAACCAGACGGGAAGGGCCTTTCTGTGCGACAAATGCCGCTTCCATGCCGGTAACGCTTGCGGAGGATGAATTGTTCGGTCACGAGAAAGGTGCCTTTACCGGTGCCGACCGGCAGCGAATCGGCTGTCTTGAAAAAGCACATGGCGGCACCCTCTTTCTTGATGAGATCGCCGACCTCGATCTGCAGATTCAGGCGAAACTGCTTCGGGTCCTCGAAACCGGAACGCTCATGCGGCTTGGCGGAACTCAACCGGTGCAGGTGGATGTGCGGATAATTGCTGCTACGCATAAAAATCTGGGCCGGATGGCTGAGGAAGGCACTTTTCGACATGACCTCTGGTATCGGTTGTGCGCCTTTGTGCTGCAGGTGCCGTCGCTGGCAGATCGAAAGGATGATATCCCTCTGCTGGCCTCTGCGTTTCTGGCGAAAAGCTGTGCGGAAATGGGATGCGTAAAAAAGTTCACCGAAGGCGCGCTTGCCCGGTTGAAATCAATGCCGTTCCCCGGTAATGTCCGTGAATTGCGGCATGTCGTAACCCGAGCCGCGGTGTTTTCAGATGATAACGAGATAACTGAACAGGCGATTATCGCCGTGGCATCCACAAGTACCGTTGTGGGCTCTTCATCCACCGCAATAAGGTATCATGAGTTCGATTACCGTACGGCACGGGAACGGTTTGAAATGGATTATTTCAAGGCGGTTCTCGAAAAAGCGAAGGGAAATATCACTGCAGCTGCCGCGGCGATCGGAATGGCACAATCGAATATGTCCCGTAAACTGAAGGAACTGGGATTGCGATAGATTAGAAAACGCTTGTCTTATTTCAAACCGGTCGGGTGCTTCAAGGTTCTCAAGGAGAGAAAACAGGGCAAAGGTGGTATCAATTTCCATGTTTTTTGCAGATCTTTTCACTCGGGTGGATCCACAACAGTGGAGATGATTTGCAAACTAAGACAGCAGATGGTGTAAATTTTTTTTACACTTGTTCGATATTCTTTACATAAAAACTGCCAAAAGCAATAATAAATTCAAAACCCGTTATGGCACGTCATTTGCAAACAATAAGAGACATTGCTTCCTTTTCACCTGGAGCTGGAATAGAATAGGCAGGGATCGGTTTCAAAAGACCGGTCCCTGTTTTTTTGTGGTGAAATCCCCCACGGTCCGATAGCCGGCAGCACGGATATCTTCACGAATTGATTTGAAAGGGAAGAGAGGGTCTGCGGCAGCCGGGTTTTCCTGTTTGTTGACGGAAGAGGTCCGGCGTCAGTGAGCACCTTTACCGGTAAAAACCACCAGAATCGTCCGCAGCATGATCTTGAGATCGAGAACGATCGACATGTTCTCGAAATAATAGAGATCGTAGAGTACCTTCTGCTTGACATCCTCGATGGTTTCGTCGTACTTGTGTTTTACCTGCGCCCAGCCGGTGATTCCCGGCTTCATCTTGATTCTGCGGACATACCAGGGGATTTCCTTTTTTAACATGTCAACGAAGTAGGGCCGTTCGGGGCGTGGACCGACGAGGCTCATTTCTCCCTTGAGCACGTTGAGAAACTGGGGGATTTCATCGAGCCGGGTTTTACGCAGAAATCTTCCCACCGGAGTGATTCTCGGATCATTTTCGGTGGCCCACTGCGGTCCGGCCCGTTTTTCCGCATCGCTGAACATGGAACGGAATTTGAGCATGGTGAAAAGTCTTCCGTTTCTTCCCACCCGTGTCTGCCGGTAGACCGCCGGTCCTTCCGAGGTCGCCCGGATGATGATGGTAAGTACCAGTGCGATCGGCGCACCCGCCGTTAAGACGAAAAGCGAAACGACGATATCAATCAGCCTTTTGATCTGGGCTTCCCAGGCGGGCATGTGGTCCTGCAGCAGGACCATCAGCGGTACTCCGAAAATCTGATGGGTTTTGAAATGTCCGGAAATGACATCCATAAGCGAGGGGATCATGTAAATATTCACGCGGATGTCACCACAGTATTCGAGAATTTTCTGAATTTCATTCGGCGAAGTACTCACGTGAGCGATGATGATTCCGCTGACGTGTTCTTTTTTGACAACATGGGGAATGTCGGAGTAGGTTCCGAGCACATGGTAATCATTACACATGGTTCCCTTTTTCCGACCGTCATCGTCGATGTAACCCGCCACGCGATACCCGAGCTTCGGAAACCGGTTGATATCGAGCGCGAGTTGCGCACCCGAAGGATTCGCGCCGATAATGAGCACTTTTGATATCGCGATACCGCGTGAAAAGAGCAGTGAAAGCAGTGTGTGCATGATAAAACGGTTGCCTGCAGCGAAAAAAAGCATGCATGAACCGTAAGTGAGCAGAATCGGCATTTTTGTACGGGTGAAGAGCAACCGCGGATCGCCCTCACGGGCGAACTGGATTACCTGCGGGGCACTGGTGACCAGAAACAGCAGAAACATGCCGATTCCCACGGTCCGTCCCACAACGAAGAGCTCGTCGAGTCGCGACTCCTTATACCAGTCACGATAGAGTCCGGTGAAGAAAAAGAGTATTATCCACAAGGCGGAAACAATCAGTGAAGGATACAGATAGCTGAAAAGATCGAGATTCTGATCAAATGCTTCAGGAAATAAATTGGATTTGTATCGTAACCAGAAAGCAGCGAAAAAAGCGACATTTATCGCAAGTACGTCAAATATAAACGTAAACAGTTTTTCAAGAAACCGTGCCGCCATAGGTTACCATGATTGCTTGATGAAGCGGTCGAATAGTACCGGTCCGGTGATCGGTGAACAGTTGTTCGCCGCATTTTCAGCGTAAAAGCTGCCGCTGTCGGCAGCCACACCCGGTCCGCAGATGATAAATGGAACCGGTTCGGCGCTATGGGTTTTTATCGCCACGGGAGTCGCATGGTCGGGGGTAACCAGGATACGTACGTCTCCCCGCTCCTGCTGAAACTGCAGCATCTCGCCGACGATATGCGTATCGAACTCTTCGATCGCCTGGATTTTCTTTTCGAGAATTCCTTCATGTCCGGTTTCATCGGGGGCTTCGACGTGCAGATAGACAAGGTCTTCCTCTTCGAGTGCGTCGCGGGCCGCCTTTATTTTTCCGGCGTAATTGGTACCGAGATACCCGGTGGCGCCTTCGACAAGACGCACCTGCAACCCGGCGAGGACGCCGATACCGCGTACGAGGTCGACGGCGGAGATGACGGATCCGGTCAGCCCGTACCGCTGTGCCATTGACGGAAGCGATCTGGAAAACCCCTCTCCCCAAAGCCAGATATCGGTGACCGGTCGCTTGTCCGCTTCACGTCGGGCTTTGTTGACTGCCGAAACAGCGAGGATTTCACGTGCCTGTTCCATCAAACGGAGAAGTTTTTTTGCTCCTTCTCCCTGCGGCAGATAGGAGTTGATCGCTTTTCCGCTGATGTCGTGCGGTGGCGTGGTCACCAGGTCTCCGGAAAATCCGGTGTACACCAGCAGGTGACGGTAACTTACTCCCGGATGAAACGTGATCATGCCGGTGGAACAGTGCTGCTGCAGATCGTTGATTATGGTCCGGGCTTCGGCGGTGCTGATATGACCGGCACTGTAGTCTACCATGGTGTCGTTTTCGATCGTGACCAGGTTGCATCTGAAAGCCATATCCGTTTCGGAAAGACGTACCCCCATACTTGCCGCTTCTATAGGAGCTCTGCCGCTGTAATAACTCATCGGATCATACCCGAGCAGCGCAAGATTGGCAACATCGCTGCCCGGATGCATTCCCTCCGGTACGGTTGCAACAAGCCCGATGGTTCCCGCGGCGGCGATGCGGTCCATATTTGGGGTCCGGGCGTATTCAAGCGGGGTACGGTTATCAAGTTCCGCGATCGGCCAATCCGCCATGCCGTCACCGATAAGTAACGCGTACTTCATTACTCCGCCTTTGTATCCCGGCCGGAAAGACCGGCATCGTTGATAATTGATAAAACCGTTTCGCGCATCTGCTGCAGCGAGATCAGGCGGTTATGCAGAACCGGCCGATCGCGCAGTCCGGAGAGCGCCTGGTGAATCGGGGTTCCCGATACCGCTGAAAGACGGTCGATACAGATGAATTCATCATCGGGTACCGTTCCCTCCAGTGCACCCAGCACGTCACAGCTGAATTTGTACGGGCTGGCTGTCGAGGCGATAATGGTTTTTCTTCCCCGTCCGGAGAATCGCCGGCTCAGGGCGACTCCCACTGCGGTATGGGTATCGAGAATGTAGTGGTGCTCCGCGAATATGCTGTTGATGGTCGACAGAACCTCCGCCTCATCGACCCAACCGGAAAGAATCACTTCGTCGATTGCTTCACGTGTCGTTTGGTCGATGGTAAACGAACCCGTTTTCGCGAGATCTTCGTACCAGGAGGTCACCCGTCGGCTGTCTCCGCCGGTCATCGCATACAGAAACCGTTCAAGATTTGATGAAATGAGAATATCCATGGACGGCGAATTGGTTTTGAAAAACTCACGGTTACGGGAATAGGTGCCGGTGGCGAAGAAATCGGCGAGAACTTTGTTTTTGTTCGAAGCACAGATGAGTTTGTCGACGGGAAGTCCCATGCAGCGGGCATAGTATCCGGCGAGAATGTTGCCGAAATTTCCGGTGGGTACGCAAAAATCAACGGTTTCACCGTTGGTGATACTGCCGCGCCGGACAGCTTCGCCGTAGGCGGTGAAGTAATAGATTATCTGCGGACAGAGCCGGCCCCAGTTGATGGAGTTTGCAGATGAAAATTCGATACCGGAGGAACGAAGTTGCATGCGAACGGTCGCGTCGGCGAACAGCTCCTTGACACCGGTCTGACAGTCATCGAAGTTGCCGTGTACCGCCACCACCGAGGTATTGTTTCCGTCTGTGGTGGTCATCTGCAGCTGCTGGATTTCACTGACACCCTCGTGCGGGTAGAAAACGATTATGGAGATACCGTCGGCATTTTTGAATCCTTCAAGTGCCGCCTTCCCGGTATCGCCTGAAGTCGCAACCAGAATGACGGTGTGAAGGGAATTTCCGGTTTTTTTCTTGGCACAGGAGAGCAAGTGCGGCATAATCTGCAGCGCGACATCCTTGAACGCGGCGGTCGGACCGTGCCAGAGTTCCATAATCAGCTGATCCGGTCCGAGTTCGACGATTTTCACCACTTCCGGCAGGTCGAAGGTCGTGTCGTTGTAGGCGCTATCGATACTGCGGCGCAGTTCCTCTTCGGTGAAATCGGTGAGAAGCAATTCGAAGACCACTCCGGCTACCTCTTTGTAGGAAGACGCGCCGGTGTAGATTCCCGAAGGAAGTATCGGCAGTGATTGAGGAACGAACAGTCCTCCCTCTGGTACCATACCCAGTCCGATCGCCTGTGATGCGGTCACCGGCGGGTAATTTCCCCGTGTACTTATATACATCATATAGGTGCAAAACCTCTCTTCAGTTTCGAAAATACATCACGCGGAGTTCCGATTTCTTTTGTCGGAAGCGACAGGCTACTCCCGGAAAACAGGGCGGGATGAGAAATGGTTACCCGTTGTTCCGACCGGTGAGATCCGCAGAAGTGTCGTTAATCCTCAATTCTGATGAGACGGGTGTTTTTACGAACCAGTTCCATCTGCTCAATTTTCTCGAGAGCCCGCCGGACCCCCTGTTCTCTGGCTTGATGCGTCAGTATGATGACTGGAACACTGTCGTCGGCGTATCCCTCTTTCTGCATTACCGAGGCGATCGAAATTCCTTCCTCACCGAGAAACGCGGCAATTGAGGCGAGCACCCCCGGCTGATCGGTAACCGTAAACCGCAGGTAGTACCGTGAAGTGATGTCGGCAAACGGCAGCATATTCACTTTCCGGTCTGAGCGATAATATTCCATAGGGATACGGATGGTTGTGCCGCTAAGAATGGTGCGTGCGATATCGGCAATATCACTTACCACGGCCGATCCGGTGGGCAGTTCCCCGGCACCTTTACCGTAGAGCAGAATGCGACCGACGGCATCTCCCTCAAAAAGCACCGCATTGAAAACATCGGATACCGAAGCGAGTATATGACGTGCCGGGAGCATTGCAGGGTGGACCCGGACGTCAACCGGACCGCCGCTGGTGTCACGATTGATAACACCGAGCAATTTGATCACATAACCCAGTTCCCGGGCAAATACGATATCTTCGGCCCCGATTCCGGTAATACCTTCGACGGGAACGTCTCCGTAGGGAACATACCCGCTGCTGATAAGCGAAGCCATGATGGCAACCTTGTGACCGCTGTCGCCACCGCCGACATCGAGGGTCGGATCGGCCTCGGCGTAACCGTTTTTCTGCGCTTCGGCGAGAACCGTGTCAAAAGGAAGTCCCTCCGCCGACATCTTCGATAGAATGTAGTTGCAGGTACCGTTGATAATCGTTTTGA